>NZ_JBNNTI010000017.1:0-77806 GCF_050278625.1 Viridibacillus sp. NPDC096237 | reverse complement strand
ATCCATTATAAAGGACTTTTTTTATGCACAAAACAAGATTATTGAACATTTTGAGTATTTTTAAAATTAAAGTTATTTTAATGCAACGCTAGTGATACTCGTATTTAAATGTATTTCTTTATGTTTTTTCAACAAACTCTTTACGTTTTTCAATTCACTTTTTTGTTGGGAGAAGATTTGAACATTTTTTATGCCACTGATTAGTTCCGTAAAAAAAGTCATTTCATTATTTGTATATTCCATAAAACTCTTTGTTTTAGTTTCTGATATTTTCCCTAAAATATAAGTTATGATAAATACTAGCGGAACAACTAAAAATGCGATTAAAGTTAATTTCAAACTAATTGTGATCATAAATATAGTCATTCCTATAAACATGAATAGGCTTGTAATCCCGTTGAGTAATTCATTTGCTATATAAACTTCACCTATCATACCCGAAGTGCGCATTACACGGTCTACTATATCTCCAATTTTCAACTGATTTAAGTTTATTGATGATAGTGTAAATGCTTTCTCAAACGCCATCGTTCTTAATTTTTCGGTTACATTCCCACCGATTTTAACATTTAGTATCATTCGTACAGTTCTAAAAATTGTTGAAAGAATAGGTAAAATAGTTAAAATTGCTATAAAAATAAACAATGCTTTGAAATTCTTTTCAGGAATTGCTGAGTCAATTATTTGCTTCATGACTAAAGGAGATAATAAATCAATAAAAGTTGCGATGATCATTAACAAAATACCTGTCACGATCAAACGCTTTTTTTCAAACATAAGTGAAATAAAAAAATAAAGATCTCTTGTCTTCTTATCCGTCATTTACATACCCCGCTCTCGAATTGGAAGCACTTACTAATGGACATTTTTCTAACACCGAATATCCTTTATTGGACAAAAACCCCAAAACACCTTTATTTTAATGAAATTAGATCTGTTTAGTATTTAATATTTGTTGAAGATCATTTATTTTATAAAAAGTTAGCTATTTGTGAGTAAACTAGATTCCTAAAGGTTTCTCAATTTCTTTATAGAATGAAGTAATAAAGGAGCTTAATATGAATAACTGGGAAAGAATTTTATTTATTAAAGGTGAAGGTAAGCCTTTTTGTGTAACTCATCACTTACTCTGAATTTAATGACACAGGTGATTATTTTGCAGAAACTTTTACAAAAATACATAATTTATATTATGTAAACTAAAATTAATAGCGCTAGGGTTCGAAACCCTTCTGGCTAATGAAAAGTTCATCTTCCGAAAAATACTGCCGCATTCGTTTATAAACCATTTGATAGACGGATGGATGATACCATTCTTCCATTTTCAAATTTCTATATAAAGCTTGTAAGCCCATCTTGTGTGTTCGTTTACCACCACTGCCGTCCCCCATAAAATAATCGTCAATACATACTCGGTTAACCAAGGGACGCAATATTTCTGCAAATCGCTCGCTACTTGGTAATACGGGTGCGATGGCAATCTGTGCAGGAATACCGGATTCAGCAAGCAGTTGGAGTGTTTTAAGCCTTGCTGGAATAGGGGGAGCATAGGGCGCAAAATGCTTGCGAATATCTTCCCTATCGGTCTCTACTGTCATACTTACCCGAACTTTATCTTTAAAATGTTGCAGCAAATCGATATCTCGACTCACAAGTGGGCTTCTAGTCTGTACTAATAGGAAGTCAGGGGGATCTTCTACCATAACTTCTAGTAAAGATCGCGTCACTTTTTCCTTATGCTCTATTGGTTGATACGGGTCTGTACTTGATGACATAAAAATGGTTACATTCCCTTTGGCTTTGGCGCGATGGAGCTCCTTTTTTAATAAATTCGCAGCTCCTTTTTTAACATCGATCCAATTTCCCCATTCCCCTTCTCGAAAAAGAGATACAGGCATTTCACGTACATAACAATAGGAACACCCAAATGAACAGCCTGTATAAGGATTTAGTGAATGAGTATATCCAGAAAGAAAGCCAGTCCCTTTATTCAAAATGGTTTTCGGACTTTTATAGAATAATTCACTTTTCATGACGGAACCTCCATTCATTGTACGGCAATAATTACTCATTGCTAGATGAAGCTCGCTTTTCCAGATCCAGGAGCAGTGTCTTCATTTCTAATCCGCCCCGATAGCCAGTTAATGAGCCATTCTTTCCTATTACACGATGGCACGGTACAGTAATTAATACCGGATTAGCCCCAATAGCTGCTCCTACAGCACGAACAGCTGCTGGTTTATTTATATCATTTGCAATGTCGGAATAAGATTTCGTCTGTCCATAAGGAATTTCACAAAGTGCATTCCAGACTGCTAACTGAAATTGCGTACCTACGTACTCAAATGGAACAGTAAAGGTTTTCCGCTTTCCTTCTAGATACTGAGCGATTTCAGCGACATAGGGTTCAAGGTTTTCATCATCTTCAACAAGAGGACTTCCTGGAAAGTGTTTCTTAGCCCATTCGAACAATTCTTCGAATGGTTTGTTCTGTGAACCTACAAACACAAGCCCCTTTGAAATTGAAGCAATATAAAAATTCCAATCCTTAAACTTTAGTAAAGACCAATAAAGGGTTGGTTTATTCTTTGTTTTCATTGTACTTTTCCTCCATTTTACTCATTTGACGAAATTGTGCTGGTGTCTGTCCAGTTTTCTTTTTAAATAAAGTAATAAAATAAGGCGCGTTAGCCATACCCACACATATGGCGATATCTCCAATCGCTTTATTTGTCTGAATCAAATACTTTTTAGCCGCGTGTACTCTAACTTGTTGTATATACTCAACCGGCGTAATGCCTTTAATCTTTTTAAATGTTCGATGCATATGATACGGACTTCCATGACAAATATTTGCTAACGATTCTAGAGTTAATTTTTCTGTGAAATTTTTATCAATGTATTCCGTAATTAAACCAACCCACTCGCTATCAGGCAGATTTTCATTAGTGGGCTTGCAACGTTTACAAGGTCGAAAATTTGCGCGTAGAGCTTGTTCTGCGTTTGGAAAAATGCATACATTTTCTATTTTTGGAACGCGAGATTTACAGGATGGTTTACAGAATATCCCTGTCGACTTTACAGCGTAGAAAAATTGATTATTGTACGCTGTATCATTATTTATAATTGCTTGCCACTTATCATCTGTTATCATTTCTACATCATTCGAAATTCTATGATCAGGGCTCTCTTTATGTCCGTTATTGATACTATCCGGCATTTATCTCACCTCTCATTACAATATACTCCCTATAATTTCAGAATGTACAATTCTAGGAATGGAATAGCAAGATATTGAAGTTTAATTTTTATTTAGAATCGTGAAAAATGATTCCAAGACCGTATCGTTCTCCAGAAGTAACCGTACTTACTCCGTGACGAACCGTATTTTTGTAATATCCCTTTTTACCCAGAACAGGTCTGTGGTTAGTAGGAAAGATCAGCGCACTACCTTGTTCTAAAGTAATTACATGTCCCCTACTCTGGGCACGAGGAATTTGTTCCACTAATAGAGATTCTCCACCGCAAAAGTCTTTATCTCGTTGATTTAATACAAATACTAATTGAAAAGGGAAAAATATGTCGCCATATAAATCTTGATGCAAACAATTAAACCCGCCTGTTTCATACTTTAATATTAAAGGTGTCGGTCTAGTTTGTTCATATTCTTCACAGGTCTTCAAAAAATCTTGAAGATGATCTGGAAACTGTTCTGTTTTCTTCAAATAACCCAACCATCGATTGGCTGTTTTGGTCAATTCTAGATAAAAGGACTCTCTTAAACTTTGGATGATTTCAGGTAATGGATAGGAAAAATATTTGTACTCCCCATTCCCAAAGCGATATCTCGTCATATTGATTGTCGTTCTGTATGACTCTTCCTCACAATACAATTCTATGAAGAATTCACATTCATCTTTTGTTAAAATCGCTGGAAGCTTTGCAAATCCTTGCTCATCTAATTCATTTTGAATTGATTCCCAATTTAAGTTTTCGACACGTGTTTTTATATCTTGGACCATTTTTATCCACTCCTATTTAGCATTCTTGATAACTAACACTATAACCTCATAAATAGAAAAAAATAAGGTGTTTAGAATGTAATAGCAAGATAACAAAATTAGTAAAGATTATTATGTGGTAAAGTAAAATTTCAATCAGCGTGAGTTTTTTATAATTATTTTGTAAAGGAGAATGAAAAAGTGACATGGCATGAAGTCAATGATGTTATTGTAATTACATTACCTGAAAATTTCGACATGAATGCAAATCTAGGCTATCTAACAAGGGAAAAAAATGAATGCATGTATGAAATAGAGAACGATATAATTACAAAAGTTATAGCCATTGGGGAAATTCGGTCCTTAGTACAGGTAAGCGTAATCAATAATAAACAAATGGTTGTTCAATTCCTAAATGATTCTAGACCTATTGAAAAGTGGAAACAGGAAGAGATTGTAAAATATATTCATGAATGGTTTGATCTTGATAACGATTTAACGTCATTTTATGAAATGGCAAAAGCAGACCCATTACTTAAATTGCCTGCCCGAAAATTCTATGGATTACGAGTTGTCGGCATTCCCGATTTATTTGAAGCTTTATGTTGGGGAGTTTTAGGGCAACAAATTAACTTAGCCTTCGCATACTCCTTAAAGAAGCAATTTGTAGAAGAATTTGGCGATTCTATCGAATGGAATGGGAAAAAGTATTGGATGTTCCCACCGTACGAACGAATTGCACAGTTAACACCTACAGACCTAGCAGATATTAAAATGACGGTAAAAAAAAGTGAATATATCATTGGAATTGCCAGATTAATGGCAAGTGGAGAATTATCGAGGGAAAAATTAATGAAAATGAACTTTAAAGATGCTGAAAAAAACTTAATTAAAATACGAGGAATCGGTCCTTGGACAGCCAATTATGTTCTAATGCGCTGCCTCAGGTTCCAGACAGCTTTTCCAATCGATGATGTGGGTCTTATTAATTCGATAAAAATATTACGTAATATGAACCGAAAGCCTACGAAAGATGAAATCTTAGAAATATCGTTTCCATGGAAAAACTGGGAATCATACGCTACCTTTTATTTATGGCGTGTCCTTTACTGAATAATTACAACTTAAACCGGAATGTACTTAATAAAAAGAAATGAACTTTAAAACCTAATCCCTGTAGTTTTGTAATAAAGTTTGATTAAATTAATGATATTAACCTTGATATGTGAACAAATCTACAGAACATCTTTTGAAAAAAATTGATCAAAACACGCTCTTATTTGAATGTGGGCAGATTAACTAAAAGGAAACTCCAGATAGTAAAAGAAAATGGTGCATCTGCGTTCCAAAAGAGACTTGCTTAAAAAAAGATATCGAAGCTGATTATTTCAATAAAATAACCAGCTTCTTTTTACCCTTTGTTCAAATAAATATTCCAATAATTCTATCTTGGAAATTTACACTTTGGATTTTAAGAAAGTCTCTATACTTTTTTTGATAACGGCGAACCCATTCACTGACAACTCGATTTGTGACACCACCGATATCTTTCGCAATTTCAATCATGGATTCTTCTCCATTTAAGTTCGTAGAACCGCTTGGATACGTTGTTCAACACTTACTTTTACCAAAAAAACCACACAAAAATTAGATTGGTGTCTAACTTTTACGTAAATAGTAGCAACTTTAATCTTCACGTACGCAACGAGTGGTAATAGATAATGATTCTTCACATCTCGGATAATCTCTAAATAACTAAGGGCAGGCTTATTAAGAAATCTGCTTCCTCTTCGATATTTGATTCGGCCTCACGAAATGCTTCTAATCGGTTCGATGGATCCATTTGTTAATCTATTATTATCAGACTTCTTTATGTACATTTTATTCTGTCTTTAGTCCGTTCTAGCTTTTTCCAAGTCCTTTTAGTTGTAGCATTTTTTTAGAGTGCTAGAATGGGGGTGTATTACGAAGACAACAATTTACTGGAGGTCAATATATTATGAAAGCTGCAGTATGGTATGGCGAAAAAGATATTCGCATTGAAGAAAGAGAATTGAAAGCACTTAAAGATAATGAGGTAACAGTACGTGTTGCATGGGCAGGTATTTGTGGTAGTGATTTGCATGAATATCAAGAAGGCCCTGTATTTGTACCAACTAAAGAAAAAGACGGTTTAACTGGTGAAATCGCTCCTCTTATTATGGGACATGAATTTGCCGGTGTTATTGAAAAAGTTGGCGCTAACGTAACTAAATTTAAAATTGGAGATCGTGTAGCGATTAACCCAACATTAACTCATGGTAACAAACCTGAAGATGTAGATGCTTATGATGGCTTTAGCTTTATAGGTTTGCATGGTGATGGTGGATTTACAACATTTGCAAATGCTCCTGAAAACAATGTTTACTTACTTCCTGAAACAATGACACTTGAAGACGGTGCTCTTGTTGAACCTACCGCTGTAGCAGTGCAAGCCGTAAAAGAAGGTAATTTACGATTCGGTGATACTATAGCTATTTTCGGTGCAGGTCCAATCGGATTATTAACTGCTATCGCAGCAAAAGCCGCTGGTGCAAGTAAAATTATAGTGCTAGATTTGTCGGAAACTCGCCTATCAAAAGCGAAAGAACTTGGTGCTACTCATGTTATAAACTCTGGGGATGTAAATGGTGTAGAAGCGATTCGCGCTATTGTTCCAGACGGTGTCGATGTATCATTTGAAGTTGCTGGTGTTGCACCAACATTTAAACAAGCGATTGATGCAACAAGAGCTCGCGGTACAATGGTAATCGTATCTATCTTTGCTCGTCCTATTGAATGGAATCCAATCCATTTAACAAATACAGGTGTGAAAATCACTTCAAGTATTGCTTACACACCAACATCATTCCAACAAACTGTAGACTTAATGGGTACTGGTCAATTAAAACCACAAGGTATTATCACTAGCCGTATCCAATTAGATGATATCGTAAATAAAGGCTTTGAAGCTTTAACAAACGATAAATCACAAGCTAAAATCTTAGTAGAATTAAGCGGTGAAAAATAAGCTTTATATATAAGAAAGGCACTTGTTATATCGAGTGCCTCATACTGTAGACAAACTCAAAGAAATTCGAATTTATCTACGGTCTTTTTTTTAAAATAGATAAGGCCGTTGATTTCCGCTACGGTGGACGCATTCCGCGGGGGGCGCCAAGCGGCTTCGTCGCTACGCTCTTGCAGGTCTTGGACTGTCCCGCTTTTGCCGCAGGAGTCGCCACCTCCGCTCCAATCAACTACACATGTAATAAAACAAACTTTTGAGGTTTGGACTTATTAACGATATTCAATTTGATCTCTTTCAGGATTATTTTTCTCGGCTGAACTAATTATTATATATTACTCAAAACAGCTAAGCGGAAAAATCCCCTTAGCTATTTTATATTAAGCATTAGTTACCACAAATTCAAATCCTCATCGTTTTGAAGCTTCAAATTATATGGCATTAAAATGAATCCAGTAATGAGAATAGCAACATACATCAAAACAATTTCCCACCAGTAGAAGTCAAAAAATGCATTGATCAATAAGACTAAGTTTGGTAATAAGACAAACTGACTCATACGAATTCTTGATTTTTTCGTTTGATATTGCTTCTTTTCGCAATGTGGGCAAAACATAGTTCGATTGAAAGTAAACATTTTTTTAATAGAAACTCGCCAGTTCCATTTTTCATGACAGTTCTCACAAACAGGTAACTCAAACGGTTGAAAGAATTTAACCATAGTGAAAATAATACTCCCCAGAATGATATAAGGAAGTAATTCAATTAGCCAGTCTAGCTGTAAGCCAGATTCTGCGTTGGCACCTGTAACGACTTTTTCATTTCCAGTTACATCTTGAAATAGTAATGTCGCAAATAGAAATAGCACAGTTGCACATGCTACAAGTACGACTGGATACTGCCATTTGGAGCGTGACTTTCTAGTTGGATTTTTTGCCTGCTCGAGCATTCTTTTTTTCACATCATCCTTTAAGAAAACTTGTTGCTTTAGCTCACGATCTAAATCATACTTCAAACGATTCATGCTGCCACCCCTCCCATTCGTAACCAACTAATTGCTTATGTAATAATTTGCGTGCTCGTTGCAGTCGCGTACGTATTGTTGCCTCAGGACAATCTAATATTTCTGCTATTTTCACTGTATTTAATTCTTGATAATAATATAAAATGATAACTTCTCGGTACAATATCGGCAGTTGCAATAGTGCCTCTGTTACACGCCTACGGTCAGCTGCTTCTAAAACGAGATATTCTGGTGTTCTACTATCTCCTTTACCTGTCACTTTATCCATTAATGTAAGCCGTTTTCGCTTCCAACTCCGTAAATAATCATGACAGCGGTTAACTGTCATTTTCACTAAATAAGTTTTTAATGAAGCCGCACCTCTAAATTGACTTTGCTTTTTATAAAAAGCTATAAAAACGTCCTGCACAATATCTTCAGCTGTCGTCAAATCCTTGACATATAAGTATGAGACGCGCAATAAATAATCGCCATACTCTTCAATGATTTCCTCCAATTGTTCAGCCAATCCGCGCCCTCCTTTCAAGCAACCACCCTATAGACGCCGGTCGACTCATTTCCGATTCATTTTTTTGAAATTATTTATACTTCTCTATTAAACCATAGAAAAAAACCTCTGATTATAGCAATCAGAGGTCTCTTCCATAAAATTTTAAGCTCATTTTCAATCAGTAACATCCTGTGATTCATCACACAGCACACCATTCTCAACAACAACTCGACCATTTTTAATAACCGTATGTGTATGATTCATGCCGTAGAAATATTGTAGTTGCTGATAATTCGTAACATCTAAGATGAGTACATCTGCTTTTTTGCCCTCTTCAAGTGAACCAATTTCATGTCCTCTATTAATCGCATACGCTGGGTTGATTGTCGTGGCAGTTAATACTTCTTCCATCGTCATGCCCATATTCATACATGCTAAGTTCATGATAAAAGGTAGAGAAATCGTTGGAGAAGATCCTGGGTTAAAGTCAGTCGAAATTGCTACTGGAACACCTTCATCAATCATCAACCTACCTCTTGCAGATGCAGCCTTCAAAAAGAAAGCTGTTCCAGGTAATAATACTGCAACTGTTCCTGTTTTCGCCATATCACTAATACCCTGATTAGATGCTACAAGTAAATGCTCGGCTGAAATTGCACCTACTTCTGCTGCAAGCTCTGCACCTTCATATGGTTCTATTTCATCCGCATGAATTTTAGGTATCAAGCCATATTCTTTTCCAGCTAGTAGAATCTTACGTGATTGCTCAGGTGTGAAAACACCTTTTTCACAAAATACATCATTAAATTCGGCTAGGTTTTCTTCCGCTACTTTTGGAATCATTTCATTTATGATCAAATCAACATATGCATCAGGATTTTCTTTATACTCAGCTGGGATAGCATGCGCTCCCATGAACGTACTGGAAACATCAATGGCGTGATTTTCTTGCAGTTTTTTGACTACTTTTAATTGCTTCTCTTCTGTTGCCCAATCCAACCCATAACCACTTTTTGCTTCTATAGTAGTAATGCCATGTCGCAAGAAATCATTTAAGTGGCCATACGATTTTTCATATAAATGTTCAAAAGAAGCTTCTCGTGTTTTTTTCGTTGTTGCATGAATACCACCACCGGCATTCATAATGTCCATATAAGTTGCACCGTTTAGACGCATTTGGAATTCATTTTCTCGAGTTCCACCAAAGACAAGATGTGTATGTGCATCAACCAATCCAGGCATGACGACTTTACCAGTAGCATCAATTATTTTTGCTTGCGACACTAGTTCTGGATAATACGCTCTTATAGATGCTTGTGTACCTGCAGCGACAATACGATTTCCACTTATTAATACACTGCCTTTTTCAATGATTTGTAGGTCGCTCATTTCTTCTCTAGTGCGAGCTTTATTCTTCGTTCCTTTTAAGGTAATTAATTGATTTGCATTTTCAATAAGTAAAATCATGTGTTATCACCCCTCTGTTTTTAACATTGGCATATTCACATTTTTCTCATGTGCCGTTTTTATAGCGATATCATAACCCGCATCTGCATGTCGAACAATGCCCATTCCAGGATCTGATATTAATACACGATTAATTTTTTCAGCTGCCATTTCTGTTCCATCTGCGACAAGCACTTGCCCGGCGTGTTGTGAATAACCCATTCCTACTCCGCCGCCGTGGTGGACACTTACCCAACTCGCTCCTCCTGCAGTATTGACTAAAGCATTTAAGATTGGCCAATCAGATACTGCATCTGAACCGTCTTGCATCCCCTCTGTTTCACGGTTAGGTGATGCAACTGAACCTGAATCTAAGTGATCACGGCCAAATACAATTGGAGCCTTTAACTCACCAGAAGCCACCATTTCATTTACCTTTAAAGCAAATCGGTGACGATCGCCGTAGCCCAGCCAACAAATACGTGCAGGTAACCCTTGCCATTTAACCATTTTCTGTGCCATCTCAATCCAGTTCACAAGTCCCTCATCATTCGCAAACATCTTTTTCGCAAGTGCATCTGTTTTATAAATATCTTCTGGATCACCTGAAAGTGCAGCCCAGCGGAATGGTCCTTTACCTTCACAGAATAGTGGTCGAATGTATGCCGGAACAAAACCTGGGAAATCAAAGGCATTTTTTACGCCCATTTCTTCTGCATATTTACGAATATTATTGCCGTAATCAAAAACCTCTGCTCCAGCTGTTTGGAAATCGAGCATCGCTTGCACATGGTCAGCCATCGCTTGCTTTGCTTTTTGCTCATATAGCTTCGGATTATTTTTGCGTAACTGAAGTGCTTCTTCAAGTGTCATATGATTAGGAATATAGCCATTTAATGGATCATGCGCACTAGTTTGATCTGTTACGAAATCTGGAATGATTCCACGTTCAAAAATTTCACGATAGACATCTGCACAGTTGCCTACAAGCCCGATAGAAGCAGGTTCATTTTTGTCTTGAAGCTGTTTAGCCAATGTTAGGGCTTCCTCTAAATCTTCTGCTAAATAATCACAATATCCTTCCTTGATTTTACGCTCGATGCGTTTTTTATCCACTTCGACAACAAGAATAACGGCTCCAGCCATTTTCCCCGCTAGCGGTTGAGCGCCACTCATTCCACCCATTCCACCTGTTAAGATTAATTTTCCTTTTAAATCTGCTGAACCAAATACTTTTTTACCGGCCTCCACAAAGCTTAAATATGTGCCTTGTAAAATACCTTGTGCCCCTATATATATCCAACTTCCTGCAGTCATTTGTCCATACATCATCAAATCTTTATCTTCTAATTCATAAAAGTGCTCCCAATTCGCCCATGCTGGAACAAGATTTGAATTTGCAATTAAGACACGTGGCGAATGCTCGTACGTGCGAAATACCGCTACAGGTTTTCCTGATTGGACAAGTAATGTTTCATCATTTTCTAGCTTTTTCAATGACTCAATAATTTGTGCATAGCTCTCCCAGTTACGAGCGGCTTTCCCAATCCCCCCATAAACGACAAGTTCATCAGGATTTTCAGCCACCTCTGGATCCAAATTATTCATCAACATACGCATTGCTGCTTCTTGCGTCCAGCCTTTACAAGTCAATTCACTACCAGTTGGTGCTTTAATATTCTGCATAACATTTTCCATAATGACACGCTCCCTTTAAAATAGTAAAAATGCGATTGGTGTTACTAGAATAAGTGTTAAAACAACACGTTGGAACCAAATGATAATTAGTTGACGTATTGTTAAAGGTATATCAGTTGAAATAATTACAGGAATAACTGCTGAGAAAAATAAAATTGCTGAAATGGATACAACGGCTACTATAAATTTTGTGATGATTGTTGCATTCACGACTAATAATGCCGGTAAGAAAATCTCTGCTATTGAAACCGCTAACGCTTTAGCAGTTAACATAGGCTCTGGCAATTGTAAAACCCATGTAAATGGTACGAAAATATAGGCAACCCAATCAAAAATGGGTGTATACATTGCTAATAAAAGTCCAAATAACCCAATTGAAAGAATTGATGGTAAGACACCCATTGTCATCAGCAATCCTTCTTTTAAATGCTGTAGAAGATTCTTTATAAACGGTGGATTATGTTTCACTGCTTGCATCGCTTCAGTCCATGCTGTTAATAGTCTTTTTTCAGTTACAATCACTTCTGGATCACCTTGCTCTACAATATACTCATCTTTTAATTTTCCAAGTGGCCATATTCTAGCCGTAATTGCCGTGACGATAAAAGTAACGATGAGTGATACCCAGAAGAACGAACTCCAATAGGCCATTAAATCAAGTGTATTCGCAACAACGACCATGAATGTCACCGACACAGTTGAAAAACCAGTTGCAATAATAGCAGCTTCACGAATCGTATATTTCCCTTGTTTGAATACACGATTGGTTAATAATAAGCCTACAGAATAACTACCAACAAAGGATGCTACTGCATCAACTGCTGAACGACCAGGAGTTCTAAAAATTGGTCGCATAATAGGTTGCATAAATACACCTATAAATTCAAGTAATCCATAACTGACTAATAATGCTAAGAAGATGGCTCCTATTGGAATAAGAACACCCACTGGCTTTATTAATTTCTCCATTAAAAATGGCCCTACACTTGGATCAAACAGCCAATCTGGACCTACTCCGGATAGAAGTAATAAGCCAGTACCTAAACCAATTACTTTAAAGACTGACATCACAAAATTGACAATATCCTTATTCCAAGTTTTTGAGATAAACGGATAAGCAGCACCACAAACTAGCATAATAACGATATAGATGGTTACTAAGGTTGGAACATTCATCGATAACCAACTAACAATATGATCTAATAAAATAGAAGATTTACCGTTGTATGTAAAAGTAACAAAGAAACTAAAAATACCAATCAAACTACAGACCACAAATTTAATGACTGACATTAAATCTGTTTTTGAACTCTTTACAGTCAATTCCGTTTCTCGAACGCCCTCCATTTCAACCACTCCCCTTTATATTATTTTAAAATTCTGACCATTAAATATATATGAGAAAAAGTTTTTAAATAGAGGAATTTTTTTAGATAACATGGAATTATATTAGATTAAATAGGGAATTTTTTTTGATTTTTCATCAATAACAGATTTATCATGAGTAACACAAATATTTCTAATGTTTCATCCCCCTCCGATAAAGCTGGGGTGGCTATTACTATAGCGGAATCAACAATGAAAACTCTTTCACTCTCCCAATCCTACTCCTAGTGTATTTTTGACATCTCAACGACAAAGCGATAATTTTACAAGTTCCAACTATAATGAAAAAAGTAGGGAGCTGAATACCCGCTCCCCCGTGAATTTATACTAATTTGATTGTCATACCTGCTTTATAGACTTTAAAGTTCACCGGATTAATCTTGTTATTGTCGCCGTTTGCCGAAAATATGTTTAGTTCAATTTGATCTGTCGGCAAGATTGCCCCTGTATTAATCCGTACACTTTTTAGATCCTGTTTTATCCCCACGATTGGAGTGGTAAACATAATAGCTCCACCATTCACTAAGTAAGTTCTTTGAGTGGCGTTCCTTATCTTCACCTGTACAAAATCCTCTCTTGTTAAGTTATACGATACTTCTATAGACATCGTAAAATCGTAATAGTGATTTGGTATAAGAGGGCCGATTGGTACGATAAGCCCCGCCCCCGCCCACTTTGTAGTGACATGGAAATAGTCTGGGGTATTTTCTGTAATGATTGATGCCCCGTCATTTGCCCTTACTGTGGCAGTACTAATTGGCTTGATGATATTCACGACGCCTTTAATGGCTTTAATGCCCTTGTGCGTTTGGATTCTAAGGATGGAAGAATTTTCAACCCCTCTAACTTTCGTATCCACTAGGTCATAGCAAGCTAGCCCCTTATGTGTCATCACCTGCAAGGATTTATCCAGGATAGATGCATCAGTCATCGAATACAAAGGTATTTCAAATGTCCCCTTCCCTGTTCGTATGCGTTGATAAGCGATAGGGGTACCCATTTACAAATCACTCCTTATCCACATATTACCAATTTCCGGATTTTTAGGATCTGCGGATAATGATTCGATAATTGCAGGACCACCACCACCACCTTTTCCACTCAATTTCCATGGTGTCCATCCTGCATTATTAAAGTTGGATCTAAACCACATGCCATCTGTTGAGTGAGGAAAGTACAATTGAACAATTGAGTGCAAGTTGGTCGTTATTTGCAAAAGCCCGGAACTCGTCACCTCCTGTGGCGGTTGATTCTTTTTCGTATTAAAAGATAAATTTGCGAATGAAATTTGATACGTCCCCATTTGTGTTATTAAGTTAAAATCATCCGTATTTTTAATCTGTCTACGTTGAATCAAAGCCGTTTTTAATACCTCTAGCTGTGCTGATGAAGATAACTGTAACCACGATGTCCAGTCGGTTAAACCGAACTTTGAACGAATATAGATACCTTCAGTTACTTGATGAGGGACGTAAAATTGAGATACATTGTCGTCGATTGCAAAAACTGTCATGATTCCATATTCGTAAGCGCCTACAGGCTGATGACGTGCTGCTGTAAGTCCGGAGGGCTCAATGATTCGATACGTTCCCATCTTCTGAATTGTATTCCAGTCCCTTTCTACCAATTCCCCCTCTGCGGACAATCCAGCCACACCGATTCTATTAGTGTTTTCACCATTGTTTACGCAGCGGTCCTCAGGAAAGAACATCATATTAATGTTGTTCATGGAACTGGTAGCAGTAAACTCTGCAATTGGTCCCGTTTGTTGGATCATCTGTGTATCCCATAGAACACCTGTAAACGTATTCCCCATGCCCGAAATTTTCAAAATTTGCTTAGTGGTAGTGCTTGGTTGAATCTGCAGGTTAGTGAATATGTTACCCGAACATTCGAATGGAACAGTATTGTTTGATTCAATCACTATCATTTGTTTACATTCTGACAATGTGATTTTATCGAATCGATTTGCATTGATCCATGTTTGCCCCGTAGTTGGTTCCGTTGCTCTTAATCGAATTCCGATGTCAAAATTCCATATCACCAATCGTTCAATGTTTAAAAACTGAATCTGATGCGTTTCTCCACCCGAGAATAGAGATAAACCCACCCCGCCTGTAGTTGCCGTCCAGTTCCACATGACTAAATCACGGATAGCCGTTTTGGCACTAACACTATCATACTTATATTTTCCGTCTAAATAGACAACTTCCTGTGAGTACTTATCGATCCCTATACTGATCGTTCCACCACAAAAAGAAGCTCCCTGCTCCAACTCAAAGCCCCTCAAATTCGCGTCCAATGAGTAATGTGTTGCACGTTCTCCGCGTAACTCTACCCCTTCACGGATCTTGATTGTTGCGTTTAGTTGATATTTTCGTTCTTCCGCAATGACGACTTTTTGCTTATTCGCAAACGCAAAATCCAGGGCCGCTTGAATTTTGATGGCATCCGTTGCCCCTGGAAAATCACTGACAAATACTTGTGTTTTTGGAGCAATAATTTCCGTGTCTAGCTTTTTGAAGTTATCATTAATTTTATTAACATCTATATCATCCGTATAGCCAAAGAGATGCAACTTTAAATTTTTTGTTTTGGGTTCACTCATTCAGTAACCTCCACCAATTTAAATTTTTAATCACTTGACGGAATTTCACCCCATGCTAATGATTCCGTCCTTAACTCGCCCTACGTCGTTTGAAACGTTGCGATGGCTATATCTAAATGACAAAGAAAAATGGCCTTCATCATAGAGACTAATCTTTACTGTTTTATAGGCTCGTTTATTTTGTTTCCTTCTTATACTCTGATTTTTGAGCGGATGGCTTGCTACGCCGCTTCATGGGTGTGTTATCCAAAACTTATGATCTTTCACTTGTAAAACCCCAATTATCACCTCATAGTATCTGTGAATTCTTTCAATGACTTCTGCTCGATGTTTAGCAATATTAAAGTTTAGGTTAACGGGAATATATTAAAGTCTTTTTTCCATCACTCTTATCCCCATGTAACCGTTTCCGGAAATCATTGTTTCAAGACATCATATGCTAATGCATTTAATCTCACGAATTCATTTGTAGTTGTTTAAACAATTGAATGTGCCTCAATCGAATCATCGTAAAAATCTGTTAGCGTTCCAGATATCACTGATTCACTAACTATCATTCAGACAACAGTTTTAATAAGCGATACTATAAAAGAGGAATTTTCTTAACTATTATGGAATTATATTAGATTAAATAGGGAATTTTTTTAGATTTTTTATCAATAACATTTTAATCATAAATAATGGAGAGGTGGTATGCAGGATGAAGCTATTGATAATAGATAGAGATCAAACTGAGAGAACCGGCATTCAATGGTTTATAAAACACTATCAGTTGAACATTACAACTGTTTATGAAGCAGGAACAGTCGAAGATGCTATAAAATGGCTTGAAATGGCGAATCCGGAAATTATTTTGCTAGAGCTTGAATTATTGATGCAAGATAAAACAAATGGATTAAAACGGGCTTTATCGATTCAACCTCACAATTTAATCACAATAACAGCTGAACCCTTATTTAAGAATGCCCAAGAAGCACTTTCATTACGTGCTTTAACATTGCTAGTAAAACCGATTGATTTGAATTTGTTAAAACAATATTTAACACATGCATCGAGGCAAGTTTTGAATTCTTTTAACGATACACTCTCCTATGTACAAGAGAACTCAATGTATCCAGCATTATTTATAGATGATTCCCCTATCGCTATTGAAGACTATGTTTATTGTTTTATGATAGAAACAGAGTTTTCAGAGCAGAATGAATTACTTTTCCACTGGCTACAATCACTTCCATTCTCACAGCACTTTACTTTTTATCCATTATCAAAAAGAATCATGTGCTTTTCGAATGATTCAAATCTAGAAGAATTGGTCAAAAAGGGAAAATCCATTATGCGCGAATGGACTAAATACAACAATGCCCATTTAAATATTGCTATATACGATTTCCCTATACAATCAATTAAGTCAATGTACAATTCATTAAAGCAAGCGTTGAACTTACGCTTTCAGAGTGGCTTTTCTCAAATTTTTTATGTCAGTAAAATGCCTGTCTATAAAAAATTTGATCACTTTTTAACTATTGAACAACAACGTCTTTGGATTAATAGCTTAGAGCAAAATGATGCCCAAGCTATAAAGGATTTTTTGTATAACATTTCAAATATGAAAACGTACTATCAACCAGACGCCATCCGCATTCATCTTACAAGTATACTTGCTCAAGTCCGACGCTTTATGCTGAAATATCAAATGGACAAAATAATCGAAGTTGAAAAGAAATATGACCTGTTATTTGATATGATCTTGAATCATCCAGTGCTTTATACCATCATCCAAGAGTTTATCCTCTTTTGCCAAGATGTTATGAATCAGGCAATACACCGAAAAGAGCACGGACAATTTGATTATGTAAATGGTGCACTTGACTATATTGATATTTATTACACGGATAGCTCATTGAATCTTACAACACTCGCTGACTTTTTAGGCATTAGCACAAGCTACTTAAGTATGTTATTTTCCTCAACAAAAGGGATTACATTTAAACAATACTTAAATGAGAAGCGACTCACACATGCCATGCAATTACTTAAAGAAACTAGTTTACCAATTAGTGAGATTGCGTTAACTACTGGCTTTAATGATGCTAATTACTTTTCAAAAGTGTTTAAATCTAACTTCACCATTAGTCCTATTGCTTATCGCCAGCAAATGAAATTGGCCGTAGATTGAGAATTAGGTTTTAAAAATTATTGTTTGCACAGGATAAATAAAAAGACTGTAGAAAACTCGTTTTTTCCAAGTTTGTCTACCGTCTAAGAACTATTAAAATGAATGAGTAATTAGAAAAGTAGGAGGCAGCATTTTATTGGTTTGGAGAAGCGTCCGCTCGACTCCTGCGGGAAAAGCGAGACAGTCGAGACCCTGCAGGAGCGTAGCGACGAAGCGGCTCGACGCTCGCCCGCGGAAAGCGAATGGTAAGCTTCGGAAAATCTGATCTATCCTGATATAAATAAAAAGACTGTAGAAAACTCGTTTTTTCCGAGTTTGTCTACCGTCTAACAACTATTAAAATGAATGAGTAATTAGAAAAGTAGAAGGCAGCATTTTATTGGTTTGGAGAAGCGTCCACTCGACTCCTGCGGGAAAAGCGAGACAGTCGAGACCCTGCAGGAGCGTAGCGACGAAGCGGCCCGACGCTCGCCCGCGGAAAGCGAGTGGTAAGCTTCGGAAAACCTGATAGGTAATAACAATTGAATAACTGGCCACAAGACCATTTAATTCGCATATTGGGTGCTGCTTATAAAACACCTGCAATTACAAAATTCCTAGTAGAAAATAAAATCACTCCAGACCTTCCTTATACACTTCCAAAAACAAAAGGGGAATATATTTTCGAAAACACGAATATGTTTATGATGAAAAAATCAAGAAAAATTTTAAAGGCAGTTGGAATGAGTTCAATCCAACTGCCTGTTGTCTTCAATCTGGGATTTCGATATGAAGTCTTTTTGTTTTTTAATTAGAATCCCTACTAAACGTAATCAAACATTCAAAAAGGGTTTTACAGTATCCAAAAATGCTAGTAAATTTGAATTATGAACATGATGTCCAGCACCTTCTATCGTCACCAATTCACAAGTTGGGATCAGGTCAGAAACCTCTTTCAATTTGTCTTGGGGAACAGTGCTTGTAGACCCGCCTCCTATTATAAGCGTAGGTGTAAGTATTTCGGGTAGACGTGTCCACCATTCAGGGTTAGGTTCATTGAGTTGCTGCAAAATTGAAGGCACGACTATCCAGTCGAATGGCAATTGTTCAGATGGCTTTGAAGGTATTTCGATCTTCTCATTGTGAAATGGAGGAGGCGTGTCCTCAATAACTAGATGTTCTATTCTTGACGGATATGTTTCCGAGAAGAGGTATGAAACTGTTCCACCCATAGAATGCCCAATCAATGTAAACCGTTCTAAACCCATGGCATTTGCAAAAAGAAGCAGGTCTTCGCTCATTTGTTCAAAAGAATAAGTACCTGTTCTGGCACTCCCACCGTGACCACGTAGATCCAAAGCCAGTACACGGTACCTTTCTCCTAATACAGTAGCGACTTCATCCCAGGATTCCGAATTTTGACCTAGCGCATGAAGGGCAATAAGCGGCGGTGCAGACACCTCTCCAGTTTCACGATATTGAAAAATGAGTCCATTCAAATCAATTTGCTTAACACTTATTTCCATCACTATTCATCTCCCAAGCGAAATTGTTATCTGATACGGTATCCCAATCTCTACACCTAAATATTCCAACTAGCTATTCTTTACTCTATTGCAAAACAATAGTACCTTTTATTTTAAAAACCAACAGACCTGATCCATTACCTCCAACAGTAATAACTCGTGTATCTACATCATCCATTCGGTTCAAAAACGATTTGGCCATTCCCAAAACAACGGTGCCGTTTTTTCAGGAATATGTAGCAACATGTTTAAGACTATCAGGCATATAACCTGTCCATCCAATAGTCATATAAGTTAGAAGGTCTTTTTTCATAGTGGCCTTTGACATCATGCGTAAGCTCGGGAGACTCTCTCGTATCGATTGGGCGATAGTTTAATTGGTTGAGTCGATTCGCTCGACCTTTTTTAGATCCTCCGCCATTTGTATTCCTTCATTTTCATTATCACTTTTGATTTAATTAGGAAAGAAGTTTTTAAAACATATTCAGTGGAGCATATCTACTACTCTACTAACTATATAGTATATTGTCAGGAGCCATATAGAAGGCACTTTCAATTAAAAAAAGTTTGAAAATTGCTCATCTTTTCCCTAATCTAAACCCGAAAACGAAAACAATTAACATACAAATAAACGTGAGAATAATAATTGTCGATCCATCAATCATAGTTAATAGCGTTGCCATTTTGCTTGCTAACCAAACAAATGGAAGAATGTAATACTGCGGAATGGCTGCAACACTTCCAAGTCTCCCCACATCATCTGTTAGGATAAATTGCCAGATGAATAACACTAACGAAATCACCCATACACTATTCCCCAACAGCATTCCTTTCATAGAATTTTTACTAAATCGACCTATTACATATCCGACCCATAGCCAATATACTAAAAAGAAAATTTGAGCGATAAGGGGGTAAAATGGAATCATTGATTGATGGGCTAGGTATCCATAGACTCCTGGTATAACAATCAAAATTAGGCCAAGTATATATTTCAGCTTTTTCATCTCCTTCTACATAAAATTTTAAAATCTAGCCAACTTGTATACTGTTTCTTTCTATTAATATTCATAAGATTTGTAGATATTACTGATTACTATAGAAAAACTCATTTCATACATCTTCATTTCTAAAAATAGGTAGTTATTAATTTTGATAATACAAGCAAGTTGATTATTCAAAATCACCATTTCAATTACAATACGAATAATTGTTAAAATTCTTCTTCATCTAATGGAGCATTTTAGTTCAAATAATGTACAGGGTGCATTTTTTCAATTTACAAACTTTTAATTTCTTTCTTTCATTTCTTCCCACTCACGCCGTTCTATAAAATACTCCGCTAACCCGTTCGCTTTACTTGTGATACTATGTGGATAATCCAGTATTTCAAGAAGCTTAATAGCATTTTTCGTTTTTGATGGTCCAGAATGAATTGTATAATCAAATTGAACTTTACCCTTTTCAATCGATTCACTGAAGTGATAATTTGTATAAGCTTCTCTAGCAATTTCGGTTAATTCAATATCATGTGAAGCAATGATATTCATTCCTTTATTCATAGAAAGCCATTCCATCATTGCGGCCGATGCTGCTATCCGTTCAATCGTATTTGTTCCCTTCAGTATTTCATCAATAAATGAGATACATGGTTTACCTTGTTCACACATTTGGATAATACGTTTGAGTGATTTTATTTCAGCTTTATAGTTGCCTTACTTCAACGTCACTCACTTTAAATGATGAATAGCGATATATCAATGATTGATGATATTTTCTATATGATTATCTCTTTCATTACCACTCATTACTAGTGGGGGACTTGGGGGACTTTTTGGGGGACTACTAAAATTATAAGGGTTGGTAAACACAGAGCTGGCAGGCGCGTATACAACTCTAAAAATATATTTAAAAAGAGCGAAGCCTCTAGGCTATCGCTCTTTAAATTTCTATAAATTCAACTGCTGATATGTCAATGATATCATTTAAACGGATTGGACCGCATTTCTCTCCAAATGGATTGCTATAAAATAAATGACGGTTATTATGATTAATCTTACTGATGATTCCACGATGGATTTCAAATTGCCCATTACCCCACACTTTAATATCCGTTTCGCATTTCATCTTCATGGATAATTCTAATTTTTCCTGGACCACTTGTAGATCCCATTCAGTTAGTTCAGGCTTATCGATATGATCATCTTCTCTTCTCCAGTGTCTAACCAAAGTTACATGCTCTGGTAGCATGATGGACATCTCCCATTTTTTAAAACCTCTATCACGATTCATACAACTTCACGCTCTTTTCTAATAATCGGAACAGCTGCAAGAACATTATCAATAATAAAAGTACGCTTATCATTTTTCATAAAACAATACGCTTGGAATGATTCGCCTGTCATCTTTATTATCTTCACACGACGTTTAGTAATTCCCCCACTCTTAGACATATACATTAGATTCAATAACTGATTACGTTGCATAGCTTTTAATAGCTGTTCTTTCACGGTTTTTCCTCCTTAGAAATAGAACGTTTGTTTGTTTTATTATACAGAACATTCGTTCTTATTTCAAGCAAAAAAACCAGGTCGCCATCAATAGCAATCTGGTCAAACTATGTATTATTCTTCTGCTGTAATAATTCGTTCTATATTGGTTAAATCTATATGTCTTCCGTCTTCTAACTCCACATACTTATTGCCGTTCGTTTCTACCGATATGACACATCTATGTCCGTTTCAAATTTAATTTCACTTTCATCAAGGTAAATAATCAACACTTTGTATTTTTTACCTACCGGTACTTGCATTACTCTACCTCCATTTCCCCAAATTTATCACTCAATACTTTATATGCATTTTAGAAACGAACAAGTTGCTATTCATTATTAGATAGTCACTTTTCACTTGTTTCATCACTTACATGTACTGTATTTTTAACTTCCTCAGTAATGACAAATATTTGAGAATATATTTCTTTTATTATTTCCTTTTTCTCTTTTTCAGATGGATCTTGAGCAGTAATGTTTAATTGCCACGTTTTCACATTCCCACTATTCGGGTAGTAACCAAATGCGTATATTACACTGTCTGTGACTCTTTTAGTATAATCTTTGTAACTAATTTTGTCTTCGATGAAGGGGAAATAATATGCTTTAGTTTCTATAAAAAAGAAAGGTATATCTGATTTTTTAAATGTATTACTGTATGGTCCATCTGCAGCACTTTCTAAAAATTCTTTCATAATAAATATCCCATCATACTCTTCTACTTTTTTTATACTTAAATCTTCTAATGATAGTTCTTGAAATTCAATATTCGTTTCTCTAATTTCAGGAGCACTTCCTAAAACACCTATTTTCAATGGTATTCCCTTATACTCATTGACATCGGGATTTTTCTTGGTAGATACTTCTTTTTCAGCTATTGATTTATCTTGTATGCTTTGAGTTTGAGATGTACAACCCGATATCATAGTTAATACAATTGCATATAAAATAATACTTCTCATTGTTTTCATTTCAAGACCTCCTAAAAATATAAAAAGCTGTCAAATCAATCTTAACAGCTTTTTACACTTATAAATCAATTAATTTTTAAATAAGATAATATTCTCATCTTGATAAATATAACCATATTTACTTGAAGAACTACCATTAGTCCAACCAACGGAAGCCCAGCCTGAGTCAAGACCTGCAGTGTTAGATATTGTAGTTGTTCCAGAATTATGGAACCAACCATCCGCAAGATACCAAAGTGTTTTTCCTGAGTTTAGAGCTTTAGCTTGAGTGTTCCCTTCAAAGCCTTTTACTAAGCCATTAGAACGTGAATCAACACCGATTCCAGCAATACTTTTAATTACAAATTGACCTGCGTTGTTTTGACATAGCTCTGTATAGATATTTAACATTGGCTTATAGCTAGAGTTAACATTTAAATATCTACTGAAAGCAGTAGTTCCAGTAGCGCATTTTTTCGCAGCAAAAGTTGAAATTTTTGATTTTTGAGGAGTATAACCCATTTCCTCTGCAGCTTGTTCATCAGTTAACTGACGTACTACAAAATCCTCTCCTTGGATTACATCACCAGGTTTTAAATCCGAAAGATTCAAATCCGACAAGTTGATTTCTCCTGTTCCCTCACCTTCATTGCTAGTGTTAGCGCTAGCTTGACCACTTAAAAAAACTGACGATACCATAAAAAAAGCTGCAATACTTACCAATATTTTCTTCATTTGTATTCCTCCTTACAATTATGTAACTCATTACATACAATAACATATATTAAAATATTATCAAGGCATAATTTTTTCTTTCTTAAATAAAAAAGCCCCATCCAATAAAGGACAGGGCAATTTTTGATACATATTTGATTTAATTTAATAGTAGAAAATTCGCATGAGAGCATTCGAGATAACGTTTTATAGGTTATGGTCCAACTCGAATACTCTCATGTACTAAACCTTTTCAATATATTTTTTATTAGCTGTCATAAAAGTACCGTTCTTCATTAATAGGCGTGACGTACCGTTCTTTGTCTTTTCGATTTTTACAACCGTATATATATTTGGTCCTGCATCTACTTTTTGTTCACGTTGTTTTTTATTAAAGCTTGTACCGCTATACTGCCAGCAATCTTTTATTACTTTTATCTTTCCAGGGTTAGTAGTGAAGTAACTATTTTTATTTGATGTGGAAGGCTTAGATGGTTGTGATACCGTAGTCACTTTCACCCCTAAATGATCTGCAACCGCATCCGCAATTGCTTCACAGATTAACTCAAAGCTCTCTTTATAAATTCGTACATCTTCCACAGATGATACAAAGAAAGGTTCCAACAATACAGCTTGTTCTTTTGTGCATCGTAAAAATGCTAATTCTTTACGTTCCTTAGCACCCCTGTTTTTAAAGCCTGTAGCTACACATATCGCATCTGTGATTTTTTTGGCCAAACCAACTGCATCGTAATAGAGAGTTTCACAGCCGATACCTTCTGTTTTTCGAGCAGTTGAATTAAGATGGAATGATAAATCTAAATCACGTTCCTTAGAATTGTGAAAGGCAACAATACGGTCAAGGTTAGCGCTCTGATTTTTTGAAACCGTATCATAAAACTCATGGACTGTAATACCTTTCGCTCGCAATAATTTAGCCACTTGCTTTGCAATTTTCCATGCTTCTGTTACTTCGTCCACAATATCTTTTGCGCCTGTACATGGTCCGTAATGGCCACCGCTGATTGCTACTGTTTTTGTCATATTAATCTTCTTTCCCTTCTGTTTTAGATTTCACCATTGATAACAAATCGGATACAAACGGAGGCATTGGCGCCCCCATTTTTACACCGTTTTCTGTAATTGAAATAAATTCGATGGCGATGTAAGCAATCGCTATTCCGTCACCTACATGTTCAGAGCCAAACAAAATACTTTCCACTAGATAAACAGCTGCAATCAATAACAAAACATAAAGCTTTCGTGCAAATCCTGTTGTTCCTATACGACTGTTAAGTTGCTTATTTACAAATGCGGCAATTAATCCGGTTGCATAATCCAATGCCATAACAGCTAATAAAATAGTCACTGCTAGTCCCACCCCATCAACTAAATAAGAGACTAAAAATCCGATAGTTCCTGTAATTGTTGCTATCCACTTTTCCATATCTGCACCTCTTTTTCTGCATAATAAAAGAGCGCTCTTATGAGCACCCTTGATTGATTGTCTTAAAGATTTCCTAATTGATTTATTACTTGCTGACGATTATCGTTTAGATCCTGAACAAATACATCAAAACTTTCTTGTGAGGATTCATTATAAAATCTCTCTCCACCTAAATCACCAAGATTCCCCGAAATAACATCTCCCAATTCTGGTAGGTGTGAATCAACTATTTCAGTAACACAATAAAAATCATGTTCAGTATAAATTGCAATCCATTCTTTTTTTGTGTTTATTAGTTTCACTATTCCTCGCATATAATCACCCTTTCTCCTCAATTATATAGAAGACATAGAAATGAAATAAATACTAATTAACTGCTATTTTTAACAATGAACTAACCTTCTACTTGTTCAGCTAAGTACTTGCCAACAGGAATCTGATACTGCTTTGGTAATGTTGTAATTTCTCTCGCTCCAGCCTTAACCAACAACCCATAAACAGGAATCATATAAGGAAATGCCATTATGCTTCCTCTCCTTTCAATTCTTTAATTTGTTCTTGCAGTTGCGTGATTTGCTCTTGCTGACCCGCTAAAGCTTCAAGCATCATCAATGTTGTTTCATCTATTTGATTTGGGAATACATCCTCTAATGGCCCAAGTGTACCATCTGGTTGTCTAAGTCTTATCTTCACTAACTAAGCACCCCGCTTATCAAAGTAATTGAATCGCTAACCTCAGCTGATTCTCTACTTAAATTTAATTTAACGATAATATTTTCTTTCATCTCTGCAGCTTCATATACAAATTGATCTTCAGTGATGAATGAATCAATCGGCGCTGAATTTGTCAGTGGCATTTCAACAAATTTCTCTTGCACTCCTGCCTCAGTCATGCTGATTTCAGCTTCAATATTTAAGCCTTTTTCTTTCTGAATCCACAATAAAACGCCCTTTGCAGTCCCTGTTGGTGGTACAATTTTATACCTTGCAACAGAATTCAAAATAGGCGTTGAGTTTACTGCTTTATTTAATTTTATTGTTTTTGAAGTTTTGAAATTATGGCTATCAATAACCTCTACAATGATAATATTTTCTCCAATTTTAAGACTGCTAAAGGCAACATCGAACGTCCAATCCCCGCCCTTACCACGATAAATCTCCGTAGCAAGACTTGTGTTGATTTTGTAAGAAACAATCACATCGTTTCCGTCTGGATCGCTACAAACTCCTGAGATTGGGAATTTGTCGGAATCAACCGTACCGTTTGGTTTTTCGATTGGATTTATAACAATCGCTGGTGCTCGATTTGGAACCACGTAAAAATTACGGATCTGCTCTGTTGATTTTCCCTTTTGGTCATCTTCTGCAAATACTTTTAATTCATGGGAAACACCTTCCGCTAAAGCGTCTGTGAGAGCTGTTTCTCCGTCGTAGAGCTTTCCGCCCTTAAAAGTTAATGGCCTGTTAAATAGAATGGCAGAACCCGTGCTAATATCAGTTTTAATTGCCCTAGCCATACCGCCATTAATTTGATATTTAACATTTACAATGTCACCGTTATCAGGATCAGTTGAAGAGCCGTCAATTTTAAAAGTGTCACCTTCATATAACGTTTTATTGTTTTCTGTATTTAGCTCGACTGTTGGCGCTGTGTTTTGATATACATCAAAAGTTTGAGTAAAGTAATCTGAATAGGCTGTGCCGTTATATGTTCTAGCTCTTATATAGAGTAGTTTTTTATCTACATCTCTAGGTAAAGTAAATGCAGTAGAAAAATCAGTGAAATTAACATTATCAAATGAATACTGATATTTATAAATAGGGTTTGATACTGTTGAACCACTTGCTGTGAAGTTAACGGAATTATTGTATTTTAATACTCCACTACTTAGAGCAATAGAACTTGGTGGTGAGACAGCATTTGTTACTTTGTTGCCTCTTACATACCAATAGCCGTCAGAATACTTCCCGTTGGTTGGATATGCCCCATCATCCGCAATAATATTAGCAGTTAAAAGAGTTCCTATAGTATCCGACCGTCTAAAGGTAAACTCGGTAATATAGTATTCAGCCACACTGACACGAGTATCCGTAGAAGCATTGCCTGCTTCGATGGCAGTGTGTATCGTAAGGAAATTACTCAGTATATAGCAACATGTATCACCAACAGATATTGATTCGTTAGCTCCCCATCTTCCATCTACACCAATTTTTTCTCCTGCATATGTTACATACCTTCCTTGAAAAGTACTGAACACGACTGCTGTATTATACGTGGACCTAGGTGCAGGGTAGTTAAGCCCAACGACAACGTTATCTACATTATGCTTATTGTAGTAATACTTAGGTTTACCAACCTTGTAAGATGCACTAGTTTGATATGGTGAACTTAATCCTCCAGAATCTACACCCTTTACACGGAATTGGATACTAGAGCACGACGGAATAGTGTAATTAAAACTTACTGATGATGGAATGCCAATTTGAGTCCAAGCACCACCATTTATAGATACTTCTAAAGCATAATAAGATAGGTTGTTTTCACTATCGCTTGATGCTCCCCATGAAATAACTTTATTTGCTCCGATTTCTAAGTCACCAGTTGGTTGCGTAAATGTCCCAGGCGTAGTTGGCGCTGTATTCTTGTTCTGGTAAAACATTGTTACCTTAAAATCTCTTAGGTCAGGATTACTTAAACCCAAAGTGCTACTACCATTAGCTAGAGTTATTGGATAATAACTAGCATTTGCCGGTATAACTACATGATTATTTGGATTTGGAGCAATATAGAGCAAAACTTCAAAGTTATTAGGATTACTAACTGCATACAAATATTTATTATTATCAATTGGTAATATATTAATTTCTGAAAAAGTACGTATTTCTCCCAAGGTTACCCAACTCGTCATCCTAAACCACCTCCAAAATAGAAACGCTAAACGTCTCCCAATTTCCGATATCCATTTTTTTATTTACTGTATCAACAGCAACTGTAGAACGAGCTACCTTTGCACCTTTTTTGTATGCATTTGTTAAGGCTTGTACAGTTATTGAGTTGCCATTTATAGCTGTAATAAGTCCGTCTTCGCTGTGTTCGTCATCATAGATAGTGACTTGCGTAAATGCTGTAAAGCCCTCTATGTTATCGACAGGAATAGTTGTTGCGCCTGCAGTGATTGCTTTATTAATAGAAGTTTGCTGACTTTGCAAATAAATCTTGTTTGAAAAGCCGTCTAGGGTATCGAAGAATGTACCACTACTACCTGGCGCGCGTCCGTCCATTTCTAGTTGTAGTTGTAAACGTCTAACTAAAGTGTGTAAATCTGAAATATAATTACGATTAGTTTCAATATTTTTATCTAGATAATTCATCGTTAAAGCCTTCAAGCGTGTTCCTTCTTGCAATGCTTCCCATTCTTTTTGCCCTGTAATTAGATTAACTTTTTGTTGGCCAGTCGACGGATCAATTAGAGGAATAAAATTACCTTTCTCGTCAATTCGTAAAATATGGTCCAAGAAATTTATACGCTCATATGATTGAATACTGCTCATACTGATACCATCCCTTCTACGACAACAGGTATATCGAATACATACATAAAGCCGTCATTTTCTTTATAAAAATTCGTTTGTCCACTAACTAAAATGACATTATCTCTATCTAATAGGGACACTTGTGTGACAGCCCCACTGTAATCATCCAAATAAAACATGACACGCATAATATCGCCTAATCGTTCTGTACGGAATATATCAATATCACGCTCTGTCCCGTCAATTAAAAAGCGCCCTTTTCTCACATTTGTGAGCAGAGCGTTAAATAAGATATTCAATAGTCTTTCATGTACTTGCATTTAACCACTCCTTTAGTATGTGACAACCATATTTGTAATTGGATATATAATTTGATACCCCTGGCCTCTAACTGGGATATCGATATTCGTAGTACTACCAACTCCAACGCCATCGTTATTTGTAACAGCAACGTTTGTAATTGGATACATGACAGGATAAACATGTTCTCTTGCACTTACTTTAATTGCTGGCACTTTTATCGTATACATGTAATGTAACAATAAATTTAAAGGTATCATTTGTTCTAATGTATCCTTTAGCAACTGAACATCAGGTATTTTCGTGTAAAACTCAAAAAATAATTCTAATTCGTATGGATCTAGCAGCAAATTGTAGTTTCCCTTACCACACAATGAATTTAATAATTGTTCAAGCGTCCGCATTGTGTATGGTAACTTATTATTCATTTTCGCTAAGATGCGGAATTTACGCTCATCTAGCGTGTCTATGCTACGTCTTTTAAGTTTCAGCATCTTTTCCCAACGGCGGACACCTTGCTCAGTAGCTTCATGTACAAATCTGTCTTTAAAGATATTAATCAGATGCTGCCGTACAACGTTGAAATTCGTACTCTCAACACGCGTAATTTCTTTGAATTCTTTTAATTCATTGATCGTCGGAGGTAATAAAGGAAATAAGTCAATTTCGTTATCTAAGTAATTATCCACTTACAACACCTCGAATAGGTATATCATCCTCACCTAAAATCAAGTTTTCGGCAGCACCATTAATCAACGTATCCTGTACATCCAAAACGCCTGTGAGCTCCAATGCCCGTGATTCAAGTTGAATAATACGGACGATGAGCTGTGTGTTATCTTCCCATGTTTTCTTTAATTCAAGTAGGTAGTCATCCACGAGCTCTAACGCACCAATTTCTATATCTGCCCACGAGTAACCCGATTCATAAGTGATATTAAACGCTACATCTACTCGTAATTCGTTTACTCCAATAATTTTCACAACATGACCTATTGGGGCAAGGCCAACCCCTTCACCTTGATTTGATACAGGGTCGATAGTTGTTTGTAATTCTTCTAACAAGGCCTCGCTTGGGGTTTTATACTGCGAATCCATCACAACAACCTTTACGTTGAAGCCATCTTCGCGAATCCGGCGGGATTTTACTCCACCTACACCTTGTAACTCATGTATTTTTTCTTTGTAATCTTTACGGTTACCACCGTATGCGAGTGCTTCAAAACTATCTAAATAGCGTTTACGTAAAGATTCTGTTTCTTCTTCATTTTCTCCTGGAATAAGTAATTCGGTAATATTTGCGGTCGTTAAACCTTCGATGTATTCAATTGGGATTGACTGACCAAAAGAATTATTACCTTCAACACCAGTAGTTTCACACTGTAATTTAAATACGCCATAACTGATTTTTTCAGTAACAATATAATTGAGTGTATCAAGGCTAAAACGAGTTCCGATAGGTACATCGATATTAAATTCACCTTTCAAAATTGCATGAGTCGCTAAATAAGGTGTAATACCTCTATCTAGACAGAGTTTAACTAAAAATTCACGAGAAGCTGTGTCGCCGTACATCTCTTGGATCATTCCATCCATCGCAAAATAAAGTTCATATAATTGGATTGAATGCGGTGCCAATGCATCATAAATAATGGCACCTTCTCGCTTGTCGACATCAGTTACTACTTCGTCCAGCGCATCATCAAGTAGTTGCTCTTGTGAAATATGTTCGAACATCTATACGTCCACCTCCTTCTGTGCTTCAATATCTCCGTAAATCGTATGAGCGGTAAATGTAACGGCCACTTTATTTCTTTTATGAGTAAAAGAAAAAGCATCAACACTATCGATTCTATCATCGTGTGTTAACGCTTCTGTTATAAGTCTTTTCAATTCGCTGTATACGTATGGAATCGGTTGCCCAAATAACTTTGCAATTTCAGCTCCATAATCCCATGTGTATATTAGATGGTCGTAACGTTCCGTTCCGATTGCCTTATAAATAAACTGTTCAACTGCATCAAGACCATCTGTATATCCAGTTACTCGTTTACGTACCAGATCTAATTTGTATGTTCTACTGGTCTGTTGCTCTTCAATTTCAAGGTCACTTTCAAAGTCATCAATATCATCTGTAATTTGAGGTATCATTTCGTATCACTCCTTATCAAAAACGACGTATTGCTGACCACCCTGCACTCGTAACAATTTCACTCTATCACCTATGACTAATCCGTTATGAATTAGAAATTTCTTTTTACCTTTGTATTGATGGGTATGTGCTGCAGGTCCATTATCCGTTTCAGTAAGATGGTTTACAGTCATTTCAACCTCGTAATCCCGTACTGCTCTAGTTAATACTAATTGGTCTTCATCAAGTGGTAGTCGTTGCTCAACTAATATTTCTAGTGGAGATTGGCTAGTTACTTCGCCAAATAATACGAATACTGGATCAGTAGTGTTAATAAAGCCTTTGTTATTCTTGTTCATCAAAGCCAATATATCATGCATGTTACGCAACGAAGTCACCGCCAATCAGTTTAAGGTCCATAACATGCTCACTCTCGTTAAAAGTATGTTTAACGCTATCTACAACCATATAATTTAATAGCTTTACATCATCTAAATTCATTTTAACAATAACGCTGCTACCTCCACGGACACGTGTATCACCGAGCAATTTATTCATGTTTAAATTACGTGATTTTCGGTTGTGTAAAGCAAGTAAAGCATCTGCATTAGCTTTACCATTAACGCCTTCTTGAATGGTTTCAAAGTGCTGTAATACGCCCCAATTATTCATATTCTTACTGTCTTGGGCAATAAAGATTTCTCTCTTGTTTGTTTTTTTATTTTCACGAATAAGTTTGATCTTGTTATACGTGTTTGAGTCGATAGAAGACGTGTAATCAAAGCTTTCACCTGTTTCTTCATCTATCATTAAGTTTAGTTTCATCGATTCTATATTTTTTAATGCAAGTGCACCGAAATCATCATACAGCACAAACATTTTTCTAGTGTTATCTAAGGTAAGATCTAATGCATTTTGCATCATACCAAATAACTCTTTATTGTCCTCAATACGTGACTTTATTTTGAACCCTGTACTTTCTACTTTTCCTATTTTCAGCCGATAATCGGCAGCCATCATTTTCAAAAACTCAGATGCAGTTTTATTTTTGTAAACGTAAGTATCTTTGTTTTTTAAGTAGCGTAATTGATCATAGCAAGTAACTTGAATCCGCTCTTTATTTGATTTCTTCTTTGTAAAAACGAAACCAAAGAATATCTTTTTTCCCTTATAAATAAATCTCACGGCATTGCCCTCTTCGAATTTCAGAGCCTTATCTTTGATTACAGAAAAAGTAAGCTTACCTGGAACACCTTTTCGTGCTGTTTCCCAAACTATCCCTTCTTCGACAACTGGTTCCATGATTGTTTTACCATTTTGTATGATTAACTGCGTTTTAGCCAAGTTTAATCACCTTTTTCACTCTACGTAACTCCACCTGAATCCACCTGCCTTTTTTTGTCTCCCTTTACATGCTGCGCATATACAAGTTCTAGAAATACCGTATTTATCACTAGCCTCTTTTTGAGAAATAAACACCTCTCCTGTATCAATATTTTTGATTCTAGTGGCTACTTTACTATTTGCCCCAGAACGGCTCAAAGACATCTTTTGAATTGTTGATTTCAAATGTTTCTTTCCCTTCATGGCTCCAATTTTCCCTTTCATAGGACTTTCTTTGCCGTACATTGGATTTTTCTTACCTGCATACCTACCTTTTAAGGTGTTGCTGATTTTTTTTCTTGTTTCAACAGACGGTGACGCATCGTATCCTCCAGCGTCCAAATTGTATCCTTTAGGAGCAATTGAATCATAATATTTGATCCAGTATTTCTCTTTTTCATTTATACCATCTCTGTTATCCGCCTCATCAATAATTGAAATATCAAAACTGTCTATACCGTACTTAATGATACTTTTTGAAACTAAAGATTTTTTAGAAGATAAATGTTGAGATAACCGTTGTTCTAACGTGCTATTAGTTTGTCCGATGTATACTTTTCCATTTAACTTATTTAGTATTTTATAGATTATCAATCTCATCACCTCTGATAGAAGCATTTTTTCCTCGTAGAATTAGCTTAATTTAATAATCATCCCAGGATAGATCAAATGGGGATTCTTGATGTTGTTCTTTTTAGCGATTTCGGGATACTTCAAAGGATCTCCTAGATACTTTTTGCAAATAGCCCACAATGTATCACCCTTCACAACTGTATGTGTTTTCGGTGCTGTTTTTGTAGATGGTCGTTTTTTAGATGCGACAGCGACTTTCTTTTCACCTTTTTTCTTTGGTTTTTTAAGTTTAATTTTCTTGGTACCGTAATCCCGATATTGTTTAAGTTCAATCGACACATTTACATCAAAACCGTTTTCAGCATCTTCTTTGATTTCGTAACTCTCCAAGGACACTTTCATGTTTGTGTCAAAAAGCAAATCTCCGTTCGGTTTAGATCGAGTAACAATAAATTGAAACGGTTTCTTTTTCAACTTCAATTTTTCTAGTTTTTCTAAGTAATAAGTTGCTGGTTTAAATCCTTTAGGATATACAGCGAACGGATATTTTGCGTTAGGTAAAAGGACTTCAAATGAAAAATCCGTTAATCCAGCCTTTTTTAAAAGATTGACCTCACCCTCGTTGATGAGAGTGATAGTCTGATTTTTGTTATTAATTCTTGTATCTAGCTTTGCAGGCGCAATAGGAAACTGTACACCGTTTATAAAAAATCCATACATCTAGTGCACCCCCTCTGCAGCTACTGTAATAGCTTCTTCTAGCTTTTCGCCAAATTTATCAATGATTCCGTCTAGATCTAAATCAGATTTGATAGTATTTACGCTGCTAAAATCCACTTTCACTTTTGCTGTCGTGAATCGGTTGATTACTTCACGGTCAGCAAGGTCCCTCATGTATTTCAAATCATCAGTTGCACCTTCCATTGCCTTTGCCATTTTTGCAGTATTGCCGGCTGTTTTACCGCCGTTTCCAGCCGCTCTATTAGCTGCATCTGCTGCGTTATTTGCAGGAGGTTGTAAACCTTTTACGTTATCTATTAGCGATTGCATGTCGTTATCCGGTTTATCTTTTTTATCTTTTTCTTTTTTAACAGCATCTTTACTAAATAAATTTGATCCCCAATCGTAACCAGTGTCCCATGCGGCACCAAGTGATTTCATTTCCATCTTTGGTGCTTCCCAGTAGTCTTCAGGGGCCTTACCAACTGCGGCATTAATTCCTTTTTTAATACCTTTTAAGTCGCTTGTTATAGATGTTCTATATTCAAATTCCTCCCCCTTACCTAATCCTATAGAACTGGCAATATCACTAGGGAGCATATCTACAAACCAATTCCATGCCTTAATTGCACCATTTACTGCGCTAATCATGGCGTTAACAAAAGAAGTAGCAAAAGAATCCCAGCCGCTACTCATGGATATCGTTTGATCTAAGAAGTTATTTACTAAGTTCGCAAATAGTTTTTTAACTGAATATATTGGGTGTTGCCAAACGTTTACGAAGAATTCTGCAATAGCGGCAAATATATTCCACAAAAATGCGATTTTATTATAAATGAATGTAACCAAAACCATGAAAGCTCCGGCGACAATACCTGTTGCGCTTATTGATGTTCCGGCAAAATAATTAACTGCTTCAACCGCTAAATAAAGTGCCCCAATTAAAATAATTATAGCCATCACAATAATAAATACTGGGTTTGCCATCAATGCTGTGTTTAATCCCCATTGTGCAGCTGTGAGAGCAATTGTAGCTTGCACACCTGCCCAACTTGAAGTGGTCATTAAGCCTATAGCTAATGTTTTTGCTCCTGTCCAAAATACACTAACGATTTCAGCAGCCTTATTGATCACTAATGCTGTGGTATAAGCTCCTATCGCCATTGTCACTGTTCCTAAAACTGGTGCAATTAGTGACCAATTATTGTACATAAAACTACCTGCAGTTGTTAAAATATCAAAAGTTGTGACGGCTACAGCGGATAAAGTGTACAGTCCATTTACAACGGCATTAATCACATTCTGCATCTCCGTATTATTAGCTATATCATTAATACTCTGTAATATCGGTTGGAACGCTTTAAACGCATCATTCTTAATGTTAGTCCATATCTTGCTCCATGTTAGAGGCATGGTTTCAAATGCTGCGTTTGTTTGTTCTGCCGCTTGGAACATTGCATTCTTTACAATCTCTGCCGTAATTTGACCTTCAGAAGCTAATTTTTTTATTGATCCAAACGGAACGTCCATGTAATCGGCTATGTTTTGAACAATCGGTTGAGCGTTATCTAATAATGCTGCTAATTCTTCACCTTGAAGAACCCCTGATGCCATAGCTTGCGTTAACTGGAGCATTACGGATTCTACCCCTTCGACAGATGTTCCTGCTATCGTAAAGGTTTTGTTGATTTGTTCTGCAAAAGCAATCAACTCTTCATTACTACTAAAAGCATCTCTTGCTTGCATACCTAATTTACCGACCATATCAGCGGTTTGTTGATATGGAGTATATGTCCTTTTAGCAGACTCGAAAATCATTTCTTGAAGTTCTACAGTTGTTTGTAATTTGTCATTCATTAAATCCAGTCGTGCAGTTGTATTTGTCATTTCATCTGACAATGAAACGACATTACCAGCTGATTGAAAACCTAAATATGCCGCTGCAATTCCCATAATTTTTTGAAGTAATCCATCTGCGGAAGAAGTACCATCTCTAATGTTATTATTGAACTGTTGTTGTGCTTCGTCAGCATTTCGAATTTCTTGTTCTATTTCACTAAATGCTTGTTCGGCTCTATTTAATTCCGCTCTCGCTGTTTCTATACTAGCAGTGTCGATAGCGTTACTAGATGCGTCTTGCAAAGACTCAAAACTACTGAGTACTACGTTCATTGCTGTGTTCATTGACTGAAAAGCTCTAGACATACCGTCTTGAATTTGAATCGCTGTTCTAATTGTCGCCAAGTCTTTCACCGCCTTTCAAGCAATAAAAAAGAGCACCTTAACCTCAGGCGCTCAAAATTTCCATTATAAAACTTGTGTTCTTCTTTCTTGGGAACTTAAATCGTAATGATTTATAAAAAATATCGCCTTAGGCTCCTTTGTTACGTTGAATGAAATGAAATCTAATTCTCCGTCTTTTTCATACGAGAAAATAAGATACTTTTCTTCAATTTTACTTTGTTTTTCTTTTGAGCGACCGCCAATCAATGCACCCAACGGTCCAAACAATGCATAACCACCTATCGCACCACCTGCACTGCTAACGTAACTCTTCTGTATTTCGACATCGGTTTTCAATAGTATATCTCTAACCTTTTTAATGTCCAGTTCAAAAGTGTCTTGATTACGCTCGAAAATAACCTTATCTTTACCTCTGTAGATATAAGTTTCAGTACCTTCAGATATAGGTAATCCAGCTACGTGTTCTGCATTGATACAATAATCAGCTTCTAAAGTTTTAGTACGGGCATAAGATCCAGGTACTTTACTTTCTTGTTCAAACTTTTCAACTTCTTCACGATTAAGTTTTTCTTGTATTTCCGCCTTCTTGTGTTGTTCTAATAACTTAGCCTCTGAAGATGATAACCTTCTGAATTTTTTTATTAACCAATATTCCAAAAAAGAAATACCGAAAAATACAACAGCTACAGTAATTGCTCCTGCTAAGGAATAATCTTTATAATTTCGAACAATATTAAAAGCAGCAAAGATAACGAAAAACCCTACAAAAACAGATAATAAAAGATACCATGTTCTTTTAATGGGGATAACCTCCTTTTATGTATATATAACTAGCATATAACAAGGGAGGTATATATTACTATAACTATTTCTTTCGACCCTTTTTCTTCATCTTCTTTTCTTCCTTAGCTTCAGCTTCCATCTTAATTTGCACTGCAGCTATAACTAATGCTTTTTCGTACTTAGGTAAGCTGTCAAATTCCGAAGGCCATTTATGAAATTTATGGAGGCAATAATACGCTATATTAGCTTCATAATCGCCTCCATCTATTAGTTTTTTGCTTCTTCGACAACTTCATCCATACCTACATCGAAACCATTAACTGACTGTACTACTTTTAAATAATCGGCATATTCACCTGGTAACAACATTTTTTTGAGTAATGCTTCAGCACCCATGACCCCATATGAATCTTGTATAGCTTTATCATGTAGATTTGGATCTAATGTACATTTAACAGCTAAACTTGTTAAATATGCATCGTAGTCGGTAGTTGGCTGGAATACATTCTTTTTGCCCGGTACCGGCATACGTTTTGTATGACTTTTTCTTAACAATTCATCTTCGTCAGAAGTAATTGCGCCTACTTCCCACTTAATCGGTTTTTTATCTTCATCGACAAATCGTTTAGATACTACGTGCTTTTCGCTCTCTATTACCAATGCGTTTTGTGCTAAAAATGCTGTTAAGTTACTCATATTATCACCTTGTCCTTTTCTATTTGTTTGAATTATAAAAGGCCGCTATGTAAGCGACCTTTGTTTTACTGCATACCAGGAAGTAATTTAAACTTCTCTGGCATTTCGAAATCGTCGAATGTACCGTCAATCGGCTCATCTAAGTATTCACCATCTGCATCAAACTTAGCTAATACACCGCCATCTAAGTTACAGTTTTTATGAATGACCGTTTGTCGACCTACTGCTGAAGTTGGGTCCTCATTAGTAACTTGGATATCGAAATAAACATCCTCACCAGTTTCTTTGTAACGATAAAGCAACTCACGGAAAATAGATTGGTTATAGTGAGCAGTTCCGGAAAATGTACCGGACCAACCGGTAGCTTTAGAACCTTTACCCGTCTTCCCTAAAATGGGTACTTCTGTTTTAGTTTTTTCAATTTCTGATTCAAAGTCTATAATCTGCATGAAGTTATAGCGATTACCCTCAATCGTTACAAAACATTCAGCTAATGCAGCACTTACTGAATCCTTGGCATTCATCGCCTGAGCAAAGTATTGTAAATCTAGCTTTAATAATTTTTCCATATGTCAGCTCCCTCCTTAAGAGACCATAACGGTCATATACAATTGGGCCATAGCGTTAGTTGGTTGTACGTAGTCAGTTACTACAACAGCCTTTTTTAGGTTACCTGGTTGAACTGTTACATCTTCAGATTTAAAGTTTTCGATAGCACGTAGCGTTTGTAGCTCTTTGTGATGTGTAGTGATGTCATTCCATAGGGAAATACGACCAGCTGCATCGTTTTGTTCTTTACCCAAATACTTTTTAGCAAATAATCGAGCAATATCATTACCAATTTGATCAAGTACACGAATTGTTTGATTGCTTGAAAAATCTTCATTCTTATCATTTGTAAATGATGTAAAGGTATTAATATCTTCAAGCACACAAATATCGTCTCCGACTTTATGGAATACAAAATCACCATCAGATAAAGCCATTTCTAATGTTTTATCGATTTTCGTTTTCACTTCATATTCACCGTCATACTTTTTATTAGTATTAGATCTATTAATTGCACATCCTGCAGTTGCTCCTGTAGTCCAAAACACGAGAGATGCTTCATTCTCATCTTCAACATCATTCAACACACTTACTACGCCTTCGTAATCAACACCTTGCTTCTTGTGTACGACGCCTTGAAATTTCGCACCTACTTGATCACGTAAGCGTTGATTAAATGCGATATACAAATCTTTGATGGTTTCCACTGTAGATAAGCAACCCAACGCGTTAAATGAATATGGTTCCAATTCAGCTAACGCTTCTTGATGTTCTGCTCCTTCTACTGATTCTCCATTAGAACCTGCAGTAAATGGTGTTCCTGCTGAAGCTTCTAATGCCACACCCTTTTTCCACTTCACAAAATCATTATCCGCTAAATCATCCGTTTTCGGACCAACCGCTAGTTGCTCATCAACTAACGATGAACCTAGATAGATTGATACATCGAACTTTGTTACATCATCAACATTAGCGCTAATAACTAACTTTAAATCATTACCTCTAACACCTTTACATACAGCACTACCATAGTTACTTGTCGCAGCTACACCGTTTTTCATCAACTTGTAAATATAAGCTGTGTGAATGTTTTTAAATAGATCACGCAAACCTTTTAGCTTTTCATGAGTGTAGTCATAGCCAAAGATTTTACGTGAATTCTTTTGTAAGTCTTCAGTAGTGACGGTCATTACTTTCTCGTCAGTACCCCAATCAAGTTCTAACGGTAATGCAGCATAACCACGGTCAGCCAAAGAAGCTGTTGCTCGAGCCACACTTACAAAGTTCATATAAACGCCTGGCAACTTTTTGTTTTGTGTTAAGAATGTTCCTCCACCCAATCCCATTATTTCTTCTCCTCACCTTTCAGAAATACATTAATTTTCTTATCAACTTCTGCGAATGTATATCGTTCTTCATCATTTAGCAAAGCACTAATAACGTCTCGATGCATTGCGTATCTACGACTCTTAACTAGCTGTTGTGTCGAAAAAGTTGGTTCAGCGGTTTTCGTAGTCTTCACTGTTGGCTTTTGTTCGGCCATCAAGCATCCTCTCCTTTTACATGACTTTGGATTGTTAACTCTTCCATCATTGGAATAGCTTCTTTTTCTTTGTATACGTGCATGTTGTAATTAACAAAAAAGTGCATTACATCATCGATTAAGTTAGCTCTCATTTTTGTACCACGTAGTAGATCACCATTTAGACACTGGATATATTCCATATCACACATAAGCTTGTCAGCGGTGATATGAGCATCCATATTACCTTTACCGAAGTAATGTATATCAAATGGGATAGTCTTGTGATATCTGTTACCTATAGCCTGTTTAAGATTCGGTTCTAAAAGAGCAATAAAAAAAGCAGGCTCCTGAAAGCCTTGCTCAATTGATTCTGTATAGATTGTGTAGTTATCCCCAAACGTATCGTGCAGCTTAATAGCAATAGCTGTTACTACGTCATTAATCTGCATCGAATACCTCCCCAAGAAACTTCATTAATTTCTTTTCTACAATCTGCGGTGCCTGAGCATCGACTTCATCAGCACTAATAGTCATCATAAATTGACCTTTTACCCATCCTTTGTGCGATGGAGTTCTATGTCCGTACTCAACATAAGATGCATAATCAACTGGGTTAATGATTTCGATTTCGTATACGTCACCATGTCTGATAATACTTAATGATTCAGCATATCTACTAACACCTGTACCACCACCAAATGCGGCTGAAAGTTCGGCTTCACGTTCACTTTTCGCTGTCCAACCGCGTCTTAGTGTTCCTCCAACATAACCTTGCACTGGAGTTTTCCATTTTGAAGGATCAGCAACAGGTGTACGCCTTATAACTTTTGCCAATAGGCGTGCTGCTAATTCCTTAGCTGCCGCCTCACAAAACTTATCAAACTTACCCCGTTCAAGCTTTTCCATCTTCTTTGCGAGTCTTTGCAACTGTCGATAATCCACATTGCCCCATCTAGCCATTACGCATACCCCTTAAATAGTTCAAGCGCAATTTCTTGATGATCCGTATATATGGCAGGCTCTCCACTTCGAGCATATTCAGTCGTTTTACCATGTTGAGTGACAATAATCTTAGACCCTGGTTTCACTTCTATCTCAGGTGCAATAAATAACTTTGTTGTTTGCACAATGATGGCTGGTGCATTTGTTTTGGTTGATGATGTTTGCTTTTCGTAAGATATCTTACACTTTTGATTCTCAAGAACAGTAACCTCTTTTGTACTTGTTATGTGTGTAATAGGATCCTTAATGCTTCGTTTCTCTTTTACTGTGCATTCACCTTTGTACAGTGACTCAACTGCACGCCTTCTAGCATTCACCATTTAATCACCCTGTAAGCTATATAATCAAAACCCTCATGCCTTAAGTAACTTATGAATACATCAAATTGAGCTTCCGCCGTCAAGTTATTATCATCAATTGCATAAGTAACCGTCGTATCTCCATCTTGAACAGTCTTTGCAATCAGTCCAAAATCAAGAGTTTCAATGATAAGTTGTCCCATACTCTTTTTCATAAGTAGAAATTCCCCTACAACCATATCAATTGCAATATGGTGTAGAGGAACTGGAATATTACTAAGATTTGTTTGTGTATTAATATGGCTTTTCACTTTATCGCTGATGAATCCTAATAAAAAATCATCTTCCATCGTCACTGAAAGACCAAGGGCTCTTAGTCGCTCTTTAATTTTATCCAACATAGCGATTACTCGCTTCCTTTTTCAATAGAGACTTGGATTATTTCTATAATTTCATCCCTTTTCTTTGCTTCACCCAAATCAATTTTGTTGTCATCTGCAAATTGCTTTAATTCAGGAACGGTCATTTCATTGATTGATTTTGGCGCTTCTTGAACTTCTACTATATGTTCATAGCCTGGATCAATTATGTCTAAGTCTTTTATTGAATTGAAAACATCTTCAGTTATATTCACTGTGTTTCCTTTTTGGAATAGATCTTTGTCTAGCTTGACGTGTTGGTTAAATGTCACTCTAATTTCTGACATTAAAATCGCCTCCTTTAATATTAATTAAAGAGAAATGAATACTTCCCTTAGTTAACTTTTGCAGCAAAGATATTGTCTATAGTCTCAAAGCTTGGTAATACAATTTCAGATACAATCGTTTCTACGTTGACCGGATGCGGTTCTTTAATAGTTGTAATAGCTACGCCTGTATTCACAATGGAGACATCTGCAACCGTCTGACCTGTCAATAAATCGGATTCTTCCGGAGTTGTTCCGTAGAATGTATTTCCTAAATTACCTTCTGGAATAAGCGTAAAATAGTCATCCGGATAAAAATTATGCAAAGCACCTTTTTCATCACGATATTTTTTGTTGTAAATAGCTACCGATAAACCAAATTTGTTCTGTAAATACTGCTTCAACAGCGCTTCTGTCATAATCACGTTTTGGCCACCCAGCGGATTCATGTCTAATCGAATACTTGGATGCTTCAATAGGTAACTGAATGTCTTACGTGTTAAAATGGCGTTTGTTGGTCGAGTACCTGTATTATCTTCTACCGTATCTTGCCATCTCATAATGTCCTCGATTGGCTCTGAATCTGGGTTACTCCATTGAGCTCCCCCTGCTAATATTTCTTTATGGTCGTCCTTCATTTTGTAATCATAATCATAATCAAGTCGATTAGCAGTAATACCAATTTTACCTGTCGCCAATAACTGCATAATCATTCTCTCAGGTTGAACCGCAGCACCGTTTACAAGTGTTGTTACATCGTCATAGATGTTTGCTACCACTGTTTGCGTCATTCCATCCAAATTAGATGCAGCAAGCCTATTAAGTTCTTGACGATCCTTTTCACCAATTCTCATGGATTCACGGAAGAAAGGCATTTCCGTTTGAATTTTACTAAATCCGATACGATCACGAACAGTCGCTTTCACATCGAATTCAGAAGGCATTAGCGCTACTGGTAATCCGTTGGACCCCTTAATCCAAGATAGATCTAACCCTAATTGTTTCTTCGCAGGGAAAAGAGTGGCTCCTAAATACGGAATCGCATTAGATGGGTTGTTCTGGTAATACGTTGCAATATTTTGTGCATTTACTAATTCATAAAGTGTTGGCATTTATTTCATCCTCTCTTATTTCAAAAATGTGATTTGTTTTAGTGCTGTTACCGCTTCTGCTGACGGTGCTTCTGGCAATTTTTCTAACGCTACAAAACCATGAATTATAGCTGCTCCCGGTGCAGGACCATACGTCACGTCAACATCATTGAACAGAACACCTTCCGCACCTACTCCGTTCGTTTTCTTCGCTTGTACAGATTCATTCGCTAAGAATCCACCACCTAAAATTGTTCCTGCCGGGACAATCTTTTTACCATTTACTGCAGTAACCCCAGCATCTGAAACAGTGACCGCAACATTTACGTAATGATCGGGAAACTTCAAAATTTCTTTTTTGTTCGTGTATGTTGTTTCAACAAATTTACTCATTTTTATTTTTCCTCCTTATTCAAAATAAGATTTACGTGCATCCTCGAGCCCCTTGTTACTTTGTGAAAAATTCTCAGCCATTTGTTTTCCATAATCACCTGCTTTAGTTTCCGTTTTTGTGCTTTGTGCACCTTCTACAGGAGTAACGCCTTTAAATCCTGGGGCTCCTCCCTCTTCAGAGACAAACAAAAAAGGCTTTGATTCTTTCAGTGTTTTCAACTGATCATCTAATCCGCCTTTGATAGAACCATTTTCATCTAACTCAATTTTTGTTGTATCTAAAATACCTGCAACAATTTCAGCATCTTGAGCCTTACCTGTCAGTGCTAATTTAATAGCGCTTGATAACTGTACATCTTTCAGTTGCTGTTCATACGCTGTTTTAGCTTCTGTATTAGCTGTTTGAAGCTCTGTGATTTTTACTTGTAGTCCTGCAGCATCGACTTTCTTCAACTCTTCAAGCTGTTGATCGCGTAAAGCTAAATCTGTTTCGAGTTGTTTTTTTGCAGTATTTATTTCATCAAAGCGAGTTTTAGGAATCATTGCTCCGTAACCTGCAACGACTTTATCTGCTTGTTCTTCTGTTAAACCTAATGCAACTAAATCTTCTTTTTTCATATCTACATCCTCCTAATTCGTTTTTAACGTGTAACGCCACGATAGGTGTTGCAACTCGTTCTTTAACGTCTACGAGAGCGAAAAAGACGAAATTTGAGCATAATAAAAAGCACTCCCTACCAAATCGGTTGGAAGTGCTTAATCAAAAAACTGTTCTAAGTCTATTTCAGATTTCACATATACTGCATTCTCATAATAATCATTGCAGACTGTTACTAAAGAGGTACCAAGTTTATAATTTTGGATTTTACTGTTATCAACATCAACTACTAAATCTTGTTTAACTATCTCTGGAATGTTCTTTTCCAACGCTAGACATTGTTTTTCAAAGATATTTTCATCTGCTTGATTACATATGTTGTATTCAATCATGCTCATTCCTCCAATCCCAAAGATTTATTAACTTTCTTGTTTGTAGTTTGTGAGCTCCTGATTATATCCTTATATGCTTCCATTTCACTAAGACCGTACTTGTTTTTCTTGTGAGCTAACAGTTTTTCTAGTGTTTGATTCGGGCGAGTTTCATTTAAGTTTTCAGCCCCTGCTCTATCACTCATCATCAAGCGTGCTTCAGTTCTATATTTATTCCTTAATGAATGCGCTTGGATAGCTTGCTCTTTAATACTTTTAGTTTTGTCTAATTTATTCACTATATTTTTATCATGTGATATATACCATTCTCTAACTTCCTTATTCCCGAAAATGCCATAAAAAGAATCGCGATAATCTAGTGCGTTTAAAGTTGTCTGCTTTTGTACTTTCAAATCATCCCACTTATCACCATTAGTATACTTCAAATCTTGAAACTCAACAAAGCTTTTTGCACCCAACTCTTTACCGAAAATCTTTTTATATTTTTCATACTGATTTTTATCGCTTGATAAATTCGCGTCTTTATTCTGCATGACTTCCACATACTCTTGACCGTGCGTATCAACCACGAATTGTTTATGCCAATGTTTATACGTCATATTCGATGGAACATGATACGTCTTGCCATCTAAACCTCTTGCTATACGAGAACCAAAATCATCATCGAAGTAAGGCACTGTTACAGTCCTACACCAAGGATGGAAAGGTGGTGCTGTTATACCTACTGCATATTCAGACATCTTGAACACCATGCCATCAAGGTCTTGGCAAATAGAGCTTGTCTTTCCATCTAATGTTGCAACAATCTCATATTGTTCAACATCCAACTCTTTAAATGTGTCCTTTTGAGCTACAGACGCAAAAAAAGCCGATTCAGTCATTACTAACCGTGCGGCGTTTTCTTTTGATGATTTCATTTTCTTTTGAATGAATGAAATCATTCTATCTGGTGATTCTCCACGAACAATTGACCGTGTAAGTTCAGTTTGTAGTGTTTGCACTAGTTCATTTTTGTTTTTCCAAATCTTATCGCTAAAGGTTAATCCATCAGTAGTCCAAGGCTTTGATATGACTTGTTGTAATTGCCTGCTATCAAACGCTTGCATACTGAATCCAACATTAAATCCTCGTTGGATCTCGAATGCAGTTTGGTAATAAGCACCTTGATAGGTTTCTTTCATCAAACGCTCTACGCCTTCAATTTGCTGCCCGTACAATACTTCCACCTGTTGTTGCAGTTGTAGCTTTAAGGATTCTAAACGGCTTATATGGACACGAGAAGATGCATTTTCAAGTTGTCTCATCCAAGAGCCGTTCACTGCATTCTGTTCTCCAATTTCGATGTACCTATTTACATCCCAATGAAACTCTCTTAACTCATCAGAACTAAGTAATCGTCTACCTTCAGCTAATGATATTTCATTGTTCTTAGCAAAGCGTGAATACCACTTAAGAACATCCTTTTCGATTTCATCTAAAATATAACGGTAGACTTCTTCAAGACCTTTTAAATAGTCTTCACTCTCGTCAAGTTGAGACTCTAACAATAGTTCGAACCGCTTTTGCCAGTACTCCCTACTCTTTGACATTTACAACACCACCCGATTGTCCAGGAAAGTTGCCATTATATGCGTCAAATTCTTTTTGCTCTTGCTCACGTTCTTTCTTTTTGCGCTCAAGTTCAAGTTGAACGTTCTTTGTCCATGGATGCTGGGCCACAAGTGTTTCGTCAGATAGAATAGGCATTGATTTAACCACGTTATCTATAGATTCGTTTTCGTTAATCAGAATGTCACGGTTGAATATCACATTTACCGTTTCGCTTTCATAATCACCCTTCTTTGTATTAGCAAAGTGTATATCAACAAACCATAATAGATCTTCAAAGGAGGCTTGAAACTCTGTTTCTATCCCATTTGTATCTAAATCAATATCACTGTACATGGATTGAATGTTCATTTGGTTTGGATTGTTGCTCATCCGTTCGTCTTTAGCGTCGTATCCACGCCCATTTTCTATAAGAGCTTTCTTAAATAACGAAAGAATAGATTTGTAATTCTCTGCATTCACTTCGATTGTTAAAGTGTCAATACCACCTTTAGAACCATCAGCTGATCGTACTTTTACAGCACCATATTGCGTTAAGTTGCGTCTAAACTCACCAAGATTTGTACCATCGTAATTATGCAACACTAAGATGGTATTACGTGCGTCCTCCTGCATATTGTTTTCGAAGTCCGATAATATTGCATTTATGCCATCTTGTAACGACTTTACTCGTTTAATAAGCGGCATTTCCTTGTTGTTGTACTTAAAAGCAATAAGAGGAACTTTTGACCAATTTAAGCCAATATCATTACCTTCTGCATCTGATGTAGTCAAATAAGAAGTAGGTTCCACTTCTACATCTAATACAAGGCTGTTTTTTTCCCACACGTAATGTTCTATCCCTGTAGTTGTGTAGATCTCTACCTTTTCGATTTCAACTTCTTTGTCACCTTCATAAACAATTACTGTGTAGATGCGAAGAGCAAAGTCTAGTTCTGTATGTTCTCTGTCTTTCCAAAATGGTAAGATTTCATGTGCTAAGAATTGTTTGAACTTGAATTCTCCATTTTCATCGTAATATGGATACAACCAAGCAAGTCCATTATTTAATGCAGCCTCACCTAAATTACGTAAGGTACGATGAAACCTTTTATTGAAAGTAGTTTGCAACAATTCTAAATAGGTGTTATTTTCCGTTTCGAAAGTCAAAGGTTTAGCTAACAGGTAATTAACTTTTTGATCTACAAGTTTAGCGTACTGATTATCAACAACCAAATTATTCGGCAAGTTATTAACGATTTGTAACTGACCATTTTCGCCTATCACTTCTCGTTTTCGTTTTAAAATGTCTTGATTGCCTTCATAATACCTATCGCCTTCTAACATCAAAAGACGTTGAGCGGAAGACTTAAACTTAATGATTTCTTTTTCTAGCATTTTATTACGAGAAATGATATTTTTTGCACCAACTTCAATGATTTTATTTAATTTATCCGTTTCCATAGTAGCTCCTTGAAATGGGAAATAGCCCATGTTATCACCTCTCTAAACAAAGCTGAATGTGTCGCCCTTGATATCCTCTAACGCATAACGCATAGCATCCATCAAATGGTTAAAGTCATCAACTGGTTTATTTAATTTCTTACCGAATTTATCCTGTGCCCAAGTGTAGTTTGTAATCTCCGTTAAAAAGTTTACACATGATGGATGGATAATGATTTTGAAATCTTGAATTGTTTGGATTCCATTATTGATACTGTCAGGGCCTTTTCGAGCACGTCTAACATTCTGCAATCCAAAGTTATATAAATCGTCTATACTCTTTGGCTCCGCACTATCGGCACGTATTCGTTCCTTTTTGAACCCTTTACGTTCAACCTCGTTGTAAATCATTTGATTGCTCATGCCTTCTTTATAAATCTCATCGAATACATAGATTTCTTTTGCTACTTCATCAACAATTCCCGCAAAGAATGCTGTTGGATCATTTGTGTAACCGAAGTCGAGTCCGAATGCTGTTTTAGCAGTTGAACGCTGCAATATACTGTTTTTATCAAATACTGTTTCTTCCCAATTCTCAAACACAAGACCATCTACGATACCCCAATCACCTAGACCAGCTACTTGATAACGTCTTGGGTTGTCACGCTTCATACGTTCAAATACACGCTTATCAGCATCATCCAAGAACTCGTTACATAAATAGTTGGTTGTCTTTGCTAAGATATCCCCGTCATTTTCAGCATCAAAAAAACGCTTCTTTATCCAGTGTTTTTCATTCCACGGGTTTAAAGTAAGCGTTATTTGTTTGAATAAACCTTCTGGCGCTGTACCACGTATTGATTCATCCAACATATTAAAGTCATCTTCACTAAGAATCTCGTATGCTTCTTCAATCCACATCCAGCAAAGTACGCCATTTTTAACAGTGATAGACGTTACTTTTAACGGATCATCAAGGCCACGGAAGTATATTTTCTGCCCTGTAGGTAAATAGGTCATTTCTAAAGGCGATTCTTTCACTTGCCAATGCTCTTCTACACCTAGCGCTGATACAGCCCATTGCAACTCAGCAAAACATGAGTCTTTTAATGTTCGGAACGTCTTGCGTATAATTAATAAATTTGCTTTCGAGTGTTTCATAAGTTGAGTGATGTAGTATATGGCAGTTGTTTTAGACTTTTTAGAAGCACGAGAGCCTTTGCAAACTCGATAACGACCTTTGAAGTTCCAGAAGTCTGCATAACCTTTTCCAATCGTTTTTTGCATAGAAATAACTTTAGTTTCACTACTCACTTACATCATCCTTTATTACGATTGGAACTGATTTCTGACCGCTATTATTAGTAAGTTTATTTATCTCAACCTTTGTCTTATCCATATTCAAACGTGTTTGTTCTACTTTCAATTTCTTCAGCTCACGATCATCTAACAGGTCCATATGTTTAGTTAAGAAGTCGAGTGCTTTCATCTTGTCAGCAAGCTTAATAGATATGCCGTCTTTGCCTTTTTTAACTTCTGTAATAAGCGTACCGTCAACTTCACTTGAATCAACTAGGCTTACTTGTGAAATAGTGTAGGTAATCTTCTCGCCATTTTCATCTAACATTGGTTTGCCGTCGTAATCAGTTTCAACACGTTCCGATGAACCGAATTCTACAAAGTCTGTCATATCAGCAAAAGCAATATCAATCCACTTCTGAAGTAGCACTCTCTTACTTAATAATGCATCACCTGTTATTTCATCACGCACACGAATGATTTCAGCGTTTATCTTAGGATTTCTAAGGTGACGTGAACCTTCAACCATAGCCGTGTTATAACCGCACTCATAAGCCTTCTTATATGCCTTAGTAGCATTCCAACTCTTCACATAAAACGCAACAAAGAGCCGTTGCTTATCGGTTAGCTCATTATCATCACTGACAACTAACTCCGATTCAACAGGCTCTTTTTTAACATTCTTTTTCGGTTGTTTTTTATTTGTAGTACTACATTCATCGTTTGCAGTACTACATTCCATTTGTTTGTTCCATTTATCTCGACTCTTCCAAGCTGAAATAGTCTTTTCAGGAACATCTAATAACTCACCAAGTTTACGGTTTGTAATATCACCATTATGTTCTTTCCACATTTCAAATGCTTTATCCCTGTTAGGATCTCTAGGTCTAGCCATCTCTCATAACACCACCTCCGAATAATCAATTATTTACATATATCCACTTTCATGCTTATTCCCTATTCAAAAAAAGGCCTCTCAAAGAGAGGCTTTACATTAAAATTGTTTTTTTGTCTAAAAGTAATTGTATATCATTAACAATTATTTTCTTTTGTTTTAAATTAGGCGCATTATCTTCTTTAAAGATTATTTTAAGGCGCTTTTTATTAATCTCTCTATTTATTCCCATAGATAATCTAATGTTTTCAAAACCATATCTCCCGGTAATCGCCTTTATTTCACCTGCTATTTCACTCAATTTAATGTTAGATTCTACAGTAAGTTGAATCGTATTCGTTAAGACTTTTAAATCTTTTGGTACTGAATGACTATTGGCATCTCTACTCAAAGTTTTTTCTATAGAATCCAATCTTTCAATTAGATATTTATTCATATCTACATCTTGGCTAGAACTACTTTGAAGGATCATTTGAGATTCAATTGCTCTATAAATTGGATTATCAGGACATTCGTCAGATAAAGCTTCTTCAACGTAATTCTCTAATCCTTTTTTAAGCTCTGTGACTCCAAACATATCATTCTTATAAAAAATAGTTCTTTCATCTATAATATCAAAAGGAAGCACCGTTCCTTCTTCGCAAATTTGAATAACTGGTTTTCTAATTGCATGTCTAATTGCTAATTCATACATTACATTTGGATTCAGCTTTGTTAAATTCGCAATTACGAGATCATCTTCAATTATTCTTGTAATTAATTGTTTATTTATTGACCCTGCAGTATTTATTCTGTGTGCAACGTTTATATTCTCTACATCAAATCCCAAATCAATTAATACAGGAATAATAACTGCATCAATTACTCCTTCTGCAGACCTTCTAGTTTCTGTACTATTCCCTCCAATAGGGGTTACAATAAAGACTTTCTTTTGATCGTTAGACATGATTTCCTCCATTGTTATATATTGTTTATCGTATAATATCATTTATAAAAAAGAATGTATATTACATATTTAACATTCGGTATATTTCACCCTCAAACAAACGAACGCCATCCAATAAGGGGTTTTGGTCAGCTAGGCATTCGCTTGTGTCAGAGCAAAATAAAAAGCATCTCTATAAAGATGCTTTCCTGATTATTCTTTAATTAAGTTACGTCGATTGATCTGTCCACATGCAACAGTTAGCCAAAATCCAATTTGAAAAATAAAAAATGTAGTTAGTATTGGATGATTGTATATTGTTTCCATTTAAGATACCTCCTATAATATATTTAGAAAGGTAGTGAAATTATTGGAATTAAATATCTTGCCAAAATTTGTAGATGAAGCTGCAACACCTATTGCCCAAAGCGTTGGTAATTCTATTTCCGGAGTTTGGAACCTAGTGTTTGGAAATCATGTATCTCTTTGGTTAAAAAAGCAAGAATTTAGACACCAAAGAAATTATGAAGATTTTGTTAATCGTACAAATGCTAAAGTTGAAAATATTCCACAAGAAAATCTTCAAGAACCAGAAATGTACATTTTAGGTCCTGCTATTGAAGCATCAAAATATTATATCGACTCTGAAGAGCTAAGAGAGATGTTTGCTAACCTAATTGCCTCTTCTGTTGATTCTAGAGCAAATAATATTACACATCCAGCTTTTGTTGAGATTATCAAGCAACTAAGTTCTTTAGATGCTTCAATTCTTAAAAACTTCACTTTTCGTAAGGAATTCCCAATTGCTCAGATAAGATTCACTAATGATGAAGGTTTCTATTTGATAATATATGAACACTTAATGGCTTTCTCGAATACAAATAACGAATTTGAAATGAGAATTGCTTCAATAAGTAACCTTCAGAGATTAGGGCTAATTAATATAGACTATAATGTATATTTAGACAACCCTACTTATTATGACTTTGTAGAACAACATCCAGCTTTTATAAAAGCTAACCAATCACTACAACTAGAAGAATATACTAGAGATGGTTTTAAAAATTACAAAGTTCAAAAAGGCTCTGTTAATTTAACTCCACTAGGTCAAAATTTTATCTTAGCATGTTGTATAACTACATAATTATATTTCTCATCAACTAAAAAAATTCTACCTTTAGATAAACTATCCAAAAGGTAGAATTTTTAATAATAGAAATTTACATCTCATTCAAACGAACAATACTGATAACCCCAACACAATCGTATATGGTCCGTATCATTCGCTTGAATCAACGTAATTTAAAAATGGACAGACTCCAAAGTAATTTCAGTTACCTGTCGTGCACTCCATCTTAGCGAAGTATAAGTTTAGGAATTTATCTTCTTGGGTCGGTCGGTCTGTTTTTCATTCTTTTAGGTTACGGTTAAATAAGAGGAAGAATGGTAGGCGTGGTTTAAAGATGCACCCCCTATAATCCCCCTCATATATGCAGACTTCGTAAGACAACGTAAGACAAAGAAATTTCATGAAACTAGCTCTTTTACCTTGTTTCTAGCTCTATTAATATGCGTTTGAACCGTGCCCTTACTGACTTTCAGCTCATCAGCAATCTTTTGAAAACTTTTTTTCTCAACTTCATGCGCAATGTAGCAAACTCTCTCTTTATGGCTCCAAGTTGCAAATATCTTAGCAAGCGCTTTTTTCTCTTCAGTGGTCATAAACAACTGCTTTGAATCGATATCATAAAGCTCATCCGTAATATCTGGAATCACATCGATGCTCTCAAAAAACTGTCTCTGATAGATAGCTCTCTTATCAATCCCTCGATAAGCATCAGGGTTTCTACCTGTCTCCATCCAGTCCATAGCATACGTCATGCTCTCAATCATACTGTTGAGCTGCGTTTCCTCCTCAAAGTTACCTTCATGAAGATTAGCTCTCTTTTGATGCAGTACTTTTCTGCCTTCTTTGTACTCTACTAACAGTTCATCCGCCCAATTCTTCATTCTATGCATCTCCTTTTTTTGAAAATAAAAAAGAGGACAACAAATGACACGGCGTTAACCGTTATCAAATGTTGTCCTCCAGATTGCTGGTGGGACTATTTATATGTATCCAAACAATTTAGTTTGTTATAATTTCAATTTCATGACTCAGTGTTTTATAATCTTGATCGTGAGTAACGATTTTTAAACCGCTCTCTAATGCCAAGTAGCAATGAATTGCATCATTAAAGTCAATTTTATCTTCTATTGAAATAAAATTTTCAAAATCAAAAGCATCAAACTTATCATTCAAAGGTTGCGAGTTTAACATTATTTTATTTTTAGTAATTGATTGTATATTCGAAAAGACGCCTTCATAATTCTGATTATCCCTGAAATCTTTTTTAAAGTTTACAAGACCATCTTTTTTTTGAATATGGCTAAACTCAAGTCTTTCATATCTATTAACAAACTCTGATACAAGGAGAGAATTTGTATATATAGTATTTCCCGATTCCCTAACTTTCTGATAAAAATCACTATATGCTTTTACAATCCAAGGCTTATGATTACCAATAGAACAATATATATACATCCATACATTTGCATCGAAGAAGAAACTGTCCTCTTCTTTTATAGTATATGTCGATAATTTATTAATCTTCACCATCATCCAGTACCTCTTTTACTAAATTTTCGAATTCTTTAGCCTCATCTTGATTCATCTTGACTCTTTCTATAACTTGTTTTAACAAATATTTATCTAGTTCATCCAAATTTAAAATATCCAATTTGTCGTTTAATTCTTCACCAGAATACTCGCTATATAAATGACCTATAGCTACATTTAAAAATGCTGTTGTCAAATCAGTGATTCCTTCAAAATCTAACTCAACATTTACGTTTTCTTTTAAAGCCAAAGTCAACTCTTTGTATACTATTTCGCCTTTAGTTGCTGAAATCGCAATACCTGATCCTATTACATCTCTTACATTGACTTTCATAATTACTCCTCCTAGAAGCATATTTCTCCTACCTCTTTCCGCACGTCTTTACTTAGATCACTGACTAAATTAACTATTGTTCCATCATAATGATACGCTATTTTCCGATGATATATTCCATCAAAGCCTTGTTCCCAGTAACCTTTGCCCGAAATTATAGTCAATTCCCCATTATTTTCTAGTCGGTCCTTTAGAAAATGTAGACCAATTCCACCATCTTTTGAGGGTTTTGTAGTATTACCAAATTCAGTAGCCCAATCTATTGCGTCATGATCCACAATATCATCCCCTAGTTTTTTCCTTACATTTTGTCCGATTGTATTCCCTAAGTCCACCATAGTAAAGGCAACTTTCTTTTTATAGGGAAAGTATTGACCACAAGTATAAATAAAGCCACTATTCGCATGTATTCTGGTATTTTCAAATACTTCTTGTAAACATTTTTTGAACATTTTAATTTGATCTCCCGAAAGGGGCAAATTTATCTTAGGTATTACTTCTTCGTCAAGATACTCCGTAAATCCTTCTCCATTTGAAGTACTAAATATATTAAAGGGTATTGTACTATTATATGTGTCGACCGTTAAACCTAATTCATACCTATTATAAAAACCGTTTTTCTTAAGAATCGTTTCTATTTTTTCGTCTATTCCTGCAAAAGCAACATTACATTTTTTCATATGTAAAGATTCAATTACACTCGCAAATATTGCTGAAAAGTTCGCTTCAAACCAGGTTGTTCGACTAAAATCAAATATAATATATGTATTATAAAATTCTAATACATCTTGATACATTTTTGTGAAAAATATAAATCCATCATAATTATTTTCAATTACACTTGGCATTTCATAAGTAATCTGATTCATAATATTTCCCCTTATCCCACTTACCACTATGTATTTTGGCTTGTTGTATATTGTTCTCCTTCTTCAGACACTGAAATAGTTATTGTACCTTGTTCCAAACTGAAAAATATATTCGAACATGTACTTTTACCTATAATTATATAACAACACAGGTAAATATACATGATTTTTTTATATACAAAAAGGACAATAAGTGACTCGGCCTTAACCGTTATCAAATGATGTCCCTTCAGATTACTGTTGATACTAGTTATTTAGTTCATTTTTAAAAGGTTTATAAAGTTTGTTTTTAGTATCTAACATTGTTCCTGTAATATTACCTTCTAAGATTGTGAAATCGGGTGATGTAGCAATCATTGATTCATTGTAATAATTGTGAAAATAAATCTTAAAACAGACATCTTTACCTACATAATCTGATAGTGAAGGTAAGTTTATTACAAAACTTTTACCCGTTGGAATAAACGTGTCATTTTTCTTTGTATACTTATAATCGATTTTTTCTTTTTCACTACCATTTAAAAACATAACAATTTTTTCAATTCTGATTTGTGGTGAAGCATCATTAAGTATAATTGCTTTCGAATCTCCATGATTCACAGAATGCATATGAAACCACGGCTGTGCATCGTATTGGCTTAAATCTTGTGCTTTTCTTGAATATCTTGTAGTAATAATTATACTCACCAACGCAGCTAATGTTGCTACAGCACTTGAAATACTTCCTACAACATTCCAGTCAATCTTCAAAACGTCTCCCCCTCATCCCACTTAACACGTTGTACTCTCCCGTGATGTGTATATATCTTCGTTTCAGCGAATGGAGGTAATTCAGCAAGCTTTGCTTTTCCTTCACAAACTACTATCACACAACTTTTAGGTATTTCCATTATATCAAGAATAAGGTTGTTTTCGCTATCAATTTCTAATTCTCTTAATCTCAAAAGTCATGCCCCCACAACTATTTTAGTATTTGGGTTCACAAACGGTATAGTCCCGTTCAAGCCTCCAGTACGTGGTTTGATAGCACCTAACAATTCTCTATCCATTGCCAACAAAGCTATTTCTACTTTCTTTCTTTTGATTTTAAAGGCTATTGTTGCTACGGAGTGACCTTCCTGCCACATCTTATCAAATGTCTTCACTTGGGATAGTTTAAAATCTAAATTAACATCCTGTTCATCATCCGTAAAAAGAATGTAATAAGGTTCTTTAGCCATCATTTTCCCTCCAGTTCATTTAGTCGTTTTAATCGTTTATCTGCCTTCGTTTGCGCTCGTTGATATCTTTTATTTAAATCATCAATTGTTTTTTGTTGAGAGTGAATCTTTTCATTTTGGCGTGCGTATAATTTAGTAAGTTGTTTTATTAATGGGACAAGACGGTTTGTGCGAACCGTCTTTTGAGTTTCCACTATGGTTTTTAATAAGGTGATCACGTTTGAAGTGGTATTCATGCGTGTTTCACCTTTCTTTCTATTTCCATCTCCATCAATGCTGCATAAGCACCACTGTTGTAGTTCTCTGATTTAATTTCACCGAGTTGTTTCCACCCACGAGTTTCATGGTCCTTAATCTTCTTTTTGAGATCAAATTCCGTATAACCTTTGACAATCTTTCTGCATCGTTTAGAATGCCAGTTACCCATTCAATCACTCCCATTCGATAGTAACTACCGCCTTTGGTTTATCCGAATAAAACTTCCTTGCAACCAACTCAATCACTTGGCTGTCATCATGCCATATAACCTTGCTCAGACCGTCTTTAATGCCCTTAACTAGATTATCTATGTCAGGCTTAGTTGTTGGTCTTAAAACTCCATCTAGCACCTGCTGATACTTCTTTTTGCTATTCAATATTGCTTTGGGCATTTTTCGATAGACATCGATATGCAAAACAATCGGATCCGTTATTAATTCATCTAGTGCATACTCTGAAGCTACTAATCTAACAAAACTTTTATAGTCTTTAGATTCCTTTGGATCACGTACGCTCACACCTTTGCCGAACCTTGAAAATTTCGGTCTTTGTTGCGCCTGAACGTCTCCGTCAATTTCAAATGTAATTTGGTTCAAACCACTACCCCCACTGTTCTGTTATATTCCTCTGTCAAACGCTCATCACAAAAATTTTCGTATACACCACGAGGATACTTTCCAAAAACCTCAAGCGTATCAATCATTCCTTCACGTTCGTCGCGCGTTAGTTCCATATCATCTCACCTCAGTAACCGTTTTGTTGACGTTGCTTATTGATCTCGTATTTTTCCCAGTAGGCTTGTTCGATTTGGGTTTCTGTGAAGCTAAGCATTTCACCTAAACCAACCCACATTCTGAATATTTGTTCGTATTGTTCTTCAATTTCCGATTCTGTGCCCATTTCTCGTAAACAAACACAATCCATAAAATATGCAATTTGATTAAATAAATAATTGAATTGTGTAGTTACTGTTTCGTATTTTATTGACTCAGTAGTATCAAACTGTAAATATATCGGATAACTTTCTCCGTATCTTTTCGCATCTTCTAAACCAATACTCAAAAATAAATGAAGGAAATCGACGTATTCTTCGAGTAGTGGATTTGTTCGCTTTAATGGTTGCGTTACATATCTTCCACATTGTCCATTCAGTTCGTGATCAACATCATAAATACCATTACAATTCGGACAGAATAATGCGTTATATTCACCGTTAATTGGAGTATCATATTTTTCTATACGCGGCTCCTGGTCGTTACTCCAAAACTTAAACCCACGCCATTCGTTAGCGCATTCACCTAATTCCACTAACAGAGCTAGAATCTTTTTACTCAATCTATCCTCACCTGGTTGTACGGGATGTTGCTGTTCAATATAATCATCGAGCTCTCTCTGAGCCTCAAATAGTTTTTTCAGATTCATAGTTTGTCCTCCTGTTTCGTTTCATGTTCGTTATTCGTCTTATTCTAATACAGGGCTTTCTCTACATTCGTCACAAACCAATCTATGATAAGCGCAGTCCTCGCAAGGCTTAATATCTTTAGCGATAATAGAACATGCTACGTGATACAATGTTGACATTTTATCGTCTTCTAATTTATGACAAGATACATGGTGTAAAGGTATTTCATAATTGCAAACTCCACATTTACTATCCATCTTCATTCCCCTTTCCTGTTTCGCTCAATGTTCGTGATGTGTACTAAAGCTTTTTAACCTTATCCGCAAATACATAAGAACATCCTGTTAATACACCTATAAACCACCCTAGTAAAAATAAAAATGTTTCATTCACTATTCTTCTTATCCTCCTTAAAACGGCAAATCTGAATCATCCACTTGAATCTGTCCATTTGCTTGAGAAAACGGTTCATCATTCACCTGTGTTTGCTGTTGGTTATTCGTTCCATATTGCCCCTGTGGTGCATTTTGCTGTTGCGATTGAGCATTTGTATTACTTTGTCCGTTCGAACTGTCCTGTACCCCTCTAGGCTCTAAAAACTGAACGCTATCTGCAACAACCTCAGTTGTGTAAATACGTTTGCCGTCTTGGCCCTCATACGAGCCTGTTTGAATACGTCCTTCGATTCCTGCAAGACTGCCCTTCTTTAAGAAGTTCGCTGTATTCTCAGCCTGTTTACGCCAAACAACGATATTGATGAAGTCTGCTTGTTTTTCTCCGTCAACGTCTTTGAAAGTACGATTGACCGCTAATGTAAAACGTGCAACTGCCACTCCACTTTGGCTATATCTAAGTTCAGGATCCTTTGTTAACCGTCCAACTAATATCGCTCTGTTTATCATTTGTTTTCCCCCTAGCTGATTTGCTCCTGGTATTCCTCTTGCCAATCTCGAACTGGAAAAGTCATTGCGACGTAATAACCTTCGCTTTTCAGTTGTGCGATGTATTCCGGTATATCTGGAGTAACAACTGTTGCACCACCGTTGTATCTTGATACCATTTCAACGTACTGCGTATATTTCTTAACTGACTGTTGTTTACTATGATTCACTTTCGTTCGTTTAACTCTCGCTGCAGGATTATCGACTAAAATACCGTTTCTTTTCATGTTCATTGGTTAGCCTCCTTAGTTATTCGCTCTCACTTCCGATTAACTAGCATCAAAGCTCATTTCAAATTGTTTTCCGCATCCATCATCAAACTCATCATCGCAAGTTAAAATATAAGTTTTGCCACATTCGTCTTTATCTTCCTCTAGCCATTCTTCACCGCAATATGGACATTTTACTTGGGTTGATAAAACTGATACTTCCGTATCTTCATAGGTACGATATATTCTTTTCATCTTCATCCTCCTAATTTTCCACCGCACGCTTAACCACCAATGCGCTACGTATAACCTCGTAATCTAGCAACTCAATTGGATCACCTTCAATTTTGATAATTCCCAATTTTCTTAATTCAGAGAGTACATGTTTTGGCATTTGATTTGTTTTGTGGTCATCAGTTAGCCTCCTTCGCTTTATGTTCGGGATGTGCTTTAAATTGCTTCAAAATACTCGGCGCTGATATTTCGTCTAAATACTTTTCTAAGACCCTTTAAAGTGCCTGAATAATAGATACCATCTTCCTGAATGTCTTTATCTGCGTATCCTTTAGAACATAAATCTTCCCATTCATCATCGATATTCTTCCCACTGAAATAATAATTTCTGTATGGCTTTTTAGAGTAATCTAAACCAAATGCGTGTATAAGCTTTCCAATTTGATGATCTGACAAATTCATTGCCTTTTTACCATCTTCTGTTACTCGGAAATAAGCCATATTCTCTTCCCACCCTGGATGCTTAGTAGCAAAACCTTCTTTAACTAAGTCGTTCCAGTTTTGATTATTGGCTTCTGTATAAAATCTATTTCCATTTCTTAAAGCATGTCCCATATCGATGAGCTGATATTTATTCAATTGCTTTTTTGATCGCTCTCCCATCACGCCACACGCTCCTTCACTTCTGAATATTGCACCGTATAACCGTCACACTTGCCGTATAAACCTATTTTGTTATGATACATAGCTAATATGTCTTGATGCTCGTCTACGTTGTAGGTAAACGTTTTACGCTTTATCACACCATCTACAAACCACCCGATAACGCTGTATGGTGTTTGTCCGTCAAATCCGATGTATGTTGGTTTCATAATCTGTTCACCCCTTGGATTTTTATTTTTAAAATTGACAATGCATCACGGATGCCCTCAATATAACCATCTTTGTACACACCTTTTTCTGATATGTTTAACGGCCTTCTTCTTTCTCCTTCCCATTCGTTAAGCGCATAATTGTATTGTTGGGCTAAGTTCTCTTCTGGCGTTTGCTCGACTTCGTAATCATTAAAATAGCCTTTCACCGCTAGAACCTGTTCATCCTTACCTAAAGTTGAGTTCATTAAGTAATCGATAATCGACCATTCATCCGTGTAACCCTTTACGTAGTTAATTCTCTCCGCAACATCTTTACTAACCTTCACTTTTCCGCTCATTTGGACACCTCTTTCTTTATCTCATGTAATGCAAAGAAGCATTCTTGCCCTGCAATTTCTAGTATTTGTAGCGCTTGGCGAGGATCAAATCTTTCATCTTCAACTAGCGTAGTTAATCCAGATACAATCATTTGAGTCCCCAAACTTTTAGGCAAGAACTCATGAAAGTCATTACGACTCATTTGTTCGCTCATTTCCCAATCACCTCATCACTTGTGATTTCTTTTGTTTCTGTAATTCCCCAAGATGCATCTTCGAGAACTTTTAACTTTTCGAAGTCGTTTAAGTCATCGTAATTACCGCCCCAGTGGAACAATTCGTTTTCAAAATTATGTTGTTGCATTTCAAATTCAACAGTCACTTTTAACGTCAGTTTTCTTTTCATTACTTAATCCCTCCAATGTGATTAATACTTCATTCCGCAACTGCTGCAACTCCACCGCCAGCTGTGAGTACTCTGTTTGTAGTTGTTCAAGCATTTAGTTGCCTCCGAACAATATCTTTTCAATATCTGCGTTTTCCTGTTTGCTTTCTAAATCTCGAACTGACTCTTCAGGTATGAAAATTTCATAACACATCTTGCGTATGCGGCTACTAACACGTTCACCTGGATATAATTCATCAAGTTCATCTATCGTTCGATTTGACGTAAGTAACACTGGTTTTTTCTGTTCAAGTCGATAATCGATAATATCGAATAGTGTACGCTCTGCAAAATCACTTGGCTTTTCTACAGCGATATCATCAATAATCAATACATCAACATCTTTGAATGCTGCAGTAACTTCTAGTTCCGATACCTCTGATTTTTTATTGAATGTTTTCTGAATCTCTTTAAATAAGTTTTGAGCCTTTACAAATGCAACGCTGATACCATGTTCTTTAACCAAGGCGTTAGCTAAACTAGATACTAGTCTCGTTTTGCCTGAGCCTTTAATATCACTGTAGAAATACATGCCTTTTCCGATTTCAGCCATCTGCTTATAATTAACCACATAATTACCTGCAGCTTTTTTAGCTAAACGAGCTGTATCTTTACTGTCCTTTTGCTTATAGGCATCTAGGTCAAAGGAGTTGAGCGATAGTCCTTGAAATATTTTTGGTATTCCTGCTAACTTTAGCTTTTTATTTATTTCAATTTGTCGCATACGTTGTTCGTAACATTGGCATTTTTCTCGCCATTCATCTTGTTCTAATCTTGTGTGTCGCTTAGACCAATCTTTAATTTGAATCCAGCCTGTACCATCACATTTAAAGTGAGGGCATTTATCAGACGGTATTGTAAGAATTTCAATAGGATTAGATGCCAGCGATTTTCTTACGTCGTTCATTCTCTTCTTGAATTCTGGATTGCTGTTCATGTAACCCTCCAGATGTTTTCCGATTGGCTCCATTGTTTTCACCTCGTTTTCGATGTGTTTCTAAATCATGTATCGTTTTGATATTTGCACGTTTCCAAGAATTTAAGATGCCTTCAAAGTATTTGATAGGTTTTGTAACCTTTTCAGTTCTGATAGTTTCTTTCATTGCTTCGACTGCTAAATCAGCTGGATGTTGGTCATAGATCATGCCAAGCTCTTCTGATTTAAATTGAGTGATTGGAGCAATATTGTTTTGAAATAGATTAATGATTTTAGAGAAATGATAATCTGTCAACTTGCCGATTGACGGTTCTCTTTCTTGTTGTTGTTGTTGTTGTTGTTCTTCTTCTCTTTCTTCTTCTTGTTCTTCTTCTTTTTCTTCTTCTTTTTCTTCTTCTTTTTCTTCTTCTTCCCCCAGGTCTATGCATGGACTATCCATAGGGTATTGATACGGTATCGAACCATTGGTATTACTAGGTTCTAATACTTTTGATTCAGAGTTGTCATTTAACTGTATTGATACGGTATCGATACGGTATCCGTACTGTTCTAAAGAGGTAAGATATTCATTCACAAATGGTTTATGTTTTACCTCAAGCAACTCTTTTTCGATACACTTTTTAACCTTTGGTGAATTAATAAAGTTGTATCGAGCCCAATTATTTATCATGATTTCTTTTGTTGGTACGTGATAAGAAATTTTTCCGTAGTCTACGAATCGTTGTAGTAATTTTTCTACTGTTTCTCGGTTGTAACCTGAATGCATTTCAATCACTCGGTACGGCAATTCGTAGATGCCACATTGAGTTGTTTTTCCATTGGTCATTAGGTACAAATAGAAGTATTTTTCTTCTGGTGTTAGGTCTAGAACAAATGAATCATCCCAGAATGTTGTGTGTACTTGTCTGTATTTAGCCATGATGTACCCCCTTTACTCGTATTCGTGAATATCTACGCTATGGCCCATCGCATCTATTTCCAACGAAAGGCACTCTAAACATATCCAATGCTGTCGTGAAGTAAGATTAACGTTCACTGTCATTTCTCCATTAATAGACATTGCAGTAGGTTTTACCATTAAGAAACTTTTCTCTTCATCACAATAAGTGCAGCATTCCGGAGCTTTTTCTTTAGTTAAAAATTGTTCTTCAATTATGTTCATTTGCTTTCCCCCTATGGAATAAAAATCATCTTGCCAGTAGCTTTTGAAAAGAAGGGGATTACTCCCCGTCTCTTACTAAACTTCTTGTACCGACTCTGAATTAGCTTCGATAATTTCATCAGGTGCTTGTACAAACAAATCATCATCAGGAGTTACATCTTTAATGTTGCGACCTACACCCTCGTCATGAGCAATTTGCTCTTGTGTCTCGACACTAATCGGCAAGTATTTCCACATGTGGCGAACTACTGTTTTCTTAGCCATTTCTTCATAGTCAGAAGACCATGGAGAGTAACTTGAATTAGCTGATTTAGAACGTCCTTTACGCTTCTCAATATCTGCTTTTGACATGAACTCAAATTGATGACCGCCGTCTTTGAAGTGGGCAGCTGCATAAGCACCAATGAATGCTCCTTTGTCCTGTGACATAGTAGGGATATGCTTCAATTTTGGTTCAAGGCCTAATTCATAATCGAACGTGTCGTTTTCATATACCGCATGAGCGTAAATAGATTGAATATGACCACTACGACGCGCTAGGTCTATCATTCCTTTGTATCCGATGATAAATTGAACTTCTGTGATGCCTTTTTTGTTATTTTTGAATGGTAGTAAGTAGCACTGACCTAGTAACCCAGGTTCTAAGCCAAGTTGTGCAGCTTGCATCACTGCCCCTAATAAACTCGATACATCAGCTTCTCGTAATGTTGGAGTGGTGCGAATAGTTGTCATTGTTAGACGAGTTAAACGGTCCACACTCATATGTTTTGGTAATGCTTCTGCCATTGCTGGGGCCATTTGTTTTAAATAGTCCTCGATTGTTTTCGGTTTTTGTTGAGATGTTGCAGGTGCCTTCTGTTTCATTTGCTCTTTTAATTCGTTGTTAGTTGCCATAATAAAATTCCTCCTATTAGTTCACTTTTTTATATCCAAATTTGCGGTAGCTTGATTGCTTCGTATATTTCTTAAAAATGTTTGGTAATTCCTCACGTAACAGCTTGGAATCGATTCGATTTTGATTGATTGTCTTGTATGTCAATCTATAGTTCTCTGTGACGCCCTCTGATGCTGTTTCCAGTGACATTTTAAGCTGATTGGTATATTTCTTTTCCAACTCTTCAAGACCCTTAATTTCAGCCTTAACGTTCTCTAAAGCATCGATGATTTTTTCTTTATCTGTATCTAACATAACAACTTCATCAGGATTTTCTGTGTAACGTTTTGATATGAATTCGACAGCTGCATCAGATCCATCAATTTCTGGCGGAACTTCAGCGAGAACATGGTTTTCCCAAAAGTATTTTTCACGCTCAATCATGATTTCAATGAGCTCTTCATCACGCTCAATTTCCTTCCAAACAAACTTATTACCACCGATTAATACTGCAATATAGGCTTTTTCGAACCCTGTAACCGCCATATAGTGTTGCACCTGGCATAAATAAGCTGCAGGTATCTCATCACCTTCCCAGTCGTCAGTTTTATATGCTGAAGTTGTTTTGCATTCTAGGAATGCCTTTTCACCAACAACCACACGATCTAGGTTAGCTGTCATGAATTGATGTTCTTTATGACGTAGCATTTGGTTCTTTTTACGAACCTTCTTTCCTGTACGTTCTTGAAATTCTTTGGCCACAACATCCTCTAAGACATTGCCCCAATAGATAAATTCGTTGTTCGATTCTTCTTTGTAATCGCCTGTTTTTTCAAGGTATAGTTGGAACGGAGATTTCCATTTGTTGAAGCCTAGGATAACGGCAGCATCACTACCGCCGATTCCTGATCTTCGAACATCTAGCCATTCACCTCGTGACATTTCAGCGGTATTTGCAAATGATTCAAACATGCGTGTTCTCTCCCTCTGTGATATAATCACCTTAATTAAATTTCTTTGTTGTAGGACCACTTTCGCAGAGTGGTCTTTTTATATGCCTTCTGCAACTCCTTCAACTAATAGATGCTCTCCTAAACAACTCGTCCCGCAATATATGTCACCTTCAAATGTGACACCTTCGCCACTGTAAACTGATTCTCGACAATGTTCACAATCACATATTGGTGTTGCGTAAGAATTAAACTGATAAGATTCATCAGTAGATAGTAATGTCATTCTTTTCACCTGCCTTTATTTAATCTGATGGTTGAATCCCATCAAGAAGCGTACAAGTTGCTACTGCTCTCGAATTCAGTTTTTAGCATATTTTTGTGCGCTTCTTGACGAGAGCCAAGGCTCTCAGTCACTTTGTTGGTATTAAGATTTAAAAGAATCGAAAACCGATTTAAATAAGGAATCTTTTGTACGTTGAAACTTCGGAAGTTCTTCGTATCGTTTAATACAAGGGTGAGTTTTCAATTCAGGATTCTTTTCCTTTCCGTAAACCCAACCTTCTTCAAGTTTTTGCTTCAACCAATTTTCATGAGACATTTCCGGGGTTACATCATTTTCTAAGTGATATTTAACCCCATTGATTGCACTTGATTTTTGCCATTCTGGAGCTTCCTCCCAAGTTGGTTGAGAAAAATCGTTTTGACTTTCGCAATACGATTTGTTTACGTTGTGGCAAATTTTCGCTATTAAATCTATGTTCATAATTAATTCCTCTTTTCTGTTTTATTTATTTTTCAACTACTTAACATTCGTGTTATAATAAATCTGCATATTAGAAATCAGTCGATTAACTTGTCAGAGTTAATCGGCTTTTTTATGCCCATAATCCAATTGCTCCGATAATGGCCATCAATGCTGTTGCTCCGTAAAACCAAACCTTGTCCGACCAGTGCGCTTCATCTCCCAAAAAGTAGTTGTTGAGTTTCTTCATCTTGCTGGAACCAAATCCAATCTAACCCCTCTTGCACTCATCGTATTTACTACTTCCTGTAATTTATCGCGATTCCGTCTGTAGCTTTCTAACCTTTGCAATTCCTGAAGTGATGCAATTACATCCTTAACTGTTCGTGCTGCAGCGCCATAATCACCTAATGTTGTATGCACTTTTATTTCTATCAGCAAATCTTCGATGCAATCGTGCTCTCTTTGTGCGGCTAAATAATCCTGCGGTTTGAAGTTATCTTTTTTCATTGCAACCACCCTCTCGCTTTCCAACGCGGTTCGTTCAATCGAATACGCTTTTTCCTAGAAATTCCGTAATCATTTTCTAACTGCATTAATAAATTTTCTGCGAATATTGTTGCTTCAAGAACCTCGTCGTATATAGCTTCCACTTCTTGCATTTCATTCTTATCTAATGCACCTGGTGGCTTCGTAAGGATAATGTTTTGTGCCGCTTGGATCGCCTCATTCATTTCCCTGACTGCATTTGCAGCCAAGGATAATCTGTGACGTTCGATGTTTTTACCTCGAAGTACAGGGGTAGTTAGTCCACTTGTAAAAGCACGCATCAGATCTGCCATATACTCTGAGTTTTCATAAGTTTGTATAGATGACTGTGCTATATCTCTTTGCATAGCTCTGCGACCATTTTTCAGATGACTGACCATTTGTGGACTTAGTTTAATATCTAATGCCAACTGTTCATTTGTTAGGTTTTCGTTTTCGATTAAGTTCTGTAATGCCTTGCTTGCGTCTGCTGATTTTTCTAGCATGATAAACACCCCTAATTTGTATTGGTATAAATTACATAAATACTAGTTAACTTGGTAAGATGTATATAAGAAAAGACGAACTTGTCCAAACGCCTGCCAACGTTTTTTAGTTATTCTAGTTCGTCAATAATTTCTAAGATTGCTTTTTCTACGGGTTCATAAATCCAGTAGCGTTTACCACGTTCGCCAACACGTCTTTCGTGTTGTTTAACACGTGGATCATGTAAAATATGTCGTTCTAATGATGATGGTGACATGCATGTAATGCGCTTTAATTCATCTATGTCGCATAGAAGCAAGCGCGGTCTAGTGTAATCTCGAACCATATTATCCAGTGACCGTTGTACCATTTCCTTATCAACTGCAATTTCGATTTGTGCTAAGTTCAATTGATATCACCTGCCTTTATGCGATTTCTGTTGCATTCACTTGATATTTGATTGCCATTTCTTTGACAATCGCTAAATAAATTTCAGTCAATCTTGTATCTTCTGCAATAACATCGATCTTTGAAACTTTACTAATTTTAGATTTAGGAACACCGTTTAAAGCCATTTCTTTTTTACGGTTATTGACACGGACTTCTAATTTACAGCGCCCACGTTGTTCAAGTACTTCATAGCTTTCGTTGCGAACATTCCGGAATTCTTCAAAGCCACCTCGTGTTTGTCCAATTCGATTTAATATTGTCGTTACTTTGGAACGCCATTCAGCTGGGTTGAGTAAAAGGATGTTAGAGATGTTCTCTTGTTTTTCTTCTGTAGCCTGCATTCGGTGTTCTACATCTTTAATTCGCTTGTCATGCTCAATCATTTGTTGAATTTGCATTTGCATGATTTCCAAAGGCGATGACGGTTGTTTTGGTATAAACGCTTGAGCTAAAACATCTTTTGCTTTTAGTTGATATTCAACAAGATTTCTTGCTGTCCAAGGAGCTTCGTTCCGCATTTTTGGGGTGATTGATATCTTTGCTAACCACAATGGCAGAAAGTCTAATTCAATGCATTGAATCTCTTGCAAGCCTCCATTTGTAGGGAGGGTCAAATTTCGCCCTCCTTTCGATAGAACTAAATCTTCTTGAACTTTTTTTCGTTCATGTTTAGTTTGATCACGTGTAAGACCGATACCTTCACAGATCCATTTAACTGCTGCGAAAACTTTTCCGTCTTGTGTTTTAGCTACCATGACTTCTGCGCCGTTAAAATTAACTAATTGTTGTTCGATTACTTTTAATTCATTCATTTTGCATTCCTCCTATTCGCTATATTTCCATTAAAACAAATTACTGTTTTTGCATTTTTGTATTTTTATGGAATGTCAACATCATTCAACGTGGTACTTTTTTAACTAATAATCAAATTAAGGTACGTCATTTCCACTCAAGTTCGATAAAAATTGGAAAATCCAGCAATGTACGTGTCAAGTGTTTTTTTATAAATCTGGAAATAATTCAAGAAACGGTGTTTCAAGAACTTCTTCCAATTGAATTGAAATATCAATACTAGGATTCGTTTTACCTAACTCTAATTGACTAATCATCGCCGCTGAACAACCGATAATCTCACCAAGTTGCTTTTGAGTAAATCTTCTTGTTTTACGTTCGAGGATTAATCTTTCGCGATTTGAACCTTTTACATTTCGAAAATCATCTGACGGATACGGTTGCTTACGCTTTTTCTTTCTTTTGCGTTTTTCCATGCTCCAACCCAATTTGCTTCACTCCTTTGTTTTCTCTCACACCCACCAGTAAAGATTCTAGGTCATGTCGTTGGATATTGCTGTCGCTCGGGATTTAATTGGTCCGTCGTGGCGTACTCCGCTTTTCGAATGTTTATTGCTGGGTGCGAGTTGATTCTTTTTTAAGCCAGTTGTTTTTGTGTCAATTCGTTACATTCATTATCAAAAAAAATAGTCCAACTAAAATTTAATACCTTAGATATATCCATAGCTACTTGAACACTTGGTGTTCGTTTACCTTGCTCAATCATTGTGTAATAAGAACGTTCGATGTGCGCACGTTCTGCGACATCTTGTTGCGTCATGCTTTTTTCAAAGCGGATTTCTTTTAGCCATTTTCTAGGTGTCATGTTTTCACCGCCTTTCTTTGATGTGTCGTTTCGTTACATTAACAATAGTATCAATTCGTTACATTGTCAACTATTTTATAAAAAACCGTGTCATTTCGATACAAACAATGAAAAGTAACATACCGTTACGTTAAAATATAACTATAGAGAGGAGTGTCATATATGCTAGGCTCTCGCTTAATTTATCTACGAAAACAAAAAGGGAAAACTCAACAAGATATAGCAAAAGTTATAGGGATTACTCGCCCAGCCTATACGGCATACGAAACGGGAAAGAGAAATCCTGATTACGATACACTCGAAAAAATTGCGGATTATTACGACGTCTCAACCGACTACCTACTCGGCCGTTCAGACTCGCCCACTCTATCACCAATCGATAAGGACGAAGAAGAGTTCCAGGCATTTGCGAATAGTCCAGACTTACAGAAGTGGTATAAAGAATTACCTAAGTCTCCGGAAGAGGATTTAAAACTTCTGAGGGCTATGTGGGAGACTATCAAGAAAAGTCGCTAACTTTCAGTAAGACTACCGGGTTTTACTGAACGATATCCACTGTATTGTTTTTATCAAGGCGTTGCTTCACGTTTCTTATTTCATATAAAATTATTGTGAAAATAAAACAATTACGTACTAACTTAGAATCCACTTATCAAATTGGGTATTCAGGGTTTTAGCTATGCTAAAACCCTTGATTTATACACTCTTAATAGTCATATTTACTCATTATATTTTTACTAAGTAAATGCTAAAAAATTTAATTTTTTCAAATTAACTAGGAGGTAATGGGATGGAAAAGTTTTCAGAACAACTAAGAGGTTTAGTAAAGCGGATTGAGACATTAAAGGATTCAATTACTACTGAAGAAGCAACGAAGACTGCGATAGTTATGCCATTTTTCCAAATATTAGGTTACGATGTGTTTAATCCCTTAGAGTTCAGTCCTGAATTCACTGCTGACGTAGGAATTAAAAAGGGTGAAAAAGTAGATTATGCAATTCTTTCCGATGGTGTACCTCTTATCCTAATCGAGTGCAAAAGCATTACTGAAAACTTAACTAAGCATGACTCACAACTATTCAGATACTTTGGAACAACTTCTTCTAAATTTAGTATTCTCACAAACGGAATCGAATATAAATTCTTTACCGACTTAGAAGAAACAAACAAAATGGATACAACACCTTTTTTCACTTTCAATATCTTGGACATTCGTGATACTCATATTCAAGAAATCGCTAAATTTAGAAAAGAAAGTTTCGACATTGAAAATATTACGAGTACTGCCTCAGAATTAAAGTACTTAAATGCATTAAAATCCTATTTATCTATACAATTTGAAACTCCAGACGAGGAATTTGTTAAATATCTTGTAAATCAAATATATGATGGATTAAAAACAAAACCCTTGTTAGAAAAATTTACGCCTATTATTGAAAAGGGACTAAAACAAATCATAACCGAAAAAGTGAACGATAAATTAAATGCTGCTCTAAAATCCACTGGCGACAGCAAAGTACAAGTAACAATTAATCCAGAAATTGATGCAGCACCTAGTGCTGAAAAAAATGAAGATGATGGAATTGTTACTACTCCAGAAGAACTTGAGTCTTACTCTATTGTCAAAGTAGTCTTAAAAGATACAATTTCACCTGATCGAATATTCTATCGTGATAACCGTAGTTACTTCAATATTATGATTGATAACAACATACGTAGATGGATTGTCCGTGTCTATTTTGAAAAAAATCGCAACTACATCATGTTAAATGATGCTCCTACAGATAAAGAACGCACGATTTTGGAGTTCAAACAACCCATTGATTTAGTAGATTATAAAGATAAACTTATCGAAACGGTAAGTCAGTACGTTGTAGTAAATAACTAAAGCAGAACAAAGAGTCGCCCAATTCCAAGGGCGAGTTTATATGCGGGAGATGTGGGAGACGATTAAGAAGAATAAATAAAAAGGACACGGAGACGTGTCCTAAAAAATTGATTTTAATTGTAAAATTTTATCATTTAAGGAGTTATTTTAATCTACTTTTTTCGAGTTTGCATAAGTATTTTGTATCATTTCATTATAACTAAGAAATTCAACAATCTACCTTATCTTTTTAAATGGCAACATACTTAAAATTAGGTATTAATAATAATAACTTTTATACATAAGTATATGAAGGGCGGATAGATAATATGGTTACAAATATACCAACTAAAGAAAAACAGGAAATTAAAAATGAAATTTCTTATAAAATACAAAGGTTAGTAATAAATGAAGTAAAGCCAGTAGATAATGCTATACCTGAGGTAAATTATAGTCCGGTTTTTAACGGGGAACATTTAAAAAATGAAATACATTTATTTTTTGAAAACCATATAAATAATATTATCATGAATAAAAAGACTCGAAATGGTCGATTTAAAAATGATGTTTCAACAATTTTAAATTCAATAGAACATTTACTTAGTCTTAAAAATAACCCTATTCCGAATGATAGTGAAGAAATACCAGAAACACTTTCAGAAGATGAAAAATTATTTTATTATCATTCAAAAAAAGTCACCGATCAATTAGCTAAAAGTATTAATAAAAATGTAAAAAAACCTTTCTTACTGGTAATCTTACATTTTAATCACGAAGTATATGGAGAAATAATTGCAATTATTAAAATGGAAAGAATATTTGGCGTTCAATTCTCGCGTCAAGAACTTCATGTACAAATTGATATGCTTCCTGACAAAGAAAGAGACCTTCAAAAATGTACAATAATTTTCAAAAACAAGTTGATTAATTTGCCAGTAAACTCTAATTTCCGTGAAAATAATAATCAAAATGATCATCATACTAAGATTCTCGATAGACAAGACTTAGCGATATCGCAATATTTCATGACTTCTTTCCTAGATAATATTATCATTACTTTAGATAAAGAAAATACTCAACTAGCTACTCAATTTATTACTTCTGAGTTAGAAAAATACGTATCTGAAGGGTGTACGAAAAAAAACATTAAAGATTATATCGACAATAAAATGCAAGAAAGGACACACACTTCAATTGAAACCATTGTAGAAGATTTGATAAATAATACTAACTTCGTAAATAGAGATACTATCCAAATAGCTAACCAAGACTCTGAATCATTAAGCGCTCTAATATACAGTCAAATGCTAAATGCCAATCCATCAGCTCAGCAGACTTTTACAGCGGATCCTAATTATATTGAAAAGAAAGTTATAAAAGATATAAAAAGTTCTGGTAAGGAGCTGAAAATAAGTATAGCTCAGACCATTATCAACAAGGGTGTTGTAAAGTACGACTACAAAGATGATGAAGAATTAAATTCAGAGGAATGGATGAAAATTGCTATAAGTAAAGCTATAATAGATGATGATGATAATGATGACGATGAGGAATAAATAATAGAGGGGATGTTAGAAATGCATGAATTGTTCGATTATTTAAATCTAGTTTCAACTAATGAAACCATTGAAGAAGAAATTATGATTTCGACATCCCCTTCTCTTGAATTAAAATATACTTTAGAATATACATTGAACTCAACTAACACTGAATACTCTCAAATACCTACTTCTATTTTTAACAATGAAAAATTATTAATCTACGCTGATTCATCAATAAAGAAAAATAAAGAAGAATTCTTAGAAGTCTTTAAAAGTGGTTTTGATATTGATGTAAGAATAATCTTTAATCAAGAATTGAATACTAATGATCCTGTAATAAGCTTTTTTAATGCAAAAAGCCTGAATATCTTTTTAAGTAAATTCTTAAAACTAAATATTACACAATTAGAAAACCTTAAATACAAAATTAATATTAATATTCACAATGCCCCTTCAAAGATAAAACTTAAAGATTCTTCTCTTTTCATATTAAATATTAATAATCAAGAAGAATTAGATTCTGAAACAAAGGAATTTATTACTAGATTTAAAAATAAAAAAGTTATCACTGCATTAATACCTGACATCCTAAATATAGAAGAGTTTGACAATGGCGATATTTTCCCTATAAAAGATACAATTAAATCCATATTAGAATTACTTTCCAATTCTCCTGAGCAAAAAAATTATTACTTTATTGGCAAATATGAATTAAATCTAACTTATAATAAAAATTTGTCTTCCACTAACAGTATTAATATTTTTCATCAATTAAAAGAGACATTTAACTATATCTATTCTGATAATAGAGCTGCTGATCAAAAATTGACTTTTTATAAAAAGGTAATTTGTGAGTTCTATAAAAAAGATACCTCTATTGAATTAAATGATTTAACAGATGATAATTTCTTTCAAGAGGTTCTAAAAGAGACGATATATATTTATGATGCATACGAAGACGGAGAAATTTCTATTTTTTTAAAAGAGAAAAAAGAAATTATCAAAGAATACCTTTCTATATCAAAAGAGATATTACAGACAACAAATGATTATAGAGATACTTTAATTAAAAATGTTATAGCAGTTATAGCTATTTTTATGGGGAACTACATTTTGAAAATTCCAACCTCCAATAATATTATATATGGTATGATTATAATTTATTTACTTATATTGATATTACTAACGAGTATCCAGGACACGCTACAAGTATCTAATTTCAACCAGCGTAAAAAGATTATTATTAAACACTTTAATTTTGTAAATAACGAATCAATTGTTCTACATAAAGAATCAGCTAACATGTTAGAAAAAGAACTACGCTTATTAAAATTTTTAATTGGTTTTTCAATCTTAGTTTACTCCGTTTTCCTAATAATGTTTTTAGTATTAATGATAGACTAACCCCACTTCCATTCAGTGGGGTTTTGCTTTATACTAAAACAGAACATTAGTTCTACACCGAAAGGACTAGATTTATGAAACCATATAGTTACAGTCACCTAGAGGACTACGTTAAATCTTTCTACGCAAAACTACATATTTATCAACCAACAGATTTAAACATGCTTCAAATCGCTAAAGAGTTACATATCAAAGTCTTTTACTGGCCAAATGGTAGCCAGGCACTATTTTTTGAGCAAACGGGTTACATTTTCTTAAATAACGAACTATCAGCTCAACAACAATGGCAGGACTTCACACACGAGCTCTGTCATGTTCTGTTGCATAGTGGTAATCAAATGCACCTCCATCCCCTATTTCTTGAATATCAAGAATATAAGGCGCAAAATTTTGCCCTTCATGCTGCTATACCCACTTTCATGTTGGATGAACTATATCGAATACATAAGTATCGTTTAAGCGTATGGATGATACAAGAGATGTTTAATGTCGAAGAAAATTTTGCAAAAAAAAGGTTAATTCAGTACGCAGAGAAATTGAAATGTATTAGTTAATGGATATCAATATACAGTAATATATGTTGTTATTAATTAGAGGGGGTGTTGTTTATAGCCAACCCTGTCCGAACGCCTGCCAACGTTTGAAAGGAAAAGATAATATGGCTAAACCAAAATTAATAAAAACTGCTAAAGATAAAGATTTATTCTGGTATAAGGATACCGGTGGAAAGAAAAAATACGCTTACCGTTATCGTTATTACAATACGTTGGGTGAGCGTAAAGAAAAGAGTAAACAAGGTTTTGATTCTGAGAAGAAAGCCTTGCAAGCACTAACTAAGTTGAAAGCTCAGGTATTAGATGGAAATTTGCAACAAGTTGAAAATGAAGATATGACAATTGCAGCCTGGTGTGATATTTGGCTTGAATTTAAAAAAAGCGATTGGAAACCTACTACTTTAATACTTAACAAAGGCGCCGTGAAAAATCATATTAAACCTATGCTTGGAAATCAGAAACTAAATCAACTTGATAAGATTACTTATAAGCGTATTTTCATTGAGCCTTTATTCAAAAAATATAAGCCACTATCTGTATTGTCGTACCACCGCACTTTTGTAGCAATGGTTAACGCTGCAGTAGATGCAGAAATATTACAACGGAATCGATTTACTAATATTTCTTTTAAAGAGGACGAAAAAGAGGTTGAAAATGTAATTAGCGCAAGTCAACTCAATCAATTACTTAGATATGCAAAAACAAGGAATGAGTTACAATACACAATCATCTATTTATTAGCATTTACTGGAATTCGGTGTGGCGAAGCGTGCGGGCTAACCTGGAAGGATGTTAATTTTAAAACTGGTGAAGTTACTATCAATAAAACAAGAGATTATCTTGGAGTGCGATCACCAAAGACACGCAATAGTTACAGAGTATTAAAAGTGGATGACGATGTGTTAGAAATGCTAAAAAAGTATAAATTAACAGCGAAAAAAACACATTTAATGTTTGGACATAAATTCAATGAAGAATCTTATATTTTTATTTCTTCTAATTTCGGTCGACCTATCAATACAACTGCTATCAGCAAAGCATTTAGAGTTGCAAGCGATAGACTTGGATTTAAGGTAAAAGCTCATACATTAAGACATACGTATGCTAGTTTGTTAATTAGTAGTGGAGTTGACGTTGTGACTGTTGCTAGCCGTTTAGGTGATACAACTGAAATGGTGTTTAAAGTTTATGCCCATGCGGTAGACGAAAATAAAAACCAAACAATTGAAACGTTCAAAAATGTGCTAGAAAACAACTGATTTTTTATTTTTCTATTCTTTTTGGGGGACTTTTTGGGGGACCTTCCCCAAAAATGACCTCTAAATACTGATAAATAAAGGTTTTTATAAAGTAGTCACTATATTTCAGCTATAAAGTAACTATCCCCATCTAAAACATTATCCTGAATTGCCATTGAGGTTACGATATAACTGGGTTTCATTGTCCAGTTTTCTGCTAACACTGTATTAATCGTTTGTGCGAAGATTGTATTAATAGCAATTGCCTTGATATACGTGGATTTCCCTGATGCATTAGACCCTGTAATGAGTGTACTCTTGCCGAGCTTAGATGTATTTGTCACCGGGTCTTTGATAAGTGGATGAAACATTTTTTTGAATGAAAGTTCCTCTTCCTCCACAAATTTAGGAATACAATATGTATTTAGTGAATTACGGTAAAACGCAACTGCTATCCCTGCATCGAGTTGCCCAATAAGTTGCCATAATTCACGGTATTCCGCTTTATGAGTTGAAATCGTTTTAATAATATTGTTATACGAAATAAAATCCAATAAAAATAATATTCGAATGTACTCAAAAATGATGTCAAAATCTCCGTTGCCTCTTCCAATAGAAGTAATATTGCTTAAAATTAAAACTTTTTTTATTGGCTGCACCTTGTGTTTGAACTCGTTTGAAAAAGTTGTAAATTCCGGATCTTTGACGGATGCAAAGCGTTTTCCAGTTTTAATGACAGCTGCTATGTACGATGTGGAATATAGATTATTCTCTAACACTGGTTTATTTTTATAATATACAAACAAGTTAATTAGAAATGATCCTACTAAACTTAGAATCCCGAACTTTAAGCTATAAAACATCAAAAAGATTGAAGCAAACGGCAACAAAGCAAGTAGCACATAAACGGTTACATATTTTATGTTACTTTGATCCTCATAAAAAAAGGAAGAAGAATTTGTATAATCTTGTTTTCCAAGCCCTGATAGTGTGAGTAGGATCTCTTCTCTTAATGCCTGATTGCTTTCCAGTAATGCGTAAAGTTTTTCTTTATCTTGTATATCTTCAATGGATGGATCAATATCTCGAAGCTGATTAAATAAATATTCTGACCCTACCGAACTTTGCGTGTAATTGATTTTTTTGAAAACAGTATTCATTGCTAAATCATCCCATGTCAACTGATCTATACCATTATATCTTGGTTCACTATTTTTTTTATTTTCCCAGTACATTGATATTGATTCTTCAGCTTCACTTCGTGCGTTAAACTGTCCTGTTTCCCATTCTTTCCTAAACTTTTTTAGTCTTTTCTTATTTTTCATTAAAAAATTATAGGCAAAGAAAACGATCACGACTATTATAAGAAACATTAATTTATTCACCAATATTATCACTCCTATTACTTTTAAATTGTGTACTACCAGCTGCTGCTCTTACATAGATACATAAAATTCATATTGCAAATCTAATAGATTAATATAGAGATTTAATTTGTATCCAGCCTAATGTGTAATTGCTTTACTCCCCGTTTCAGTAGACCTCTTTTTCAGGTACTAAATATTTCCCCGAAATCGTAATAGAATTGTCTTTAGTAGCAATTTACTTGCAGTTGTATGTGGTTTTATTGTTGATGACTTTACTTTTTTCTATCATTGTAATACTAGGTTGTACTGCCTTAGATTGAGCTATTTGAGATATTAAAATAGAAGTAGCTACGGCTGTGCAAATTAGAAGCCCTTTGATGGCAAAGTTAAAAGGACGTTTAATGGTATTATCACTTGCTTTTTTATGTAGCAAGTACGTAGATGTAGTGTGAAACTGTGTTTCTTCTGAATTAATCTTTGGAACTTTCATGTACATTTACCTCCGAAATTGTGACTCAGTTTTAAAAAATCTTACGAAATTATAGCAAAGATATATATACAGTATATACCACTTTAAACAAATATTTATTTTTAAATTTGTGAGTTACATTAACTTTATCCGAAGATGACTGCTGTTAAAACGACCTCCAACGATAACACAGCCTGAGAGCGTTCTTGTATTATTTTGATCAATTTTGTTCAAAATACTTTTTTTCAATTGCTGCTTTTAAAAAGCTTGGTTCAATTTTATACTCAAACTTTATTCAAATCTACAAATGCATACAAAAAAAGAACTGCTACTTCATGTTTGAAGTCGAAGTTCTTTTAGGAGTTATTCAACTTTTCAAGGAGGCTATATTTTCTCTCAACCAATAATTTTCTTCTTACTATAATAATGCCGGATTGATAAAGAAACAGCTACAATGATGATGATGAAGGCCAAACTTATACCTATAATAAAACGAACAGCAAAATTTGCTTCAGGATGTGCTAAATTATCCATGATGTTAATATAAATAGGGAAAAATAAAACGGTTCCAAAAATAGTTTGATACGGAATGATCCTACTAGTCTCATCAGTAAACACAATTCCATCTAGTATAAATAAAGTGAAAAATACAATACTAATAATAACGGCAACCATCACAAATTCACTATCCATATTAAAACTACCCATATCCATAACGTAAGCTAAATAAAATAAGACGAATCCTAAAAACGCCGAACTTACAATTTGCTTTACAAAATTCATCTTCTCACCCTCTCCCCAATAATTCACTATTATAATACGGCCTTATCACAAGTGTTGAACATACATCATTGCCACAACTAAAACTGCCATTCCCTCAGTTTATGACTTAATAAATGTAACAGTGTAAAAAACGGCTAACCACTACCACTCCTTCCATAAATGGTAATTATAACCTCTATTTGGTTGATTTTTTAATTGTTGAAAAATTATGCAAATTTAGTTTCTAAGTATGCAGCATTGTCAATTAATGCACGCTTTCTACACCGTATACTAGTCTATGCCCCAATGACTTTTTTGTGCCGAATCAGTCATTTACTCTTTTTCTTTAAGTCTATGTACCATTTTGTTGTTGATTTCCTAAAAAAAAGGAACTCCACTTGATTGGAACCCTTTTACATTAAGCATTATTTATTTATTTCACTACTAATGGCTTTAATTAGTTTTCTTTTAGTCACTATTAACTTCGATTTCTCTTCTATGTAGTTATCTTCACCTGTATAGAAAGTAGCGAATGACTGATCTTTGTATCTTGGTACAACGTGCATATGATAATGAGTTAATTCATTGAAAATGCCACCGTTTTGGCAAATGGTAATACCATCAGGGTTAAATAGTCTTTTTATTGCTTTAGATAAAAGCATAGATGCCTTCATTATTGCATTAGCAGTATTTTCATCAAGTTCTTCAACATCATAAATATGCTTTTTAGGCAATATTAAAACGTGGCCTTCGTTGTATGGGTCATGGTCCAAGAAACAACATATGTAATCATCCTCAAAAACAACATGAACTTGATCATTTTTATTAGCTAAACTACATCCTAAACAGTTCATTTTAATCTGCCTCCGGGACTGTCAATAGTTTTGTGTAAATGACAATCCAACCTTTTCTTGTAGATTATCACTTTTAGATTTTTAAGTGTTTTTGTTCGAAGGAATGATT
>NZ_JBNNTI010000016.1:0-78300 GCF_050278625.1 Viridibacillus sp. NPDC096237 | reverse complement strand
TGGGTCAGAGCTTTCATTTTAACCAAAAGGGTGGATTCTGTCTTTTTATTTTGTTAAATGGAAATTACTTGAATGAAATTTACTCATTTAAAGTAAGTATACGGAATGACGGAATCTTCACCACTAAGTCTCATTTCTAGAATTCTGTCGCAGTTTAGTGGGACTTTTCAGATGACGAAAAATCACGTTTAAAAGTAAAAGCAGGATATCAGATGATTGGTGCCGAAATAAAAGTGGTGGACGAATTCGGCGAAGAAGTTCCTCATGACGGTACAGCAACCGGAGAAATTGTTGTTCGCAGTAATGGTGTCATGAAAGGCTATTGGAAAAATGAGAAAGCGACATTAGAAACAATCCAAAATGGCTGGCTCCATACTGGAGATCATTGATGAAAGGGGTTATGTTGAAATTACAGACCGTAAAAAGGACATTATTATAAGTGGCGATGAGAATATCTCTTCTATTTAAGTAGAAGGAGTACTGTATGATCATCCGGCTATTTTAGAGGCAGCTGTTATTGCTATTCCTCACGAAAAATGGGGAAAAACACCACACGCGTATATCGTTTTACGAGAAAATGCTGAAGTAACAGAACAGGAGATCATTGACTTCTCTCGTTCAAAATTAGCTCATTTTAAAGCTATTAAAAGTGTTACGTTCACTAAAGATTTACCGAAAACAGCATCGGGTAAAATTCAAAAGGTTCGTTTACGAAACGATCATATTGAGAGTTTGAAAACTTAAACTTTCCAAAAAGCCATATAGATTGGGCTGTGATGTCAATGAAAAGAACCCATAAGAGGCGCTTTATAAAGCAAATATTATTATAAAAAATTGCATATAATGAAAAAAAGTAAAGAGGTGGTCTAGTTGATCTTTATATTAGCCAGCAGTGTGCTAGCTTTTATACTCATACTTTCTGAATACTTGAAAAGCTCCAAGATATTCAATGTATTTTATCTTATTTCATTAGTAAGCGTCATCTATACATTTGTTAGTTTCATTGATATAGGAGGATTAGAAGCTTTAAGTTATAGTATCATCTCTTTAACATTCGGAATCTTTGGCGTAGGTGGAATGTTAGTAACTCTATGTAAGCAAAAACAATTGAATATGTAAAAGAATGGCCTACACAGAGGATTTCTGTGTAGGCTTTTTATTTTGATGTAGGGGGAGAGGACGTGAATATTCTGCTAAATAACAATCGAGTGAGTTAATGCAACAAACGATGGAGATAGTGCAACAATCAGTCTAGATAACACAACAAACGATGTAATTAGCGCAACAATCCTCCAAGATAGTGCAACAATCGAATTCCCAATTTGAGCGAACCTCATCAAGTACATAAAATCTTCCGGAATGGTGGTTTTTCAAAAAACTTCAGCAAGGTGATTCACCCTAAAATAGAAGAAAACCCAGACTATAAAGACGTGAATATTCTGCTAAATAACAATCGAGTGAGATAGTGCAACAAACGGTGGAGATAGTGCAACAAACGGTCGAGATAACACAACAATTGATGGAATTAGCGCAACAATCCTCCAAGATAGTGCAACAATCGAATTCCCAATTTGAGCGAACCTCATCAAGTACATAAACTCTTCTGAAATGGTGGTTTTTCAAAAAAACTTCAGCAAGGTGATTCACCCTAAAATAGAAGAAAACCCAGACTATAAAGACGTGAATATTCTGCTAAATAACAATCGAGTGAGTTAATGCAACAAACGATGGAGATAGTGCAACAATCAGTCGAGATAACACAACAATCGATGTAATTAGCGCAACAATCCTCCAAGACAGAGTCGGAAGATTATGAAGAAATTAGAAGTAAAATGCATAGAGATTGGATTCCCCAAAATTATAATAAATTGATAGCTGTAATGATGAATATAAGCCTGTCGTTAATCAAAATGTATGTAATATCATAGTAGGTTCTGCACCACCGTATGCTATTGGATACATGAAAAATTTAAAGCGTGAATTGAATAATTAGTCAATTACAAAAATCACAAACGAATTAAGGTGAAACTAAAAGGCTGAGTCCAGTGTAATTAGGGACTCAGGCCTTTTAAGCTGCCAAACAAAATAACAAGAATAACATTATGGACCACATCATTTCCATTTTACACTCTGATTAAGGAGGCTAGAAATTCGAAAGTATGGAACAATTCAAAATCTAATTAGAGAAATATATTAATTATTACAATCACAAACGCAATACAGGATCCAATCCTTGATATTGTTTGAAATATTTAATTCACTTCAATTTCGGGTTCTTTTTTCAATTATCTTAAAGAAAAGTTTAGCTTACTCATTACTCTTACATAAATAGAACATAGCGAGTTACCGGTTATTAAGGTCTAAATTGTGTCTATGCGTTCAAATTATAAAAGGAAATATTACTAAAAATAACATTTTATATGGTTTTATTCACATAATATGTTATTTTTAAATTAGGTATATAGTATCTAATAATGAAAGTAGGACCATAGGAGGGCTTATTATGAAGAAAAAATTAAAATTCAATCAAGTGTTAATTGGGATCAGTACAATGGCACTATCGTTAGGAGGGTTACAAGCAGAAGTATCAGCAGCAGAAAAAACGCCTTATAATGTATTACAAATGAAACCTGTTGGCATAGGAACTCCGAAAGATGAAATTGTGCATTCTACAAAGGCTGATGAAACATTATCATTTGAAAAACGTTTGAAAATTGGCGATTTTTCGCAACATCCAGCTCCAATTGTAAAACGTGCTGAAACGAAGCAATTGCAGGAACAGTACTCGATGGCCGAGCTTAATAGAATGAGCGATAGTGAGCTAATTGATACGCTAGGAAATATTCGCTGGAATCAAATTACAGACTTATTCCAATTCAGTGAGGAAACAAAAGTTTTTTATCAAAATAAAGAACGCATGCAAGTTATCATCAATGAATTAGGGAAAAGAGGAAGTTCTTTTACGAAAGATGATTCAAAGGGAATTGATACATTTGTTGAGGTATTGCGTTCTGCTTTTTATGTAGCATTTTATAATAAGGAACTAGGTTATTTAAACGAGAGAAGCTTCCATGATAAGTGTTTATCAGCATTAAAGGATATGGCTAAGAATCCAAACTTTAAACTTGGTACACGTGAGCAAGATAAAGTGGTATCCGCCTATGGAAAATTAATAGGTAATGCTTCTAGTGATGCAGAAACAGTTCAGTATGCTGCGAAGATTTTAAAACAGTATAACGAAAATCTCTCTACATATGAAAGCGATTCTTTAAAAGGACAAACTATATATGAATTAATAAAAGGGATTGATTATGATTTGCAGTCGTATTTGTACGAGACACGTAAAGAAGCTAATACGACGATGTGGTATGGAAAGATTGATAGTTTCATAAATGAAGTTAATAAAATTGCTCTTATGCATAATGTGACAGATGACAATAGTTGGTTAATCAATAATGGCATTTATTATGCAGGGCGTTTAGGAGGATTCCATAGTAATCCGGATAAAGGTTTAGAAGTTGTTACACAAGCGATGCATATGTATCCTTATTTAAGTGAAGCTTATTTTGTAGCAGTGGAGCAAATTACAACAAATTATGGTGGAAAAGACTATAGTGGTAATACAGTAGATTTACAGAAAATACGTGAAGAAGGAAAGAAGCAGTATTTACCGAAAACATATACATTTGATGATGGATCAATTGTGTTTAAAACGGGAGATAAAGTAACAGAAGACAAAATTCAAAGATTATACTGGGCTGCAAAAGAAGTAAAAGCACAATATCACCGTGTAATTGGGAATGATAAAGCATTAGAACTAGGCAATGCTGACGATGTATTAACAGTTGTAATTTATGACTCTCCAGATCAATATCAATTAAACCGTCAATTGTACGGGTATGAAACAAATAATGGTGGTATTTATATTGAAGAGAAGGGAACGTTCTTTACATATGAACGTACGCCGGAACAAAGTATTTATAGTTTAGAAGAGTTATTCCGCCATGAATTTACACATTATTTACAAGGAAGGTACCAGGTTCCTGGTTTATTCGGAACAGGAGATATGTATCAAAATGAACGATTAACATGGTTCCAGGAAGGAAATGCAGAATTCTTTGCAGGATCAACACGTACAAATGATGTTGTTCCACGTAAGAGTATTATTAGTGGATTATCAGATGAACCATCAAAACGCTATACAGCCGAGCAGACAATGTTTGCAAAATATGGATCATGGGATTTTTATAACTATTCATTTGCATTACAGTCTTATATGTATAATCATCAATTTGATACATTTGATAGAATTCAAGATTTAATTCGTGCGAACGATGTAAAAAATTATGATGCGTATCGTGACGCTTTAAGTAAAGATCCACAACTTAATACGGAATACCAAGCCTATATGCAACAATTGATTGATAATCAAGAAAAATACGATGTACCACAAGTATCAGAAGATTATTTAGTGGAACATAAACCAAAAGCGTTAAATGAAGTGAAGAGAGAAATTGCCGGTGTTGCTAACGTGAAAGATGCAAAAATTACAAAACATAAGTCTCAATTTTTTGATACATTTACAGTCGAAGGTACGTATGTAGGTAGTGAAACAAAAGGTGAATCTAAAGATTGGAAAACGATGAGTAAACAAGTGAACCAAGTACTAGAGCAAATGTCGCAAAAAGAGTGGAGCGGCTATAAAACAATGACAGCGTATTTTGTAAACTACCGTGTGAATACAGCCAATCAGTTTGAATATGATATTGTTTTCCACGGGGTTGCAACGGATAATGGAGAAAATCAAGCACCTACTGTAAATATGAATGGTCCATATGTTGGAATCGAAAATGAAAAAATCCAGTTCAAGAGCGATGGTTCAAAAGATGAGGATGGGGAAATAGTTTCTTACATTTGGAATTTTGGAGATGGAAAAACAAGTGAAGAGGCAAACCCTACTCATGTATATGCGAAAGAAGGGACGTATACAGCTACACTAACAGTGAAAGATGATAAGGGAAAAGAAAGTAAAGAACAAATAATTGTAACAATACGGAATGGAGCACAAACAGAGAAAGAACCAAATAATCATCCAGAAGAAGCGAATATAGTTCCATTTAATACGCTCTTAAAAGGTAGTTTGATTGATGGTGATCATACGGATGTATTCAAAATCGATGTTACGTCTCCTAAAGAAATAGATATTTCTGTCGTAAATGAAAATCAAATTGGAATGACATGGGTCCTTTATCATGAGTCTGATATTCAAAATTATGTAGCATACGGACAAGATGATGGGAACATTATAAAAGGTAAATATAAAGCGGAACCAGGAAAGTATTATTTATATATTTATAAATTTGATAATGAAAACGGGACATATACAGTAAAAGTACAATAATTTTATTTTTCAGCTCAATATTTTGGACACAAAGAAGAATGAGCCCTACTAATAAAAAGTCGATATTCCTACTAAGGAATATCGGCTTTTTTAACTGGATTAGATAACCTAACGTCTTGAACTTACTTGCAATCGTCTTCATACTAAAGTGTAATTCCCAGTTATGCATTCAAGCTAGGAAAGATTCAGCAATTACATGGGGCGATTTATACGGCAGTAAAGCGAGTCACAAGGAGTCTTCAAATGAAGGCACCAGCAACAGTCGTTTGGTGTAATTAAAATGAGTGTGGGTTTAAGTTTTTGTACCTTCTATAATGTGTAGATTGGTCAATTAGCAAAGGATTATGTACAAAGACTTTACTATCAAATCCTTGATAGGTTAAGCAAACCCTAACGTTATCTTTATATTGTAGAAATAAATTTCAAATGGTATTGTTTTTATATTCTGAAAAATAACACGCGTCTTTTAACTGATGTGGATTTTTTATTTCAAATATTTTAGTAGAGGGTGTATAACAATGCCGGTAGTAGCAATTAATATGATGATCCGTTTTTATAAAATCGAAGGGAAAGATTATCAGCTTAGTGACTCAGGAATAATGAATGTAAGTCTTTCAAAAGAAGAGCAATCTATTCTAGAACAAATGCTTTCTATTAACTGGCATATTCAAGAAAATACAAATGATTTTACAATCAATGTATTGTTAAAATAAAGGTTATAGATTGAGAGTGAACAATCTCAAAAATGTACGATACATAAGGAGTTGAATTTAAAATTGAATATCAAAAAAATCTTTATTGCTAGCTCAATTGTAGGCTTCCTCTTTACGCTTGGCCTTGCTGGGTTGTCACAAACTGCTTCTGCACAAGCTTCAACAGCTAAAAAATCCCTAAATAAAACAATGAAAGCAACAGCAGCTGTTAATGTGAGAAAAGGGATCGGCACAACTCACAAGAAAATCATGATAGTTGAGAAAGGGATATTCGTTAAAGCGTGCAATTACTCAAACGGCTGGTACAAAGTTAGCGTTAATGATAAAACAGGATGGGTCTCGGGCAAATACCTAACATCAGCACCTGCAAACTATAAGGAAGCAGGTCTTGTTGAATTATCTAAGAAAGATGGCTTTGTCATTGACTTAAAATATGCAACTAAGAAAAACTTTATGGGCTACGCCCTGTACCCAAAAGAAAGTAAAGCATTAGTGACAAAATGACAGCAGCAAAATTAAAAAAGGCCAATCAACTGGCACATAAAAAAGGGTATAGAATTAAAATCTGGGACGTATATAGACCATTATCTGTGCAATGGGAAATGTACAACAAGATACAAAACCACCTCTATGTAGCCAATCCAGCGTTAGATTCTAATCATAGTAAAGGTGTCAGTGTTGATGTTACCTTAGTAGATGCAAAGGGCAAAGAGTTGAAAATGCCAACAAAATTTGATTCTTTTTCTTCCAAAGCAGGGCGTTACTATAAAGGGAATTCGAAAACAGTACAAAAAAACATGGACTATTTAACAAAGATCATGACACAATCTGGCTTCAAGACAATCAGCTCAGAATGGTGGCATTACAATGATTTGAGTGCATCACATCCGACATTAGATGTGCCTACTAAATGAGATGAATAAAAGACATGCCTCTCTCAATTGATGGCATTAAAAATTAACCTTGTCTTGCTTCATCGTCAAATAGATACGGCAATGCTTCGTATTTTAATTAATAGCGAAGATGTTTACTTTTAGCATAGCGATTGTGCACTTTAAATTATCATATTTTTTTATGCAAAAGTTTGTTCCTTCTATTACTTTTAATATAAATAAGATATATTTATTGGTATGCTATCTGAATCTATCTTGATAATGAAATTGGAGGAAATTAAATGAAAATCAGCTTACCGCATGCGGAGTTGAGTACTTTGCCAAACATAGACTTACCTTTGCATGAAATTACAGATATAAATCTATTTGATAATCGTTTTAGTACAATTCCTGAAGAAATCTATAAAATGAATAATTTGAAGGTGCTAAATATTTCTGCAAATAAGCTTGAAGAAATTTCTGCGTATATCAAAAATTTTAAAGAACTTAAAATGATGGACTTAGGACATAATCAAATTGAAATAATTCCATCAGAAATAGGCTCTCTTACGAATATGGAAGATTATTTATATCTTCACAACAATAAATTTGAAACAATCCCTCCTGAAATTAAGAACTTAAAAAAACTAAAATATTTAAATCTAAGTGATAATTATTTCAGTGAGTTACCATCAGAAATAGGCGAATTAACCAACTTAGTAGAGTTACGATTGATGAACAACAAGCTTCATAATATACCGGAGAGCTTTAATATGCTAACGAATATTAGAGAGCTTCATCTGAAAAATAATCAGCTCAGCGATCTCCCTGAAATATTTGAAGGTTTGACGTTATAACGGGTGCTGGATATGGAGGAGAATCAGTTAAAACGTGTTCCAAGTTCACTTAAGCATTGTAACAAGTTAAGACGCTTGAATTTGAGACATAATCAATTGACTACATTACCCGATGAATTAGGGAATATAGAAAATTTATTAGAATTAGATCTAAGAAGTAACCAGTTAATTGAATTACCACAATCTTTGATGCGAATTGAAGGGTTAGAACGTTTAGATTTAAGATGGAATCCTGATTTAATAGTACCGAATTGGTTAGAAAAGCTAGAAGAAAGAGGATGTATAGTATATCTGTAACAATTAGGTGTAAAACTAAGCTAAATTTATAAGTATATTGAAAACAGATTTAAAAAGTTTACTTTCATAAAGAGTTTTTGAAAGTAAACTTTTTAAATCTTCATTTTTTGATGTATTGCAATTGATATGTAGAAAAATTTCTATTTTCTACGCTCCAGATTAGATATTACTTCTTTAATTGCTCAAATTGTTTTGATTGGTTATCTTGATTTGAAGAACCTTTGTTATTAGAGTTTGCTAATTTTTGTAGCGCTAATGCTGCGGCAATAGCAGTTATTCCATCACCTAAAGTAGTAAGTGTAACCCCAATCAACGCAAGTTTGGCAGCAAAAATTTCAAGTGATTCAGGGCTCTGATTATTTTGTCTGTTAGCCATTACTATCCTCCGTTTTTTTTCAAACAACGCCAGGAAGAACTTCTACAAGATGTTCAAGGAGATGGAAAGGGACTTTATACAAGACTTGGAATGGTGGCAGGAGGTATTTGTAAAAAGGCCGGACTCTATTATTGTCCGGAATGTGTAGCTAATGATATTGATCAGCATGGAGAAACCTATATTCATCATGAGGATTAACTACAGGGGATTGACTTCTGTGCGCATCATGAATTCAAATTAGAGAAGTATCCTGTCGATTTTTCAAAGACGTTTACTCGATTCGATAAAAAGTTAATGAACTTATCAATGATTCAAGAAGTTGAACCAATAGAGTTTGTAGTCATTCAAATTTCTTTAGCAATGATGGCATATCAACTGCTGCAAGTTCTAATACATCAATTTTCGAGGGGATCTATTAATCTTAAATATCATGATCTTTTACGAGAGCGTAATTTAATAACATCTTCTAATCGAATTCGGCGAAATGAGCTATACAAGGCATTTTGGATTTTTAGATAAGTACGAATCAGAAATCAATGTAAATGATGAGTACAATTAATTCATTTGCAACTCCCTCTTATGTATTTTTCATCTTTTAATTCTTCAATATCTAAATAATTGTTAGCAAAAAGTGATGAATAATGTCTTGCTGCCTTCGAGTATTCACTGAATTTATTTATTCTCCCAAATCGAGTCCCATTCTTTTCAGATTCTTTTACACGATTCCACTCGATAATTGCTCCCTCATTCAATATAGAATAATCTCTTTCATAAAGTTTCATAATTGCTACTCCCACCCAGTAATGTCTAGTAATCTAATTTGTTCAATAAAACCTGTGCCCTATTCTGAACCCCTTTAGAACTGTGTTTAGCTTTCACCACTGTAATACCTTGACCTTCATTGCTTTTCAATGACTTACTTGTCCATGTTCCACTTAGTGACATTATCACTCAATTTCGTAAATCTACGTTCACCGTAACCATCTGGTAACACATCCATAATAACTTGTATTGTTCCTATTATGGGTTATTGCTCAAGTGCTTTGAGGACATTAATAAAATCTTGAAGCTCGCCTTGTGCCCGAATTTCATGTAGCATTTGATGCTCTAATTAAAAAGTGATTTTCACACCATCTTTTCCAATTAGCTATTTGGCGTAGGCCTTTGTTAAATGTTTCGCCTAAATCACCACTTTGAATAAAAAATCTTTCATTAGATTTTTCTAACTCTATATACACGAATTCATATGCACCTAATCCTTTTCCAATTAGAAGAAAATCAACTTTATAAGGAGTACCTAAGGGAAACTCTTTAAAAAGATACGCATCATGATGCCCAAAATTATAAAGTTTGAGTATAGAGGCTTATAATTGCCTTTTTCAGTCTAGATATCTTTGTTGTTTGTCTGGACATCGCATGGTCTTCTTTAAAGATGACCAAAACCATGAAATCTGTGTTGTAACAAATCTTATGAGTGTATCTGCCGAAGAAATCGCCAATATGTATAAAGCTCGTTGGGGGATTGAAGTGTTTTCAGTTGGATGAAGCAAAATTTAAATGCTTCCACGTTATTTGGCACGACTAAGAATGCCGTATTTAATCAGCTTTATGCCGTTTTAACTGGTATGTATTAATTTGTTGGTTGTTTGATAAAACGAAGAAACGTCATGTCTTTCAATCATTGATTCTTTACCGATATGTTGGCTAAGTGAGATGTTTATATTTTTAAAAGAGTATGAACAAATAAAGGGATAGGTGTGTCTATTTTTCTAAAATTAACATCCGCCGTGATATTTTATATTTGATTAAATATTGAATATTCTGTATTGTATTAATTGTGGTAATATTTTCATATTATACATAATTTTTAATTTAAGGGGAGTTTAATCCATGGAAAAACATGCATTTAAAGTATTAACTTCTACCACATTGGTAGCAACATTATTTGCACCTTCTGCCCTTGCTGCAGAAAAAGAAAGTAGTCCATCAGATATATCTTCTATAAAAGACAGTTGAACAGTTAGATGAACGATTTAATCTTGAAACTGTAACAGAAATTTCAACGGATTCCGTACCAAATTTTAGAATGATAATAGGAGAGATGATTGTGTTATTAAAAGAATTAGATACACCAATTAGTATTGTAAATGTAATTGATCTTGATATCGATTTAGAAAAAATGAAAGACAAGCTAAGAAAGGGATATAAGGAGTATGAACCTGATGCTTACTTGATTCAAAAAAATAAAATAGAAATTTTACAGTCGCATTTGTCACAAAATGAATTGGATAAAATAGGGAATGGTGTTTGGATAAAGATTTACAAAGGTGAAATCCCTGATAGCGATTTACCTGAAATCTTCCCAAGTGTACCTAGTGATGTTTTTTTAAAAATCTCTTCTTTACAACCGACAAGAATGCGACTTATTTCTGAATGTGAATTGACTTGGGAAGGAATGGGTTGGGGAATTCAACGAATTCCTTGTGGTACATTTCAACAAACTGAAGCAACGATCTCCACTAATGATTTAGATTATCGCCTGATTCCCCGGAAATTCAAAGAGTTGCCTGAGTACCTATTTGATGAAGACCTTAAGAAAATTCTAATTCAAGTTGGAGATAAGGTTAAAGAATATAATAATTTTGTGAAAAAACTAAGTATTTCAATTCATCACACTTTAATTCTGTGTATTCCAGACCAGATAAGCTCCAACTCGCCTGAAGGAATTCATCAAGATGGAATGGATTATATTGTATCTGCATTGGTGGTCGAAAGAAATAATGTTAGTGGTGGAAAAAGTATTATTTATGGTGCTGATGCAAGAACGCCTCTACTCAATATTACATTGCAGTCTGGTCAAGGTATCTTTCAACCAGATAAAGGATCAGAGTTATGGCATGCAGTAACACCTATTTCATTAATTAACCCAAATGAGCCGGGGTATCGATCGACTATTGGATTTGATGTTTTAATATTGGAGTGAAATTATAAATAGAAATTCATTTCCATGCTTAAAGTTACTTGAAGATACTTATTCTTTGTGTAAAGTTTCTAATGAATTCGATATTCATAGCATCACCAACCAGATCTTTTGTACTGTTTTTGATACCGATTATTACGCATGTTGATTATCCATAAAAAACCAATCGAATAAATACAAAAAGAGACATCCTTCTTATAAAATGGAAGTGCTAACTCACCAAATTAGAAAGGATGTCTCTTACGAATAAGAATATCATGTTTCCTAATTTGATTCAAAAGGTTATATCTCCAAACGAAATAGATAGAATTCAAAAATACCTACAATACAACGATTCATCCAATAAAATAGATTGTTTACACTCCTTCAATATATGATAAGTGCTGCTGCTCTTTAATGGAAAAGTTATCGCCATTGTGCAGATGTAGGTTCACATTATGGGTTGAGGAAGCTAAACTATTCTTCTTTTTCAAAGAAAATGAGTATGTTAAATACAATCTCTTTAAACGTATTTTCGAATTAATGTGTTCTAAATGCATTCGAATTACTCATCGTCATTTAAATATACCAAAAGAATTATTGTTGATTGATTCCATACGATTACAGTAGGAAAAATCGTCTACCTCGGGCTCTTTACCATGGAGAACGTGTAGGTATTAAACTTCATGTTAGCTACACCCCTGAAACAATGATGCCTCATGAAGTTTTTGAAACAACAGGTCTTATACATGATTTTCCAATAGGTGAATCATTGGCAGATAAAAGTTTTATTATCGTAAGTATACTGTTGAAGAACAAGACGAATTACTACGAAGATCGAGCTTATTTCAACATCAGTCGCATTGACCAGTTCTTGAATAAAGATCAATTTTTCGGAATTCGGGTAAAAGTCAATGTGAAGATTCATCGACCACACGCTTTAAAACGATTGATTCCAAAGAATTCTGTCACAAAAGACATGACGTGCCAACTGGGAACAGAACAATCACGTTCTACATGTAGACATCGGATGGTCTTCTTTAAAGATGACCAAAACCGTGAAATCCGTGTTGTAACAAATCTTATGAGTATATCTGCCGAAGACATCGCCAATATGTATAAAGCTCGTTGGGGGATTGAAGTGTTTTTCCGTTAGATAAAGCAAAATTTAAATGCTTCCATGTTATTTGTCACGACTAAGAATGCCGTATTTAATCAGCTTTATGTCGCTTTAACTGCGTATGTATTGATTTGTTGGTTGTTTGATAAAACGAAGAAACGTCATGTCTTTCAATCATTGATTCTTTACCGACAGGTTGGCTGAGTGAGATGTTTATATTTTTAAAAGAGTATGAACAAATAACGAGATAGGTCTGTCTATTTTTGTGAAATCAACTGCTATGTTAGTATATGGTTAAACGCAATTGTAAATATATTGACACTAAAACATATATACCCATATAATAAATGGTAGTTGTTGTTAAATTCTGCCTTTTTGATTTGTCGATTTCAATATTTGTGGTCAATATATTGGATGATATATTCTTCGGCGCTCTAAATATTCTATTAAGAAAGGAAATATGAAGCGTAGTGATAGAGGTGTATATCGGTAAAATTCCAGAGAAAATAGAACCTGAATTACTTCGAGAGTTGCTTCGTCACGTTTCAGTTGAAAAAAGCAGAAAATTGCCCGATTTATTAAGCATATTGGTTAGGTCAATAATTTGTAGAAAGCTCCAACTAAAAAACTCTGAAATTAATTTTTCTAATAATTTATACGGGAAGCCGCATTTATGTAATGCTACAGATTTTCAGTTTAATGTATCACATTCAGGTGAATGGATAGCTTGTGCTGTTGATAAAGATCAGATTGGCGTCGATATTGAGAAAATAGAACCGATTGACAGTATAAGTATTTCTGAAAGGTTCTTTTCGAGTGAGGAATATAATAATCTTCTTATCAAAAATAGGAATGAACGTCTAGCTTATTTTTACGAATTGTGGACGATGGAAGAAAGTTACATAAAAGTAGTAGGTAAAGGATTAGCTATACCTTTACATTCAGTTGCCGTGAAAAGATACAGGCAGAATTATATGGAGATTGAAGAAGTAAATAGTCACATACAATACTATTGAAAGCAATATTATGTGGATGATTCACATAAATTTTCCGTTTGTTCAGAATCAAATGACTTCTCTGAAAAAATAACATTCATCAATTTTTCCGAATTAATAAAATTTATAGAAATCGCAAGACTATCTGGGAGGTACGATGAATCATATTAAGCTTTTTTGTTTTCCTTATGCTGGAGGATCAAGCAGTATCTATATGAAATGGAGAAGTAAATTGTTACCGTCTATTCAACTGATCCCAATCGAGCCAGCGGGTAGAGGTAGAAGAATAGAAGAGCCTTTTTATCAGTCTTTTGATGAAGCGATCAATGACATCGTTCAAGAAATAGAAAAGCATTTGGATGGAACACCCTTTGCCTTTTTCGGTCACAGCATGGGAAGTTTACTTGCCTATGAGTGTGCCCATAAACTAATGATTGAAAAAAATATGTTGCCAGAGCTTATTATTATTTCTGGAAAAAATCCTCCGCATCTGAAGAGAAAGAAAGAGATACACCAACTTTCAGACGACAAATTTCGACAAGAACTCTTGTCGTTGGAGGGATTTGAAAAGGAAATAGTGGAAAATAATGAATTATTTAATTTTTTTGTTCCGATTTTAAGAGCCGACTTTAGATTGGTCGAGACTTACAATTACAATGAGAAACAAGATAAAATCGACAGTGATATTGTCGTTTTATATGGTAAGGATGATAACTTAACTACTATAGAAGAATTAGATGAATGGTGCATCCATGCGAAAAGACAACCGAAAATTTTCGCTTTTGATGGGGGGCATTTTTTTATTAATAATCAATTTCATTCTATCATTCATTTAATTAATACATTATTGGGACGTATAAATATAACTTAAAATTAAATTAGATAAAATTTTCGTTTTTGTGTTTTTACTACTTTTGGTAACTACTACTTACATATAGATTGACACTCCCACGGCTAAGGTAAGTGGGATTCTTGCTACCAAAGAGCGAGTCTATTTCTAGTACGCTTGACGTGCAAGGTTCGGGTATGTCATTACCCGTCCGCATAGCAGATACGGCACTCGTTCTGTTACAACGAGTCAGTTAGTTTGTTCTCAAATGTTTTAGCGTCTTGTTCTTGACGACTTACTACATTTTATGGAGGAAGAATTTGCTACTCCAACTTCATATGTATTCTATTTTCAGAGAACATGATTGTTTTAGAGTCTTTTTCATGACTATGACGAAATTATAGTATGTTTTGCTTTGTAAAAGCGATACTACCATCCCATGCCTAAAGGCGGAGTAAATTCCTGCATGGGCTTTCTCGTATCTCAAAATATGTAAGGATAGATAATTTTTATTAACGATGTTTATCTAGTCAGAAAAGAGCACAAGTTTACTCATAATGATATGTAAATTAGAAAAATTATCAAGAGGAGCAGTGACATGGAGTTTAACTTGACCCATCCGCAAAAACGCATATGGTATACCGAAAAAATTCATACAAATTCAGCTATTCATAATATTGGTGGCTGTTTACAAATGAAAGGCAAAATCAATATGGAATTGTTGGAACAAGCCATTCATGCCGTAATTGAGAATAATGAAGGGATGCGCTTACGGTTCTCTGAAAGATTAGGAGAGCCTTATCAATACGTTAGTGAATACAGACGTTCCAAAATTGATTTTATAGATTTTAGTATTTGTGATCAGCCATTAATTGCTTGTGAAGATTGGGTACAAGAGACTTTTCGAAAAGCGTTTCAATTAGAAAACAGTGATCTATATTACATCGCCATTTATAAAATTGCCGAGAATGAATGTGGTCTTTTGTTTAATGTTCATCACATTATTTCGGATGGTTGGTCAACCAACTTGCTTCAAAAGCAAGTCTGTGATCTATATATCAATTTATTAGAAGATAAGCAAGCTGAATCCGTTGAGAAGTATTCCTATATCGAATACATAAAAAAAGAGAAAGAGTATTTCCAATCAGAAAGATTTCTGAAAAATAAAGATTTTTGGAATAGTAAGTTTAATGATTTATCTGAATATTTTTTATATAAAAGCATTTCCAATACAGAATCTAGACGTAAATCATTTAAACTCGATTATCAAATGTCACTGGAGATTAGGAGATTTATTCAAGAACACAGATCTTCACTTAATACATTCTTTATCGCTGTTATGATGATTTATTATTATAAAGTATTGGATCAAGAGGATATTGTACTAGGTACTCCTGTATTGAACCGTACGGATAAGATGGATAAAAACACGATAGGGATGTATACGAGTACAGTCCCAGTAAGAATGAAGGTAAATCCTAAACTTACTATAAAAGAAATGTTGAAAGAGGTACTTCGAGAATTAAAGCATTGTTTAGTACATCAGAAATATCCGTATGACCTTTTAATTTCTGACTTAGAGTTGAATAAAAAGGGCTACGATAGTTTGTTCAAGGTTTGCGTTAATTACTACAATACGCAATATATAAAAGAGGTTGGTGGTGTACCTGCTGAAGTAAAGGAGTACAATGGCGGAAATCAAAGTAATTCAATGCAATTGGTCGTAAATGAGTGGCAGGAGGATTATATTAATCTTAGTTTTGACTATAAAATAAGTGATTATCGGGAAGAGGAAATCACTAACATGTATGCACACATTCAAAATATCGTAAATCAATTTTTGGGTAATGAAGATATGATTATTGAAGATGTGCAGCTATACAGTGAGAAAGAATTCCATGAAAAAATTTATGCAGCGAACGCAACGAAGATTAGTTATCCAGATAATAAGACGATCCATCAACTTTTTGAAGAACAAGTAGAAAAATCACCTGATCAGGTAGCCCTCTTAAGTGATGGGAAAACCCTCACTTATCGTGAATTGAATGAAAGAGCGAATCAACTAGCTTCTTTCTTAAAAGAACAAGGGGTTACAAAAGAGAAAATCGTAGCTATTAAAGCTAACCATTCCTTGGAGCTAGTTGTGGCTATCTTAGCAGTTCTCAAAGCTGGCGGAGCTTATCTACCGATTGAGCCTAATTATCCTATCGAGAGAATCAACTTCATGTTGCAAGATTCAGAGGCGGTTATTTTACTTACCGATGATGAGTTGCATCATGATCTAGAATTCCAGGGGGCCGTTTTTGATTTACACCAGGAGCATATTTACACTGGGAATAAAACAAATGTAGATTGTGACCAAACATCAAAAGACTTGGCTTATATCATCTATACTTCGGGTTCAACTGGCAAGCCGAAGGGAGTGATGATTGAACACCGAAATCTGGTTCATTATATTTGGTGGGCAAAGAAGACATATGTAAAAGAACAGGAAGTATTCGCCCTGTATTCATCCATCTCTTTTGATTTAACAGTAACATCTATTTTTACTCCACTCATCTCTGGTAATCAAATCGCTATTTATTATGATGATGGCAAGGAATTCATTTTACATAAGATTTTACGGGAGAATAAGGCTACGATCGTCAAACTAACTCCTGCGCATCTCATGCTAATCAAAGATATGGATAATCACCATTCATCCGTAAAGAGAATGATCGTAGGTGGGGACAATCTAAAAGTGGCTGTCGCTAGAGAAGTAGTAGAAAGCTTCAATGGTGACCTGGAAATCTACAATGAGTATGGACCGACCGAAGCGACAGTTGGTTGTATGATCTATAAGTATGATGTGGATAAAGACAGAGATGGTTCCGTACCAATTGGGGTAGCCATTGATAATACACAGATTTATCTACTAGACAAGAATCTCAAGCCAATCGCTACAGGTTTACAAGGTGAACTGTACATTTCGGGAGATGGCTTAGCGAGGGGTTACTTGAATCAAGCTGAATTGACCAGCGAACGATTTATTCAAAATCCGTTTATCCCTGATATGAAAATGTATAAGACAGGCGATATCGCTAAATATCTCTCAGATGGAAACATTACATACATTGGCAGGAGCGACCACCAGGTTAAGATTAGAGGCTATCGAATAGAACTTGGTGAAATCGAAAAACATTTACTAGAGCATCCGTTCATCCATAACATCTATGTTACGGATAGAGAAAATCGAACAGGTGATAAATTGCTCTATGCCTATTATGTGAGTGAGCATGCATTCGGCAGTCTTGAGTTGAAGAATTGGTTATCAAAATATGTACCAGCCTATATGGTTCCTAATATTTTCATTCGCCTCGATGAAATACCATTGACGATTAACGGCAAAGTAAATATGGCTTTGTTGCCTGTAGAGGATGACAGCGACAAAACGACTACTAACGCAAGCAGCATTCAAGAAATAGAGCTTGTCAATGTTATGCAAGAAATCCTTGGAATTAGTGAAATCAGTATGAGTGATAACTTTTACCAGCTCGGAGGAGACTCGATCAAAGCGATTCAAATTGCTTCTAAGTTAAAAAACGTCGATATTGACATCAATGTAAAGGATATTCTTTCTAAGGAAAGTATAGAGGAAATCGCTGCGACGATGAGCGTGAGAACGGAAAGAACTATTGTCAATCAAGGTGTTTGTGAGGGAGTCATTCAGAAGACACCGATTATAGAATGGTTTTTTGCTCAAAAATTCAAGGAGATGAATCACTTTAACCAATCTATATTGTTATCGTGCAAAAATAATGTCGATAAAAAGCATATTCAGACGGCGGTAGAGAAGCTGATTGAGCATCATGACATTATAAGAATGACTTATGATCAAAATACAGGTGGACTGTATTACAGAAATGATTTTAGTGCTGATGCACACAAGATTGATTATTTCGATCTATCCCATTTATCTAGCAAAGATCAATATAGAAAGATCACCGAACTAGGGTATCAGGTGAAAGCTAGCCTTGATCTGAGTACAGGCCCCCTATTTAAGGCAGTTATTTTTAATTTGGGAGAGGCAGGACAAATTCTCTTATTTACAGCACATCATTTGGTTGTAGATGGTGTTTCGTGGAGAATACTCATTGAGGATTTTTCGACTATTATCCAACAGTTGCATGACGAAAAGGAAGCAGTTCTCCCTCTAAAAACAAATTCGTTTGCTGATTGGTCGATAGAGCTTCATGAATATAGCAATCAGATTTTGCAAACGGAAATTGATTATTGGAAAGAGCTTTTAACCAAGGATGCCTATTTCCCTGCGGAGTGTGATCTAGGGGAAGATGATATAACTTCTGCTTCAGTGGTACAGGTTGAGCTAGATGAGCAACTTCTGCATGAGTTCACCCAAAAAATCAACGAGATTTATGGGCTCACCTTGCATGAAGGGTTAATCATAGCTTTGTTATTAACAATTCAACAAGAAACCGATCAAGTAGAGATTATGATTGAGCTAGAGGGTCATGGTAGAGAAATGATTCACGAGGAAATCGATGTATCTCGAACTGTTGGATGGTTTACAAGTATGTATCCGGCTTATTTCACCATACAGAATGAGGGCATGGATAATAGAATCAAGCATTTGAAAGAACAATTAAGAAACATACCAAACAAAGGGTTCCATTATGGAATCCTGCAATATTTAAAGAAAGAATTTACATCGGAAACACAAAAAGGTGTACGATTCAACTATTTGGGTAATTTCGATAACTCTCTAAATAGTGACGTATTCCAGCTCTCTCCTATAGATTGTGGAGTAAATATCGGGTATGACAACCATCTTACTGCAATGTTAGATATTACAGCCATGATTGTGAATCAAAATTTCCGCATGGAAATCACTTACAGTCAGAATAAATATCATTCGGAAACGATGCAAAGGTTCTTAAACAACTATATGGAAACAATAAAAGAAATAGTAAAATTCTGTGCGGACAAAAATGAAAAAGAGTTTACTCCTTCAGATTTTAATCTAGATCTTTCTCAAGATGACTTAGATAGTTTATTCGATATAGGCGAAGAATAGGACCCATTGAGAGCTACTGTAATAACTATGAGGGATAGGATCGGTGACTACTCCCCACTAAAGCAAGTTTGAAGTGGGGGCTTATCAGTTCCACGACGAAAGCAACTTTTCGTCTCCCTGAGCATTACTTAGGGTTGTTCCAACCCTAGATGTTTAACTTTTGGACGCTCTTTAGTACGGTTGGTATTTTTATGCAGGAACCGAATGGCTTGATTTTCGCACTCTATTTACTTCTTGAAACCTTATAGATCAAGTTATCAAAGAACTTCATCTAGTTAGTTTATCAAAATTTTTTAGCTATGCTAAACCGAAAGAATTTTTCTACCTATTGTCTTACATATGCTTGAATCAGGAGAATTCTTTCGGGTAATTCGTAAAAAAGTTTTGTTGTTCAAATAAACCAGAATGATAATTTACTAATGAATAGAGGGAACTACAATATGTATAGGTTCAGGAAGATGATAGCGGTATTTGGCATTTTGTCTGTTTTACTTTCGATAGGAGCACCGGTTTTGATGGCACAGACAAGCGAAGTATCTCAGCAGCAGATTGAACGAGTAGCTGATTACGTCCAAGAGCGGATGAATCAAGCTAAAATCCCTGGTGCGGCTGTAGTTATCGTGCAGGGGGATAAACTTCTTTATAATGGAACATTTGGCCTGAGTGATATGGAATCAGGACAGGCGGTAAAGTCGAATACTTTGTTTGAACTTGCTTCCACCACTAAAGCTTTCACTGCTCTTGCAATTTTAAAGCTAGAGCAGGAGGGAAGAATTAAAACTGACGATGTGGTAACAAAATACATTCCAGAGTTTCACATGTACTACCAAGGGAAGAAGACTGAGATTACTGTAGAGCAATTGTTAAACCAAACTAGCGGAATTGCGTTCAAATCGATAGATAAAATCCCTGAGGGTGCGGCCGATAATGCACTGGAGAAAACGGTACAAACCTTAATAGGAGAAGAGCTGCTAAGCGCACCAGGTGCTAAGTTTTCATATGCGACGATTAATTATGATGTTCTGGGATTAATTATTCAAAGAGTAACAGGTCAATCTTATGAAGCCTATATGACGGAGCATATTTTAAAACCAATCGGAATGAACAACACCTATTTATTAGGAAAAGAGACTTTGCCAAAAGAATTAGCCACAGGATATAAAGTCAATTTTCTTCAAGCACGTCCTTACGAAGCGCCCGTTTACAGAGGAAATACACCTGCAGGTTATATCATTACGAATGCCGATGATATCGAGAAATGGTTGAAAGTACAGTTGGGAACCGCCTCTCAAAGTCCAATAGACAATGCTTTAATCATGAAGTCACATGAATTCGACAAAAAGTTATTGTCGGAAGGAGAAGGTTGGATTTATAAGGAGGGTTGGTATATCGAGGATAATGGGAAGAGAGTCTATCACAACGGAAATAATCCTAATTTCTCTTCCACGATCTTTTTGGAGCCAGATAATCAGCTGGGCGTAGCCTTATTGGCTAACATGAACTCGGATTACACTTATTCCACCGTTAAAGGTATTATGCAAATTCTGAATGGTCAGGATGCCAATCAGAGCGCTTCTGATATGTATTCGATGATTGATCAAATATCGGTTGTGCTTTTGTCTATCATGTCAGTAATCATTATTGTGGTATTTGTATTCATAACACGATTTTTTGTTCAGCTATCTAAGAGTAAAAGAAAATTTATGGCTCCGAATATAATCATAATCTTAAAAATCTCAACTTACCTTGTATTAATAGTAGCTGTTGAATGGTTTATTTATCAAATTCCTCAATTGTTTTTTAACGGAGTTGGTTGGGGTTTCGTATCTGTATGGGCTCCTGCCTCCACGATAGTTGCCGCTATTGGGCTGGGAGTAGGAATCGGATTGTTATTGTTATATCTGATTGCAGCCAATCTATTTAGGGTTAAGCAGATCACCTCATCTTCAATTAGTATTGAGGAAATAGAAAGGAGATGACAAAAAAGATGGAAGCAAATGTACAATCGGCTACTAATAAAGCAATTAACTATAAGCAGAACTTCTTATGGTTTACGTTCGGGAGAACCATAACGGTTATGGGGACGAGTGTATTCGATTTTGTGTTGAGTTTGTATGTATTAGATCTCACTGGATCAGTCGCGGCTTTCTCGATGATTCTGAGTCTTTCGATTTTTCCGCAGGCGATGGTGAATATTTTTGGCAGTGTGTTTGTAGATAAATATGACAAGAAACGAATTATGATTTTTGCGGAAGTAACTAGTACCTTAATTTCAATTTTATTTATGTTTCTTTTTATCGGAGGTTTCAAGAGTGTAGTAGCAATCGCCATTCTTGTCATTTTGTTAAATGCGCTTCAGAGCTTCTTTTGGCTAGCTGGAAATGCTTCTATACCAAATATTGTGGGGAAAGATAACGTTGCGAAAGCTAACTCTAGCCTTGAGGGAATTTGGGCGATCGTGAATATACTTGGCCCAGTGATAGGTGCCGTTGTTTATACGAAAGTCGGTATGGATTTTATCTTTTTGACAACTTCTATTGCCTTCGTAATCGGTGCTCTTACCGTTACTTTAATCAGTTTTGAAAAGAAGGAAGAGAATAGAGAACTGAACGAGGGAACTTACTGGGAGAATATGAAAGTTGTATATACCTATTTAAATAGCCAAAAAATATTAAAGTTGTTATTGATCGTGGCTGTGCTAATTAATTTTATTTATAACCCGTTACTATTCTTAGTGTTACCTTACATTACTTATGAAATAGTGAAAGTATCTGCAGAGCAACTTTCCTATATAAGAGCTGCAGCGGCAATTGGTACGATACTTGGGGCGTTATATGTATTTAGATTGAAATCCGGCGACGTCATGTTCAAAAGATTTTTTATATTGCTACAAATGCAAGCCGTATTAATTATGCTTTGGGCATTTCCATCACTGCCCATTTTTAATGATGCTTCGGCCCTGTTCATTACGATCATTTTTGTCATCGTATTGATTACAATTAGTACTTTAAATACAGTTCAGAATATACCTATTCTTGGATATTTTCAGTTGAAGATTCCAGAAGAGATTAGAGCAAGGGTGTTCGGCGTGTTGAAGTCGGCGTTGCTTTTATCTACTCCTATAGGAATCTGGATCTATGGATTGTTCCTACAGTATATTCCGTGGACGTATGTTGTTGTTACATCAGGTTTGATCATATTTACCCTGTGCTTGATTTTAGGCAGAAATCAAATATTTACAAATTTCGTTAAAAACGTGGATAAAGAGTAGATTGGAGGAGCATTTCTGTGATAGATGTGAAAAAGCTTGAGAAGAAAAATGTAGATGTAAAAAAGCTTGAAAAGAAAAATATAGAAGATATTTACCCGTTGAGTCCGTTACAGGAAGGAATGTTATTCCATTATTTAGAGAAACCTGACAGCAAGTTATACTATGAACAATTAGTTTTGACATTAGTTGGTGACATAGATAGTAATCTATTCGCTAAAGCATGGCAGTTAGTGACGAAATCTAATGAAATGCTGAGAACTATTTATAGATGGGATAAATTAGCTAATCCCCTACAAATCGTTTTGAAAGAGCATCTCTTACCTATAACAGAACACGATCTAGCGAGTGAGGCAGATGAGGAAAGAAAGCATCATTTACTTGAGCAGATTAAAATGAAAGATAAAGTAGGGCACATCGATATTAGTAGTGAACCGTATAGAATAACTCTTTGTAAGCTAGAGGCAGGACTTTATCAAATGTTTCTAACGAATCATCATATCCTTTTGGATGGATGGAGCAATGGAATCCTGCTGAAAGAGTTTTTTCAGACATACAATGCGCTGCATGATGGCCAAGAACCACGTGTCATTGTGAAAAATAAATATAAGAAGTTTCTTGAATGGAACCGTCAGCAGGATCAATCGGGGCAAAAGGATTTTTGGGGGCAATATTTAAAGGGCTTTGATACAAAAACGCTTCTGCCGATTAGCAGTAAAATGGACAAAAATATTTCTAAGCCGAGTAGCTACAGTATTACGTTATCGGCTGAAACCAATAGACAAATGCAGAAGGCTGTCAGGGAGTTAAAAACTACTACAGCGACTATTCTATATACAGCATGGGGAATTTTATTGCAGCGATATAATAATACTCTTGATGCAGTGTTTGGAACGACTATATCTGGACGAAATGCACGTGTTGAAGGTTTGGACAACATGGTGGGGCTGTTTATTAATACGCCTCCGCTCAGGGTAAAGGCAGAAAGCAACGAGAGAGTATATGATCTCGTCAAGAAGGTAGAGGCAGGCATACGTGAGAGGGAATTCTATGAAAATACCTCTTTGGTAGATATTAAATCCTACAGTGAGGTTGAGGCGCAGGGCTCCTTGTTTGATTCAATCCTCGTAATAGAGAACTATCCGCTTGAAAAGCAGTTGATGGAAGGGAAAAGTGGATTAAAAGTAATTGATTATTCCATATTTGAACAAACGAACTTTGATCTTACTGTTGAAGTAGAGCTCTTTGATGATATCCAGATTAGGTTTGCTTATATAGAAGGGTTGTTTGATGCTGTAGTTGTACAGAGAATGGCTAAGCATTTCTTGAACATATTGGAGGCTATGATTGGCAACTACGATTTGTTGTTATCTGAGATTGATATTCTAACCGAAGATGAAGAGCGACAAATAAAGATCGAATTCAACGACACAACTGTAGAATATCCTAAGAGCGCCACTATTCATGAACTATTTGAACATCAGGTTGAGAAGCTGCCCGAACATATAGCTGCAATGTGCGGGGATGATAAGCTCACTTATCGAGAATTAAACGAGCGTTCTAATCAACTGGCGAGAATATTAAGAAGCAAGGGAGTAGGTAGAGATACGATTGTAGCCTTGATTGTTGAACGTTCACTCTCAATTATTACGGCTATCATGGCTATTAGCAAAGCTGGCGGTGCTTACTTGCCGATTGATCCTAAATTTCCACAGGATCGTATACAATTTATTTTAGAAGACAGCGGAGCGGATCTTTTGTTGACACAGAAGCATTTGATTCATCACTATTCATTTGATGTACAGATGATAGCTGTGGATGAATCAGCACTGTATGAAGGTGATTCATCTAATCTTAATCCAATTGGAACCTCTGAGGATTTGGCTTATGTCATATATACATCAGGTTCAACGGGTAAGCCTAAAGGAGCTATGATTGCCCACTATTCTCTTGTGAATAGAATAAATTGGATGCAAACGGCATATCCGATTCATGAGTCGGATGTGATTATGCAAAAGACTCCTTATACCTTTGATGTCTCTGTATGGGAGATGTTTTGGTGGGCAATTACAGGAGCGACTGTGTGCTTCCTTGAGCCAGAAGGAGAAAAAGATCCAAGGACTATTGTCGAATGCATAAATAAATACAAAGTAAGCACCATGCATTTTGTTCCATCAATGTTAAACATTTTCTTGGACTATATTGAAGATATGGATGGATTGGCTAAGTTGGAAAGCTTAAAGAAAGTCTTTTGTAGTGGAGAGGCATTGCTGGCGAAACAGGCAGAAAAATTCAACAAACTTTTCTATGAAACAACGCAAGCTCGACTCATTAACCTGTACGGTCCTACAGAGGCAGCCATTGATGTTTCATATTTCAATTGCTCGACTGGTGACAAGCTCGACATTATCCCAATAGGCAAACCAATTGATAATATTCAATTATATATCGTAGATAACATTGGGAAACTTCAGCCTGTTGGAGTTGCTGGGGAGCTATGTATTGCCGGAGAAGGCTTGGCTAGAGGATATTTAAACCGTAGTGAACTAACGGCAGAGAAATTTGTCTCTAATCCGTTCACGCCGGGTACAAAAATGTATAGAACGGGAGATCTTGCCCGATGGATGGACGATGGAAATATTGAGTATCTTGGTAGATTAGATCACCAAGTGAAAATCCGCGGGGTCAGAATTGAACTAGGTGAGATTGAAAAACAATTAGTGGATCATCCGGTCGTTAAAGAAGCGGCTGTCATAGTGAAGAAGGACGATAGTGGAAGTTCTTATTTATGTGCATATGTAACGCGGGAAGAAGAAGTTTCGATAAGAGAACTAAAACAATTTTTGGCAAAAAGGTTGCCGAGCCATAGCATTCCTTCCTTTTTTGTTCAGATGGAAAAATTACCACTTTCTGCTAACGGAAAGCTGGACCGAAAAGAATTGCCTGAACCGGATTTGGTAATGAGCATGGGTGTAGAATACGTCGAGCCTTCTACTACGTTGGAAAAGGAATTGGCGGCTATATGGCAGCAAGTACTTGGGATCGAGCCTATAGGGATTGATCACGACTTTTTTGAACTGGGTGGACATTCCTTAAGAGCGATGACTGTTGTTTCAAAGATTCATAAGGAACTGGAAGTGCATGCCACCGTAAGTCTTATTTTTGAGAATCCAACTATTCGTGAATTGGCAAAGGCTATTGAAAACGCAGATACAAACAAATATACAGCATTACAGCCTGTTGAGATTCGAGAAACATATCCTGTGTCATCTGCACAAAAAAGGCTTTATATTCTAAGCCAGATGGAAGAATCCAATACGAACTATAATATGTCTGGGGCTGTACTCATTGAAGGAAAACTAAGTCGAGAGCGATTTGAAACAACGCTTCAGAGGTTAATCCAAAGGCACGATGGGCTTCGTACGTCTTTTGATAACAATAAAGGCGAAATTGTACAGAGAGTACACGATAAGGTTGATATTAAGCTAGAGATGTCTCAGGCGGGAGAACATGAAATCCCAGAGTTGATGAAGCAGTTTGTAAGACCATTTGATTTATCACAAGCTCCGTTGCTGAGATGCCAGCTTGTAGCAACAGATCAACACAAGCATGTCCTTCTATTCGATATGCATCACATTATATCGGATGGAGTTTCTCTGTCTATATTTATACAAGATTTTATCGATCTTTATGAGGGGAAAGATTTGCCTGAGCTTGAAATACAGTACAAAGATTTCTCTATATGGCAGAATACTATACAAGAGTCGGAGATTATGAAAAGCCAAGAACAATATTGGCTAGATACGTTTGAAGGTGATGTACCTGTATTGGATCTGCCTATTGATGAGGCGCGTCCGCATGTACAAAGCTTTGAAGGTGATAACTTCGCATTTGAATTAGATGTTGAAGATAGCAAGGCACTTTATGAACTGGCAAATGGCACGGGAACTACTTTGTATATGGTACTTTTGTCAGCTTACCATTTACTTTTATCGAAATATTCAGGACAACAGGACATCGTGATTGGATCACCTATAGCGGGGAGACAACATGCAGAGACGATGCGCACAATGGGAATGTTCGTTAATACGTTGGCGATGAGAAATAATGCTCTTGATGAATTAACGTTCAGACAGTTTTTGCAAAACGTAAAGCGTAACTCATTGAAGGCTTTTGAAAATCAAGACTATCCGTTTGAGCTTCTCGTAGAGAAAAAAGTGAAAACAAGAGATGCTAGTAGAAATCCTTTATTCGATATTATGTTTGTTCTGCAAAATACTGAAACTGCTCCAGTACAATTTGGTGATCTTGCGTTCCAGACATACGAGTTTGATGCTCAAATCTCCAAGTTTGACATGACGTTAAGTGCCCGTGAAGAAAAGGGACGTATCTACTTTACATTGGAGTATTGTACTAAGCTGTTCAGACGTGACACAGTTGAGAGAATGGCAACACATTTCCTTTACTTATTAAGAAAAGTACCTACAAACTTGAACAACAGGCTTGCAGAGATCAGTCTCATGTCAGCCAATGAAATTAGACAGGTATTGCATGATTTTAACAACACTACAAGTGAGTATCCAAGAGAAAAAACGTTAAGTGAGCTGTTTGAAGAACAGGCAGAGCAACATCCTGATAGAACAGCGGTAGTGTTTGGAGACAATCGTTTGACATACAAAGAGCTTAATGACAAGGCTAATATAATTGGTGAAGTATTAAGGGAGCGCGGTGTTAGGGCTCAAAGCATCGTGGCTATCATGGCAGAGCGTTCATTGGAAATGGTCGTCGGTATCCTAGGTATCATCAAGGCTGGTGGCGCATATCTACCAATAGACCCAGTGTATCCTAAACAAAGAATGCAATATATGTTGGAGGATAGTGGGTGTAAGCTGCTGTTAGTATCCAGCGATCCACCTGCTGGTATTGATTTTTCTGGTGAATGTCTCGATATCAGCTTGCAGCATCGCAGTCTCTGGGAGACAAAGGCAAGCCAAATTACTACTATTTATAAACCTTCTGATTTGGCTTATATTATTTACACTTCCGGTTCAACTGGGAAACCTAAAGGAACCATGATTGAACAGCGCGGTGTAATAAGATTAGTGAAAGATACGAATTATGTAACGTTTGAAGCTGGGGACAAAATACTTCAGACCGGATCTGTGGTATTTGATGCCTCTACCTTTGAAATTTGGGGTGCGCTATTAAATGGATTGCAGTTGTGTCTTGTGAATGAAGATATCATTTTAGACGCTGCGAAATTGCATAAAGTGATATTGGATCTGGAGATTAGTACGATGTGGTTGACAGCACCACTGTTTAACCAGTTATCCGCAGTCAGACCGGAGATGTTCGAGACTCTTAAATATCTCTTGGTTGGAGGTGATGTATTATCGCCTGTACATATCAATGCGGTGAGGAATAGTTGCAAGGATCTCACCATTCTTAATGGATATGGTCCAACCGAAAACACGACATTTACTGCATGTTTCCCGATTAACAAGGAGTATACAAGTACGATTCCTATCGGTAAACCAATAAGTAATACGAGCGTTTATATCCTTGATAAAAACCATCAACCGTGCCCAGTGGGTGTTCCTGGAGAGTTATTTATCGGAGGTGATGGATTGGCGAGAGGATATTTGAATAATCCAGAGCTGACGGCAGAGAAGTTTGTGGACGTTCCTACTGAGCTTTATGGCGAGCTGGCGATGGATCAAAAGTTGTATCGTTCGGGAGATCGCGCACGTTGGCTGAGTGATGGAAACATTGAGTTTTTGGGTCGTATAGACACTCAAGTGAAAATTCGTGGGTTTAGAATAGAAATTAGTGAAATTGAAACCCGGATTATGAAATATGACGGTGTAACATCAGTTGTTGTTGTCCAGAAGGGTGATGATCATAACAAATATTTATGTGCGTATCTCACATCGGATACAGAACTAAATCAAGAGGAAATCAGAAAGTTTCTCCTGATGGATCTACCAAATTATATGGTTCCTTCGTACTTTATCAAGCTCGACAGATTACCACTGAAAATTAGCGGTAAAATTGATGTGGATGAGTTACCAGAGGTCGAAGGAAATATAGATATAGGATCTTCTTACAAAGGACCATCAAATGACATCGAAGAGAAGCTGATTCCTATATGGGAAGAGTTGTTAGGAATTACAGGCATCGGTGTTACACATAATTTCTTTGAACTCGGAGGGCATTCCTTAAAAGCGGCTGTATTAATGGCGGAGCTGCATAAAGAATTTGAAGTAGAGATACCTCTGCGGGAATTGTTTAAAGGACCAACAATTGAAGAGTTGGCTGCTTATATTATCCATTCAGGAAAACAACAATATGCACCAATCGAGCTTCAAGAAGAAAGAGAGTATTATATAGCATCTGCTGGACAGACGAGGCTGTATATCCTAAGTCAATTCGAAGGAATCGGGACAAGTTACAACATACCTGCGGCATTTATCGTTGAAGGTAAGCTGAATTTAAGCAAGGTAGATCTTACACTTCAACAATTAATAAAAAGACATGAACTGTTACGTACTTCTTTTGACATGGTCGATGGGAAAGTAGTTCAGATCGTTCATGAGAAGGCAGAGTTCACATTAAGTCATTTTGAAGTGGAAGAGCATGATATTGATAATGCTATTAAAAACTTTATTCAATATTTTGATTTACAGAAAGCACCGTTGTTAAGAGTTGGAATCGCCAAGCTTGATGAGACAAGGCATCTACTTCTGTTCGATATGCACCATATCATTTCCGATGGGATAACTATGGGCATATTGGTAGATGAATTTGTTCAATTATATGAAGGAAAAGAATTATCTCCAATTAGCGTACAATATAAAGACTTTTCGCAATGGCAGTACAAACTATTCGAGACAGAGGCGATCAAACAGCAGGAGCAATATTGGCTAGACTCTTTTGCTGGAGAAATTCCTGTTCTTAATCTGCCTTTAGATTATTTGCGACCGGCAGTTCAAAGCTTTGAAGGAAAGAGATTGGCTTTTGAACTGGATAAGGTACTTACTGACAAGTTGAATATACTCGCTAGAAAGACGGGAACCACTCTCTATATGGTATTGCTGGCAAGCTATAATATTCTTTTGCAGAAGTATACAGGTCAACAGGATATCGTTGTTGGCTCACCTATCGCGGGTAGGTCACATGCAGATTTGAAAAAAATGATTGGTATGTTCGTGAATACGCTAGCAATGAGAAATCAGCCCGATGATGAAAAGACATTCAGCAGCTTCTTACGGGAAGTAGAAGAAAATACACTAGCGGCTTTTGAAAACTCTGATTATCAGTTCGAGCAGCTTGTTGAGAAGCTACATATTCATAGGGATAAAGAGAGAAATCCTCTTTTTGATACTATGTTTGTACTTCAAAATACGGATGAACGAAGACTGGAATTAGAAGGACTACGATTTGAGTCAGTCAAACTTGATAATCAAGCCGTGAAGTTCGATATCACGCTGAATGCGGAGGAAAACGGCGGGGTCATACAGTTCCTGTTGGAGTATTGCACAAAGTTGTTTAAAGATGTGACTATGGAAAGATTTGCATCGCATTTTATTTATGTACTTGAGCAAATTGTCCATAATCCTGATCTAAAGCTAGCGGAGATTGAGTTGCTGTCAGCGGTGGAAAAAGAACAGATTTTATTTGGATATAATAGTACGACAGCAGAATACCCAATGGATAAAACGATACAAGAGCTGTTTGAGCAACAGGTAGAAAAAACACCTGAACGTATCGCAGTCGAATGTGAAAGCGAATGTCTGACATATCAGGAGCTTAATGAACGATCGAACCAATTGGCGAGAGTGCTAAGGGATAAAGGTGTAGGTAGAGATGTAGTTGTTGCACTGATCGCAGAACGCTCGATAGAGATGGTTACAGCTATGTTGGCCATTGTCAAAGCTGGGGGCGCGTATCTCCCAATAGACCCGGATTACCCGCAGGAACGTATTCAATATATGTTTGAAGACAGTGGGGCTAGAATCGTATTGACTGAGAAACCGCTGATAGAACGTTTTGCTGAATTAGATGCAGATCTTATCGATTTGAATGATTCGATTTTGTATGAAGGTGATAGCTCTAATCTTAAGAAAATAGGTAGCGCTCAAGATTTGGCGTATATTATTTACACGTCAGGCTCTACAGGTAAACCAAAGGGAGTAATGATTGAACAGCGAAACTTGGTCCATTACATTTGGTGGGCGAAGAAAACATACTTGGATGAAAATGAAGTATTCGCTTTGTATTCTTCGATTTCTTTCGATTTGACCGTGACATCTATCTTCACGCCATTGATTTCTGGTAATCAGATCGTTATTTATTCTGGAGATGGAAAGGAATTTATTTTAGATAAAGTTCTAAAAGAGAATAAAGCAACGATCGTAAAATTAACTCCTGCACATTTAACCTTGATTAAGGATGGGGACAATCGTCATTCTTCTGTGAAGAAAATGATTGTCGGTGGGGATAATCTGAAGGTTACTGTAGCTAAAGAAGTGGTAAATAGTTTCCACGAAGAAATAGAAATCTACAATGAGTATGGACCGACTGAAGCTACCGTTGGTTGTATGATTTATAAGTATGAAACTGAAAAAGATAATGGGGTTTCTGTTCCTATCGGAATACCGATAGACAATACTCAAATCTATATTTTAGACAAGTATCTCAAACCAGTAGCGACAAATTTGCAAGGTGAAATCTATATTTCTGGTGACGGAGTAGCTAGAGGATATTTGAATCAAAGTGAGTTAACTAATGAGCGGTTTATCAATAACCCATTTGTAGATGGTGCGAAAATGTATAAGACAGGGGATATCGCGAAATATCTTCCAGATGGAAATATAGAATACATTGGTAGAAACGATAACCAGGTTAAGATTAGAGGCCATCGAATTGAAATAGGCGAAATTGAAAAGCAATTAGTTAGGCACGAAGCAGTTAAAGAAGCTGTAGTAACTGCAAGAGAGGGAAAAAGTAGCATGTATTTATGCGCATACGTTACTGTTTGCTCTGAGGTTACTTTTAAAGAATTGCGCACGCATCTTTTAAAAGAGCTTCCTGAATATATGGTGCCGACATATTTTGTACAGCTTGAAGAAATGCCGCTTAGTCCGAATGGAAAAATAGATTTGAAGGCATTACCAGAGCCAAGCGGTGACAGCCATACTGAAACAGAGTATATTCCACCTTCCACGCCGCTTGAGGAGCAGCTGGTTGAGCTATGGAAGGAAGTTATCGGTCTAGATAATGAGATTGGTATTCAAGATAATTTCTTTGAAATAGGAGGACATTCTCTGAGTGGTGCCGCTTTTGTGTCCAAAGTGCACAAGCATTTAAATGTAGATCTGCCGCTTAGCGAATTATTTAATAGTCCAACGATTAAACAGTTGGCGGATTACATTGAATCCAAGGAGCGCACTTTACACACTTCCATCAAGCCTGCTGAGCCTAGAGAGTATTATCCAGTATCCTCTGCGCAGAAGCGACTGTACATTATTTGTCAGTTCGATAGCATTGATACGAGCTACAATATGCCAGTGGCTATGTCTCTAAAAGGCAAAATAAATATGGATAGGCTGGAGGAAGCTGTTAAAAAGCTGACACAAAGACATGAGGCACTACGTACTGCTTTTGAAATGGTCGAGGACCAGATTGTTCAAAGAATCCATAGTGATGTGGGTGTTGTCATTAGTCAACTGCTGGGTACAGGACGAGATATCAGTGAAATTCAAAGAGAATTTGTTCGTCCGTTCGACTTATCCCAAGCTCCATTGTTCAGAGTGGGACTTGCTAAGATTGCAGAGAATGAGCATGTACTATTGATGGATATGCATCATATCATCGCAGATGGTCTGTCTATGAATATAATGATTCAGGAATTCACCGCTTTCTACCAATGTAAGGAGCTTCCGGAGCCTGGAATCCAGTACAAAGATTTTGCAGTATGGCAAAATGATGAGTTGCAGAAGGAAGCATTAAGAGAGCAAGAAGATTATTGGTTAGAGGTTTTGGGGGATGAAATCCCAGTTCTGGAGCTACAAACGGAAGGGCCACGTCCTGGCGTACAAAGTTTCAAGGGAACCAGGTTGGATTTTGAGCTGGACTCGTCATTAAGCTCACATCTTAAAAAGATGTCAACTGGCAATGGAACAACATTGCATATGCTTATGCTATCGGCATTTTATACCTTACTGTACAAATACACTGGTCAAGAAGATATGGTAATAGGTACTCCTATTGCTGGTAGACATCATGATGACTTGAAAGATATGATCGGCATGTTTGTCAATATGTTGCCTTTGAGGAATCAACCTTCGGGCGAAAAGACATTTATGCAGTTCTTACAAGAAGTAAAACAGAATACGCTGTCGGCTTATGACAACCAGAATTATCAATTTGATGACCTGGTAGAGAAGCTAAATCTTCAGCGTGATCTAAGTAGAAATCCATTATTTGATGTCGTGTTCTCACTGCACAACAATAGTCAGAACATCAACCACATGGGTGATCTGGACCTAGACTTCTATCAATTGGAAAGTAATACTGCTAAATATGATCTATCCATGGATGTTCTTGAGCGTTCGGATAAGATATCGTTTAGCCTAGAATACTGCACGGATTTATTTTCTAAGTTAACGATTGAAAATCTCGCAAGCCACTATGTAAACATCTTGAATGAAGTAGTTCAATCTCCTGAGTTGAAGATAAAAGACCTAGAAGTGCTTTCCGAAGCAGAGAAAAACAAGGTTTTACATGAGTTCAATTCAACTGAGATGACTTATGAACATGATCAAACCATCCACACACTGGTTGAAAAGCGTGCGTCAATTACACCGGACGAGATTGCTTTGGAATGCAGGGATGAAAAAATGTCTTATGGCGAATTAAACAGCAAAGCAAATCAATTAGCTCACCGTCTCAGAGAATACGGGATTTCGAGAAATGAAATTGTGGGAATCATGGCGGAGCGTTCAATAGACATAGTTGTGGCAATACTTGGAGTGCTAAAGGCAGGAGGAGCTTATCTGCCTATCGATCCTGATTATCCAGAGGAAAGAATCAAATATATGCTCAAGGATAGTGAAGCAAAGCTGTTGCTAACATATGGGCATCTAGCAGGTCGAGCAGATTTTGGCGGTCCTGTTATAGATATTGGTGATAAGGCGCATTACACAGGAGATGTGCATAATCCTGCACATATTAATGAAGCAACAGATCTTTCTTATATTATGTATACTTCGGGATCAACCGGGAATCCGAAGGGCGTAATGCTCACGCATCGTGGTGTCATTAATATATCGGGATATTATAATGAAATGTTTGATTTAGAGCTTCATAAACATATTGTTCATATGGCAAACGTTTCGTTTGATGCTTCAATCGTCGAGATCTTTCCGCCGCTAATCTATGGTATGACTATCTTTATCCTTGAGAAGGAACAGGCACTTGATCGAAGAGAGTTTATCAAGTTTGTTAAGGACAAACAGATCCAAATCGCACAGTTTGTCCCTGTTACACTGAAAGAACTCTTGAGTTACGATGAGAAGCCAGAATGCTTGGATATCGTTCTAGTTGCTGGAGACAAGCTCGACGACACGTTAAAAGCTGACATTCTTTCTAAAGGATATCAGTTGACCAATCATTATGGACCTACAGAAGGAACTGTAGATTCTATAGTTGCAAAATGTGATCCTTTCACAACAACAATAGGGAAACCAATCGCTAATACAAGGGTTTACATTCTTGATAAGGATGATAATCTTGCGCCGATAGGAGTTCCAGGCGAGCTGTGTATTGCTGGTGATGGAATTGCCCTTGGATACCTTAACAACCCTACGCTTACAACTGAAAAGTTTGTTCCAAATCCTTTCCAATCTGGAGAGAAAATGTACCGAACGGGTGATCTTGGGTGCTGGGAACACGATGGAAACATCAAATTCCTCGGTCGTAAGGACAATCAGATCAAACTTAGGGGCTACAGAGTAGAACCTGGAGAAATTGAAGAGCAGTTACTGAAGATGGATGAGATAAGAGAAGCAGTGGTTATCGATCGCACGGATAAGACTGGCAGCAAATATTTATGTGCTTACATTATTTCTGAACAGGAACTGGATCTACAAAAGATCAAGCATTATCTATCACAGGAGCTGCCTGATTATATGATTCCGGCTCGATTCATGCGGATTGACAAGATTGAACTTACCTCCAGTGGTAAGGTGAATCGGAGAGCTTTACCTGAACCAGATAATGCTTTAGATAGCGGGATAGAGTATGTTGCCCCTACGAATGAGACTGAGAAAGATTTAGTACAAATGTGGGAGCAAATTCTAGATGTAACGGGTATAGGTATCAACCATAACTTCTTTGATCTGGGAGGACACTCTTTAAAGGCAACAATCCTTGTGTCCAAAATACATCGAGAGATGAATGTAGTCGTCCCACTGAACAATATATTTAGTAACCCTACTATTAGCGAGCTTGCGCAATATATCTTGGGAGCGGAGTACAGTCAGCATATCGCTATTCAACCAGTGGGAGAAATGCCGTATTATCCTGTATCTTCTGCTCAGAAGAGAATCTACATTATGTGGAAGATGAATGAGCAATCTACAGCATATAACATGTCGTCAGCTATGATGCTTGAGGGAGAAATCAACAAGGTCAAGTTTGAAGATGCAGTCAAAAAACTTGTTGCTAGACATGAAATACTAAGATCTTCGTTTGAGTTGATTGAAGGAGAGCCTGTGCAGATTGTCAAAGCTGATGCTGGACCTGAAATTCAATTTTTGGAGGCAAAAGAAGAAGAACTCAAAGAGTTGGCGTTACGATTCGTTAAGCCATTTGATTTGACGGTGGCTCCAGTGTTCCGAGCAGCGCTGATTACAATTGAGCAAGACAAGCATCTGATGTTGTTTGATGTACATCATATCGCATCTGACGGTATATCTTTGTCTATTATGTTAAAAGATTTTGCTAGTTTCTATGGGGGAGAACAATTAATTCAACCGACCTTGCACTATAAAGATTATGCTGTATGGCACAATGCTTTATTGCAATCAGAAGAAATTCAGAAATCTCGACAGTACTGGATAGATAGCTTTAAGGACTTTGCTTACACAGAGTTGCCTATCGTAAGAAATTCTTTCGGACAGCGACAAGACGGGGTTGTTAAGCAAATTCTGCTAGATTCCCAATGGACAGAGGCGATTGATAATTATTGTAAAAAGAATTCTATTACAAGTTCTGTGCTCGTTATGGGTGCCTTCCAGATGGCTCTGTTGAGAGTCTTGGATCGAAGTGAGCTTACGGTAGGTGTCTCTGCAGCAGGCAGAAGACGTGAAGAGGTTGAGAATATGCCGGGTATGTTCCTTAACGTTTTGCTCGTCAGCTCTAATCTGAATCATTGTTCTACATTTATCGACTATCTGTACCAGCTTCGTGATAGGTTGGCACAAGGGCAAGAGCATCAAGATTATCCATATGAATGCATCTATGCCGATGCTAAGGAAATATTGAATTTCCGTCCTGAATCTTTATTTACGATTCTATTTAACTATTTGCCATTTAAGGATAATAAGACATGGGAGTTTAAAGGGTTTAATGTTCAGCCATATGCATTTGAACAGATAGAACCTAAATACGGACTTACGCTCTATGTTGAAGAGCAGGAGGACAGCATTACATTGGATTACTTGTTCAATAGCAATATTGATGAGTCGATGATGATGAATCTAGTAAATGGCTTTAAGACTGTGCTTGAGACTGTTCTTGAGAATGATAGTGTCTCAATTGGTCAGATTTCCTTACAGTCAAAAGAGATAGCCAATACATTCTTAGAGGATTTTGACGCAGAATTTGATAATGATGATTTTGTTTGATAGTAAGATAAAAACTTCCTTAAAGTGAGAGGGTTATTGTATATGGCATTAACAACCGTGAAATCAAAAACCGTTTATGAAGCAGTAAGTTCGATCGCGATTCATCAGCCTGATAAAATCGCGATTGATTGGGGAAACAAAACGATTACTTATGCGGGACTGGAGCAACAGTCAAATCGGATTGCTAATTTTTTAGTCGAAAAGACAGGGGACCAAAAAAACATCGGGGTTATGCTGGAAAGCAGCATAACCCTGGTGACAGCAATCTTGGGAATATTCAAGTCTGGTACGGTGTACGCGCCGATTGATCCCCAATTCCCTGATACACGAATCAAATATATGCTCAGTAAGATTGATTGTGAATGGCTAATAACAAGTTCTGCTTGGTTGGATAAAGTGGAACAAATGATGGAAGGGGAGAATAAGAAAATCAATGTGCTGCTAACAGATGATGAAGTAGTTAGTGGAAAACAATATAAAAATATAAATCTATTTACACTTGATAAAGATAAAAAAACAGCTCTACAGTTTGCTCCCATTGAGGGAAACAAGAATAGCTATCTTATTTTCACTTCTGGTTCTACGGGTAATCCAAAGGCTATTCTGGGAAGGCATAGAAGCTTAAAGCATTTCATTGATTGGGAAATAAAAGAATTCGGAGTAGATGGTTCCTTCAGAATTAGCTTGTTGACCTCTCCGTCATTCGATCCGTTTTTCCGGGATGTTTTTGTTCCTTTGTGTGCAGGTGCAACTCTTTGCATTCCAGAAAACAGGGATGTGGTTATGAATCCTCCAAAACTTAAAGAATGGCTGGAGCAAAAACAAATCTATTTGATGCATATTGTTCCGACGTTGTTCAAAGCGTTGGTTTCGGAAATAGAAGACGCTAGCAACTTAAAGGATTTGCGCTATGTCATGATCGCTGGCGAGATGCTCAGAGGTAGTGATATAAAGAGATTTATTGAACTACTTGGGAGCCGTATTCAATTGGTCAATATGTATGGTCCAACTGAGACGACTCTAGCAAAATTTTATTACCGGGTAAAGGAAGAAGATGCAAGTCGTATCACTATTCCAGTAGGCCAGCCGATAGCTGATACCCAGGTTATGATATTGAATAGTGAAATGCAGGTGTGTCCGGATGGGAATGTTGGTGATATTTATATTCGGACACCGTATATTTCATCTGGTTATTACAATGATCGTGAGTTGACTTCCACCGTCTTTATTAGGAATCCATTCACTAATAATCTGCAAGATATTATTTATAAAACTGGAGATATCGGCAAAATGATGCCAGGTGGCTTCCTGGATCTAGTGGGAAGAGCCGATCATCAAGTTAAGATCCGAGGATTTCGGATTGAGTCGGAAGAAATTGAGAGTGTTCTATTAGAATTGGATGAGATTAAGGAAGCAATCGTCGCTGTCAAGGAAGATTCAAACGGAGATAAAATCTTATGCGCATATATCATAGCTAGTAAAGAACTTATCGTACCTGAATTACGGGAGTATTTGTCTGGGAAATTGCCAGATTATATGATTCCTGCACATTTTGTTCAACTGGAGAAATATCCGTTAACGCCTACTGGGAAAATTGATAGAAAATCACTTCCAATCCCACAGGCAGTTATGAACATTGGTGTGGAATATAAAGCGCCGGAGAACGAAGTCGAGCAGAAGCTGGTGCGTATATGGGAACAGGTGCTAAGTCTTCAGGATATCGGTACCAACTATAACTTTTTCGAAATTGGCGGGAATTCCATCAATTCTTTAAAGGTCATTAGTGAAATCCAGAAAGAATTCGATGTGAATATTTCCCTTGGAGAATTATTTGCCAACCCCACAATAGCAGCTTTGGCAAATAGTGTTCAGACCGAGAGTCTCTTTTCAAAGATGGAATGCGTAGTAAGGATGAACAATATATCGAGTGAAAAAAGAAATGTGTTCATTCTTCACAGCCGTGATGGCACAATATTTGGTTACAAAGAATTGGCTCAACGTCTCGATAAAGATTGTAATTTTTATGCAATCCAAGCGAAGGGCTTAATAGGAGAATCCCCGTTACCGCAGAGTCTTGAGGAACTAGTATCTTTCTATATGCACGAAATTAAGCAGGTTCAGCCAGAAGGGCCATATATCATTGGGGGACATTGCTTCGGTATTTTCTTTGGCTACGATTTGGTACGAATGCTTGAAGATCAAGGAGAGACAGTCGAAAAGTTGATCGTTATTGACGAGCAGCCATGGTTAAATGATAAACAGCTGACATATGTGTGGGCAAGATCCTTATTATCAAGACCGTATAAAGCTGTGAAAAGATCAATGATCAAAGCATCAAGGAAGTCACCAAATGATTGGACTTATGATTTTTATCTAATGCAAACCAAAAATAATTCGAGCACATATCCGAAGATGGAAGTCCAAGAAAATTTTAAATACCTAGAAAAAAATAAGTATAGAATCAGATCTAAAATTAATTGTGATATTTACGCTATTAGAGCAAGTGATTCCGTATGGGTAAGATTTACCGAGGCATATTGGGGAAGGATGACCCGAGGAAATGTAAAGAGCATAGTGGATATCCAAGGCGATCATTGGAATTTGTTTGGGGACCCTTATCTGCAAGGATTGGTTGAAGCCTTCCAAAAAACACTGCGGGGGCACGATGGAGGATCTTCATTTAAGTCTAATACGAACAAGAATATATCCCCAAGCGTATAAGCGCAGGTTACGCAATGTATAGGGATAATAAAAAAGCGAATTGAGGAAGGGGGGTTCTGCTATGCAAATGGCATTACACTTAATGGAACCGTGGTTAATTGAAAATCAATATACGAAATATAATCTAGGTGAGAGCGGCATTGAAGACATGACATTAGGAGAAGTTCTAGAGGTAACGAATACTTCAATGGATGAACTTCTGCAATGTAGCTTTAAGAATAACGATACTTACGGTTCTCCGGAATTGAGAAAAATCATTGCGTCTTTTTATGACAATGTGAATCCTGATCAAGTCATTGTGACTACAGGTGTGAGTGAAGCGGTATTTATTTACTACCACCTTCGCTTTGAACCGGGTGCAAATGTCGTTATTCCCTTCCCAGCATTCCAGACTTTATATGAGGTTCCTAAATACTTGGGTTATGAAGTCAGATTATTGGAATTGGAAGCTGAAGAAGGTTTTAAAATAAATATAGAGCGTCTGAAGTCATTGATAGATAGTAATACAAAAGTACTTGTGCTCAATAACCCGCATAACCCTACAGGCCAAACGCTGACAGATTCTGAAATGGAAGAGATTATAGAGTTGGCGGATCAGTACGGTTTTGAAATATTGGCAGATGAACACTATCGGTTTATCCCATATGGGGATGAGGAATTAATCCCGTCCCTATATGGGAAATCCAAGCACGTTGTAGCTATGGGATCCATGATCAAATGTCTCGCATGTGTTGGACTGAGAGTAGGGTGGGTGGTCGCTGACAAGGAGTTGATCGACCAAATTCGCGATTTTAAAGATTATACTACTCATACAATTTGTTCGATTAATGATTTTATTGCGGTTAGGCTTCTGCTTCATTGGAAGAAGATCGGACTCGAGCACAAGTCATGGGTGCTAGGAAATGTATCAGAATTCCGAAAGCTAGTCAACGAGCATAATACGGTACTCGACTGGGTTGAACCAGAAGGCGGAATCGTTGCTTTTCCGTTTTTGAAAGATAAAACACTTAGTAGCCAACATTTTGCAGAGAAATTGATTGCGAGTACGGAAGTATCTGTTCTTCCTGGTGAAGTGTTTGAGCGTCCTGGACATTTCAGGGTTGGATTTGGGCTTCACCCTGACAAATTCCGCGGTGCAATGAAATTGATGTCTGAATTTATTGCATCCAAGGGATGGGAATAGGAATAAGCAGAATTTCCACGACTCATGATCTCGGCGAAGCGAGTGAACGAATGGATGAGAGGGATGAGAAATGAGCGATACAAGGACCAAATTAATGCTGGATTTACAAAGAATTGAGAAGGATGAGTATCAGTTACGCGAAGGTGAGCAGCATCAAGATTTCTTACCTTTGTTACTTCAATATATTGGAGATCCTCAGCCGGAATTACGGGATAACCTGATTTATCCGATGTTTTATATGTGGATTAAGGAAGAGAATAGGTTCAGTGGAGAGGAGTTGCGTAGCCTCTTAACTGTTCTGACTGATGAGAACCATTTGTTCTATAATATTGGCAGCGAGGATGATCAGTCAGTTTTTACAAGGACGTTCTCTGCCTTGCCTATCGCTTTGATTGTGCAACGCCACAAACAGAATCCATTTTTCAATCAAGCGGAAATTGAGCAATTAATGCATGCAATGCTCCGTTATTATAAAGAGGAGAAGGATCTACGAGGTTACCTTTCAGTAGGAGGCTGGGCTCACAGCGCGTCTCACGGTGCGGATGTTTTTGTCGAGCTGGTACAGTGCGAGGAGAGCAGCGTCGCTATGCTGCGTGAGGTTCTTGTCGCTATTTCTGGCATGCTTCATAATGATAGACACATTTTTAGCGATGAGGATGATGAGCGGTTGGTCAACATCGTTGATACGATGATTGACAAAGAGTTACTTCCACATCAAGAAATCGCTGATTGGATTAGAGGCTTAGCGCAATGCTGTAATTTACCGAGAAGTCGCAGTCAGGTGATTGCTCGCGTGAACAGCAAGAATTTTTTACGCAGTCTCTATTTCAGAAGGGGACAAGAAAGCCGAGGGAATGAGCTTAACACTGTAATGCTTGGTACTGAGGCAAAATTGAACAGGTTTTCTATCAGTTAAAGGATTAGAGGGCTGTCCCAATAGCCATGGAAAATTGGCTGAGGGATTGCCCCTTTTTATGTCAAGAAAAACAAAAAGAAACCATCCTTTGGTAAAATGGAAGTACCTTCCACCACCGCAAAAGGAGAGGCAAGTCAATTCTTCTTGAAGTTTTTGTTGATTAAGTGATACACCGTTTTGTGATATTAAACGTACAAACTCGATTTTACTTTTGACAAATTCATTTTCAATTAATAACGGAATCACTTGTTCAAGGGGCTTGTACTGACAATATTTCATAGCAATGAATTGCTGTGAATTTCCCATCAATTGCTTTAGCAAGATCAGATATTAACTTGTTAGGTATTTGTTGTTGTTGAAACGAATTATAATTCAATATCCATTCACCTTATTGGATATTTTAGGTTTTGTAACAAGGATATGTAACTTGTCCTAGAATGTATGTGTACAGTTTGTGTAAAATATAGGTTTAATAAATACTTCTTACGGACTGTTCATACAGATGTGATATTTCACAAATAAGAGTTACAGAACATGGAAGTATTAATTTGCGATATTCGTTTATATCCTCTAGAGGATATAAAGAATTTTGAAGTATCTGAAGCGTATTTTGAGGGTGAAGTGGGTTAGTATTTTCAATGATCTAAATGAACAACACGATAAAAGAGAATTGACATATTTGTCAATTCTCTTTTTTTATTCTACAGAACATATAACTATAATCGTTGAAACTATTATGAGTGAGATTTATTTTTGTTATGTCATATTCACAACATTTAAAGCAACTAAAGAAAGCAAAAAGAGTATTAAAATAAATTAATTTATCGATTTATATTTTCGATTGCTCTAGCAAAATCATAAAGATATAGAAGTAAACAATCTCCCTAGATAACTACCTTGCTTAAAAAACCAACTTCACTGTTTGAGCCCTTCTTGAAATCCTATAATATCAATCATCTTCTATTATTTCAGTTTATCTATAGCTATCTTTTTCATAATCTGAAACACCTTTTGTGATGAGGCTGTATCAATTATAGGTAAATCTTCTTGTTCTTCATGAGCGATTTCTTTTAAGATGTTGATTTCTTTGTTGAGTCGTTCCATTTTGCGATCTAGTTCCGCAGCTGTAAAAGCGGCTTCTCTTAGTTCATTCGTCAGTTGTTCTGGAACTTGTTTGTTGTATTTATAATAGATTTTATGCTCCAAACTTGCCCAGAAGTCCATAGCGATTGTACGGATTTGCATCTCGACATATACATGTTCTTCTCGGTCTGACATATAAACAGGGATTTTCAAAATTACATGAAGACTTTGATATCCGTTTGGCTTTGGATGTTGAATATAATCCTTTACTTCAATCACTTCAATGTCTGATTGAGCCTGAATCATTTCACTAATAATATAAATATCAGAAACAAAAGAGCATGTAATTCGAATACCAGCGATATCCCTCATGTTTTCTCGTATCCCTTCCAAAGTTAAGGGAATATCTTTTTTACGCATTTTTTTCAAAATACTTTCGGGTGATTTTATGCGTGTTGTGACATGTTCGATTGGATTATATTCATGAATTAACCTAAATTCTTCTCTTAAAATGCTAACTTTAGTCCCGATCTCATCTAACGCAAATTTATAAGCCATCATAAAACGGGTTAACTCTACTCGAAGTTCTTTCATATTTTGCTGTTCTAAAGAAAATGTCATAAAAACATCTACACCTTTCAAGATTCATATAATCCATTTTCTCAAATTTCTCAAATTATTTCACGTGAGGACTGTGGTTTTAAATAAATTGTATATAATCGACATTATCTTGACTAGCCGAAAGTACCCAATCAAATGATATAATATAGTCAACTGTACGATACGAAATGAGGAACATATATGTATAAGACAATCGGGATTCTAGCCCATGTGGATGCTGGTAAGACAACATTTTCAGAGCAGCTGCTTTATCATACGAATAGTATTCGCCAGAGAGGACGCGTTGATCATAAGGATGCCTTTTTAGACAATCATGCAATTGAACGAGAACGCGGAATTACGGTTTTTGCTGAGCAAGGCATTATTACATACAACGATCATACTTATACCATTATAGATACACCAGGGCATGTCGATTTTTCACCTGAAATGGAGCGCGCTATTCAAGTGATGGATTATGCCATTTTAATCATTAGCGCAGTTGACGGGGTAGAAGGGCATACAGAAACAGTGTGGCAATTATTACGTAAGCATAATATCCCGACCTTTTTCTTTCTAAATAAAACAGATAGAGAAGGTGTTAACGCCGAAGTATCTCTAGACGAAATTCGGTCGAATTTAACAGAAAATGTTTGTGACATAACAACCGCCTTTCATGATGGGGTAATGCAAGAAGAGCTCATTGAATTCATAGCTGAGCGTGATGAGGAGCTTCTTGAACAGTATATAGAGTCTGGTTATGCTTGGGAAATTTGGCTAGAGGCATTCAAGAAATTGATTTCAAGGGGAGAAATCTTCCCATGTGGAAGAGGCTCAGCATTGAAAGATATAGGTGTACTGGATTTCTTCTTAAAATTGGATCAATTAACTGAGGCTTTTGATGATAAAGACAGTGATTTTGCTGCACGAGTTTATAAAATACGCCATGATGAAAATGATCAACGTGTGACGTTCATGAAATGCTTAAGTGGTTCCTTACAAGTAAGGAATGAAGTACAATACGGTGAAACTTCTGAAAAGATCACACAAATACGCTTGTACAATGGCAATAAATTTTCAACAGTAAATGAGGTTCAAGCAGGTGAACTTTTCGCGGTCACAGGTTTAAGTAGTGTAGATATAGGAGAAGGCCTTGGCCAGCTCCGTAATAAAGCAATTTTCGAACTCATACCCACATTAAAATCTAAAGTCATTTTCGATACTAGTATTCATGTAAAAGAAATGCTCCGTTGCTTTAAAATTTTAGATGCAGAAGATCCTTCTCTCCATGTTTTTTGGGATGAGCATTTTCAAGAAATCCATGTTCATGTAATGGGTGTCATTCAGCTTGAAGTGCTAGAGCAGATTGTAAAAGAGCGTTTTTCATATAATGTTTCATTTGGTGAACCGAAGATATTGTATAAAGAAACGATTGGATCAACAGTAACAGGGTATGGCCATTTTGAACCGCTGAAGCATTATGCAGAAGTGCATCTACAAATAGCACCAGAAGATAGGGGTTCAGGTGTTACGTTTGAAAATAAATGTCATGCTGATCATTTATCAGTAGGCAATCAAAATTTAATTCACCAACATGTCCTTGAAAAAAATCATCACGGTTTACTTACTGGTTCTGCAGTTACTGATGTGAAAATAACGCTACTAACAGGACGTGGAAGTAACGAGCATACATCAGGTGGAGATTTCAGAGAAGCAACGTATAGAGCACTACGACAAGGTTTGGAGCAGGCGGATAATATTTTACTTGAACCTTATTATGATTTTAAAATTAAAGTACACATGGATCATATTGGACGCGTAATGTCGGATGTTCAGCAGGCACATGGCCGGTTTAATCCACCAGAAAACATAGGCGATAAGGTAATCATAAAAGGACGTGTCCCTGTAGCCACTTTTATGAACTATAGTACTAGCTTTGCTGCTTTCACAAACGGTAAAGGTGCACTCACACTTACCTTTGCCGGCTATGATCAATGTCATAATACTGAACAAGTCATTGAAGAAATTGGTTATGACAAGAATGCCGATCCACAATATACGTCTACCTCAATTTTCTGTGCAAAGGGGAAAGGGTATTCTGTCCCTTGGGATGAAGCGAAGGCTGCTATGCATTGTTTGTAAAGAGATAATGCTGTTCTCTTGTGGTTTCACGCATACGAAGAAACATATATAGGCAGTGGATTTCAATAGAAATTCCACTGCTAGTTTTTTTTTTTTTTGAAGGTAAAATATGTTAATGTTATGGTACTATGGAATTTATAAAAATGGGGGATGGCGTTGAATTTACTAAATAGATTAATAGAACAAGCTAAAAATCCAAATGGAATCATAGGCTCAATAATGTTAAGAATTATGAATTCCGCACATACAAGTATGAACCGATGGGCCTTAGAGAAGATAAAGATAAGAGAATCAGCAGTAATGTTGGACGTTGGATGTGGCGGAGGTAAAACAATACAATTATTGTCTAAACGGAATACATCCGGAAAGATAAGCGGTATAGATTATTCAGAACAAGCAGTAAAAGATTCAATTAGAGCAAATAAACAAGATGTAGAAAAGGGTAAAGTAAACATCCTTCAAGCAAGTGTTACTGACATTCCCTTTCCAGATCATACATTTGATATAGTTACAGCTTTTCAAACACATTACTTTTGGATAGATTTAGAAAACGGGGTTAAAGAAATCTTTAGAGTGTTGAATCGAAATGGGCATTTCTTAATTATTGCAGAAACGTACAAAATTAACTATCATATGAAATCCTATAAAACTAAAGATGAATTGGAGCAATTATTTAAAAATGCGGGTTTTAATTCAGTAAAATTTTATGAGATTAATAACACTAAATGGCTTTGTGTTAAGGGGCATAAGGCTGCTTAAAATGGCTTTTCGTTTAAAAATTGAAGTGAATTTTTAATGGGGAAATAAGTATTAAATGACTAAGAGAATACTTCATACTCATGTAACAAAAAATTTAAAGGGGTGTAAAATATGGAGATTTTATCTTATTTAGAAAAGTACGAAGAGAGTTGGCTAAGATGTAGATTCCTTTCTTTATTACATTCTGCTATGTATGAAGATGTTGTCACTAAAAAACCGCGAAAGACAATAATGACTTGGTAGAGAACGTTTTACAAACAGTTATAACGTCTACTTGAAAGTGCAAGAGATGAACACTTAACATGTATTATAAAAGGCGATTTATGGAGAATAATAGGATCTATTTTGAACTATCAAATTCAAAATAGATCCTATTTTCAATTTATTTAAGTTTATTTTTAAGAGGCTTCAGTTGATATCGCATTTACGAATTTTCAACTAGCACATCTTTTATATACTCAAGAAATGAGGCACTCTAGAGCATATTGAGTGGATTGTTGCGCTAACTGCTCTGTTTGTTGCATTAAGTCGAAGGATTGTTGCACTAACTGAGGTGATTGTTGCGTTAAGTGCGACGATTGTTGCGCTAACTCGATTCCAGACTATATATTGATTTGTAAATTCAATCAATCATTGTAGTATTATGGCGCTGAAGTATTAAATCAAGAACCTAGGTGTTTCGTCCACTTATCATTTTAATAATGGGTGATTCATTTGAAGGATTCACTCGTCTATAGTTTAGGAAGGGGGTGCCAGATGAATCAGGAGAAATTTGGACTTTATTATGAACTACATAGTGATGCAATTTATAAATACTTATTTTTACTCGTTGGTCATAAGGAAACAGCGGAAGATTTGACGCAAGAAACATTTTTTCGTGGATTTAAACAGTATTCAAAATTTAGAGAACAGGCAGGCATTCAAACATGGTTAAGGAAAATCGCCAGAAATCTCGTTTATGATTACTACCGAAGGAAAAGGATTATCCGCTTTATTCCTTTTGTTGCGCAGCATGAGTTAATAGATATGTCATCCATTCCAAGTGAAATTAAAAAAAAGGTGAGGAAATAGCACTTCTTTACAAGTCTCTCATGATGTTGAAGTTGGAATATAGAGAAGCACTTATTTTACGTAAGATGGAGGGCTTGTCTATTAAGGAAAGTGCAAAAATACTAGGATGGACAGAGGCTAAGGTGAAAAACAACACAATAAGAGCAATGCAAGCATTGAAAAAAATCGTAGGAAAAGAGGTGATCTTAGATGACGAAGGATATAGAACGTTCACTAGATGAAGTCTATGATGTAAAGCGAGATCCGGTGCTGAAACAAACATCTAAGGAGCAACTGCTTAAAAGGATGTATCAAGAGCAGTCACAGTTTAAATGGCAACCACTTTTTGCAATTATAACTTTATGTGCAATTTTGTGCTTATTTATCGTAACATTGCCTTCTTTAAATATGGATAAAGGATCAATTCATACAGGTACGAAGCTTTCCGAACTGGTAGATGGTCAGTCAAGTATTGAAAAAATATATATAGCAGAAACGCATTCTGAGCACTTTTTTGCAGCTAATAATCCATGGTTTTATATTGGTGTTTTCGATCTTGATTGGAGATACACGGATAGTTGGGTAAAGAGTTTAGAAAATGCAATTCAAGAAGCAAAGCCTGTAAGCCAAGTAACCTGGAATAAGGAATCAATGGACATTCGCGATATTAGAATTAAATATAGTTTGAGAAACCTGAACGAAGAATTACGTCTGAAAGCATTTTTTATTAATGACAGCAATAGTAATTCAGTTTATATGAAAGATATGGATTCAGGGCAAATGTATGAAGTGCAAGGTAAGACGGCAGTAAATTTAAATATGTATCAGTTTGTTAAACCGTTGGAAGGTAACCTTCAAATGATCTTATATTTGGGGATGGCAAGTTATATGCTAACCTATTTTGTAGGTCTTATTATAAGGGATAAAAATCCAATTCTAAAAAGAACAAAGCGCTTCATCAATAATCGTCAAAAGATAATTACGATTACCGTTAGGCTTCTTGTTGTATTAATAGCACTTAGTAATCTTTATCTGTTAGGGGTTATGAATATTGTTGTCGCGTTCGTACTCGTTACAATGATGTTTGCTTACCCATTGTACACTGAGTTACGATATCGTAAAGAAGTGAAACGTCATTATCTTGTTATTTCTCAATATATCGTAGCATGTTTATTTGTTGGAGTAATCTTTTTGATTGCTTGATAAAAGGTGTGTTAATACTTTTTTTAAATTCTTTTTCTTTATTGTCGTTGTTCAGTATTTTCTCGAGATTTGTCTTACTAATAACTAAGCGAATATCTTTATTATTTTATTAAAGATTGATTCGTTAATTGTAAACAATTATATAAAGAGAAAATTTATATTGTATCGCACGATGAACAATTACTTCTTATCGCCAAATAATTTCTGGACATAACCTAACCAGAAAAGAATTTTCAAAAGAAACAGGATGGTTTTCGGTTAACTGTTGAATAACAAAGGTCGATAAAAGAAATAGAGGTATTATCTATAGAATTGTATTTATCTCAACATTGAATATTAGGACCTTTATGATTAACAAATATGTTTCATAGATAGAAATTGAAATTTATCTAAATTTATCTTATAAACAATATGGAGATATAAAATTAAAATACTACTTGCCCACTAATCAACAAACTAGCAAAATTTTAATTAAAGGTCGTGATCAGCTATGAGTATATACAGTAATGCGTATCGTGACTTTCTAAAGAAAGATTTTATGATACTGATTATTGCCATTGTTTTATTATTCTTTCCATTTGGATTTTGGATAGGTTTTCCGATATTTGTTGTGTCAGCTTTTCTTTGGGAATTAAATATACCACCCATTATTTCATTAATACTCGTCCTATTACTTATTAGTGTTCTATTCACAATATTCTTTATTCCAATGAATATAAAAGTTGCAAAGACAATTGGGGAAATTAAAAATCGAAGTACTTTAAGCGTATTTTCGAGATTACAATTGATATTTATCCTAACCAGTTCGGTTATTTTTTCTTTAATCTTTATTGTATTTACTTTGGTGTAATAACTAATTTATATAAAATTAGAAAAAATGTAGTGAAGACAAATGATATCGAAGTAAATGAGTGGTAAATTGTATTTTCTGCAACTCAAAATAAAGCGATAGGGGAATAGTTATGGAAAACTGGCCTAAAGGTATGTCTACACCAGCAATACGGGCACTTAATAGCGTAAGAATCACGACGATAGAGCAGCTATCAACAATTGATGAACAAACTCTAAATGCACTTCATAGTATGGGGCCTAAAGCTATAGAGGTATTAAAAGGAGCGCTCCATGAAAAGGGGCTGCAATTTAAAGAATAATGAATATGTAACACCGACATGGCGAAAGGATTGCTATGTCGGTGTTTTTATGACATGAAACAATATGTATGATAAACCATCAGGAACGATTTAAAATCGCACCTAGATGGTTACTGACTGTCACTTCATGAGGATATAATCAAAGAGGTATAGGTTTAGTCAATAATCTTAATATGATAATCGTAAAGCTCGGCAGGAAATTCAATGGATAAAAAAGATATTAATTTAGATTTTAAATCATGTGGAATGTTGAAATGGATGTTACTAATATGCATTTTACGACCTAAATGAAACAAACTTTCATAGAGCGATTCAGCGGTGTGCACAGAATATTGATCGGCATTTTGGTTGCTGACACGTTTCACCACATATTCAGAATTTTCCTTGTGAATGCGTAAAGTAATCATAAACCTTCACTTCCTTTATCATATTATTTACACCTAAAAGTGGGTGTCTCTCCATTATATACAAAAAAGTCTAAGATGGAATAGCAATATGCTTAAATGTCAGAATAGTATAATGATTCATATGGCTAATTTTTTCATAAAAAGCTGTTTAAATTAAGAATTTTCTGTTATTTAATGAGCCTAAAACCTCTATAATATCCATTATTATGAATTTAATTGATTCTTAATGATTTATTTTGATATTAATGATTTTTTCTATTGAAAATCAATAATGTATTTACATATTATTCTATTTTATATATGATTGATAAATCAATCAAATAATAAGTTAGGAGAATAATTATCATCATGACTTCTGATAAAAGAGTGAAAGCAATGGAAGAAAAGAAAAATCAGATATTACAAGCATCAATACAATTATTTGCAGAAAATAGCTATGAACAAACGACTGTAGCACAAGTTGCAAAGAGAGCAGGGGTTAGTTTCGGTACAGTCTTTACTTATTTTGAGAACAAAGAAGAGCTTTATTTTCAATCAGTAAAGGAGCCAATGGAGCAGCTAGTTGAGAAGTTTTTACAATTTGATACGAAGACAGACGACGTGTTAAATGAAATTTCTAGAATGGTTAAATCTCATTTAATACTTTTCTCGCAACAAAAAAAATACTTACAGCTGATTATTAAAGTGAATGGTACTCACGAACAATTCCCAGAAGTATTTCAGTTGGTCTATGAGCGAACGCAAGAATTGATTAGAAAAATTAGTCAATTGATTGAAAATGGTCAACAAAGAGGACAATTCGTTGAAGGGAATTCTGAATTTATTGCTACTGCTTATATTAGCCTGTTATTTGGATTGGAGTTGTCATATATAGATGAATTAGGAGAAGACTTAATAAATACATATACACAAATAGCAATACGTTTATTTGGACCGAAGTAGTTTTATTCGGTCTTTATTCTAAGATAATTAATGATTGATTAATCAATCATTAATGTAAAAAGGGGAGATAAAATGAATTTTTTGAAGTTCAATCAGACAATTAAAGTAAGAATGTTATTGAAGTTTTTATCAGTTTTCGCTCATACAATGGTGTTACCTTATACAGTTATTTATTTTTCAGGGAAAGTTGGTCTTTCATTAACAACCACGTTGATATTAATCATAGCGATTATTAGTATGCTAGGCTATGTGATTGGCGGCAGAGCAACAGATCGAATCGGTAGGAGAAAAGTAATAATAATTAGTGAAGTTACAACAGCTATTGGCTTTATGAACATTAGTTATTTTAATAGTTTGGATCAATTTCAAGTCGTACCTATTTTTATTACATTCGCTCTGATTTATTTTTGCGAAAGCGCAGTCAATCCCGCATATGGTGCTCTAATAATTGATGCTAGTACGGAGGATAATCGAAAATTGATTTATACATACTTCATGTGGATTTCATATGTCGCATTTGCAGTAGGAAGTCTTGTCGGTGCTTTTTACTTTGAACTACATGCTACTACTTTGTTTTTAGTAGTTGGTATTGCGGCGCTAATTTCAGCTAGTTGTACATATTTCTTTATAGTCGATACTTTCGTAACATCGATTATAGAGCAGCATAATAAAGTTGCGGATATTAAACCAATTAAATTTTCAAAATGGTTTTCTTCTCGTTTATTTTTCCTTTTGTGTTTTGGATCATTGGTAATAAGTACATTAGTAGAGCAATTCCCTAATTATTTGAGCATTCGTCTAGTTTCACGATATGAAAAAGGCGAGTTTAATGTCACAGGTTATGAAATGATAGGTTATTTAAATCTTGAAAATACAGTTATTGTTGCATGTGGCGTAGTTGTGATGATGAAGATAGTGCGTAGAGTTACCGAAAGATATTCATTATTAATGGGTCTATTCATGTCATGTATAGGTTATATCTATATGAGCTATGTAATTCATCCATTTTTGCTAATAATCGGTATGTTATTTGTCGCACTAGGAGAGTTATTGTATATGCCTACACTTCAATCCATAGTGGCTAAGTCAATTCCAAAGGAGACAAGGGGGACGCACTTATCTATTTTAGGTTTAATGAATGTAATTGGAGGAATGATTGCGAGTTTATTTATATGGGGAATGCAGTTTATTCCTGAGAATGGGATTACACTTTTTTTTATTGGGTTGGGTATTTTGATTTTAATCATTTATTCAAGTGTTTATAAGTTAACACAAATAAATAGTTAGTTATGCTACAATTAAAATAAACTGAATATATTGAAATTTAAAGGGTTGTTAAAGTAGAGGTGAAAAAATGAGAAAGGTAGAAGTAGTAAAATACCAGCAAGAATGGGTTGCTCTATTCGACAATGAGCAAAAGATAATAAGGGATATTTTCCGTGACAAGATTCATGATATCTTTCACATTGGTAGTACTTCAGTTGAAAACCTTCCAGCGAAGCCTGTCATCGATATAATGCCAGTCTCGTAATGTTCGCATTACCTATTTCATAAAAATGGACATGGTGTGTGTGTGATTGTAGCCACCTTTTTCAAAATACCGTCGTCCAGGTAGACCGTTCTCCCCTTTAGCTATATAGCCGATTTTCTCCAACTTACATCTTGCCTTCCGAGATTATTTAAGAAGTCATCCTGCTGAAGCTTCAAAATATGGACTGTTAAAGCAACAAAATGCATTGCTTCATCCATTTAATATAGATGCTTATATAAAAGAGAAATCGACTATTGCTAGTGAAATTTTCCCTAAAAGTAAACGGTCTGTTTCTAAAATAAGTAACTTTCCAAGGATGAAAGTGTAGTGGATACAGAACAATTTGTAAAATTTATTTTAAGTAAATACGAGTTTTAATCAGTATGCTCTTTGGGGTATTGAAAATAAAGAAACAGGTACATTAATTGGGACAATTGATTTTGTGTCATGGAAGCCAAAACAGCAAATAGCTTGGGGAAAAGGCATTGTTAATGAAGTAGCTAAAGAAGTCCTTACATACGGTTTTATGGAAATGAATTTAATAAGTATTCAAGCAAAATGTTTAGTAGAAAATATAGGGTCAGCTAGAGTAATGGAGAAGGTAGGCATGTTTTTGAAGGGCTAATACGATAAGGGATATTTGTACAAGGTTGAATTACTTAATAAAATTTGATATATAACAGGAATTGTCTTTAAATTAATGTAAAAAAATTTTTTCTCAAACATTGACTTATTTTCAAATTAAATATAACATGATTACAATTTAATAAAAGAATTCTATGAAAAAGAGAGTAGTTTATGGGGAAATGTCTAGCGAGTTAGGGATAGTGAGAGCCTAATACATGGAACATAAATGAAACGCACTTTGGAGAAGCTTTTTGAAATAGCAGTAGAAAAGATCGGGGAGTCACCTCGTTAACAATGGAAAGTGGTCACATATTGTGGCAACTAGAGTGGTACCACGGGAATTATGCTCTCGTCTCTTGTATTAGAGACGGGGGCTTTTTTTATTGTTTTTAGGTATCAATTGTATTTAACCCCAGGTACTCTGCGCTTTTATTTTTGGAGGAGGTAAATAGGATGGAAGACAAGAAATTAATAATCAATTCATTATTTGAAGCAGTAGAAGGTCAATTAGCAAAGGGTGATATTGAACGAACAATAGAGACACCAAAATATGCACATCTAGGTGATTATGCATTTCCATGCTTTGCATTAGCGAAAATTTTCCGTCAATCACCGAATAATATAGCAAAAGATTTAAGTGAGAAAATTAAGAATGACATCATAGAAAAGGTTGAAGCAGTTGGTGGGTATGTGAATATATTCCTCAAGCAATCGAAAATCTCTAAAGTGGTTTTATCGAGTATTGTGGATAGTCAATCAACTTATGGACAACGAAAATATGGAAAAGGCGAAACGATTACGATTGATTTTTCATCACCTAATATCGCAAAACCATTTTCAATGGGGCATTTACGGTCAACGGTTATTGGTAATGCATTAGCCAATATTGCTGAGAAAAATGGCTATGAAGTAGTACGTATTAATCACTTAGGCGATTGGGGTACTCAATTTGGAAAGCTAATTGTGGCTTACCATTTATGGGGTGAAAAGGAGCTGATTGAGCAATCACCAGTACGTGAATTATTAAAGATTTATGTGAAATTTCATGATGAGGCAGAACATGATGACTCATTAAATAATCAAGCACGTGCTGCTTTTAAAAAGTTAGAGCAAGGTGATACAGAATCACTACAATTATGGCAATGGTTTAGAGAAGCATCGTTGAAAGAATTTGAACAGGTATATGCATTGCTTGGCATACGATTTGACTCATATACTGGTGAAGCCTTTTATAATGACAAAATGGAGCGCATAGTAAACTTGTTAACGGAAAAAGAGCTTCTTGAAGAATCAGACGGTGCGATGGTCGTTAATTTATCAAACATCCCACCCTGTTTGATAAAGAAAACAGATGGTACAACACTTTATGCGACTCGAGATTTAGCAGCAGCTCTTTATAGACATGAAACATATAAATCAAAAAAATCTTTTTACGTTGTGGGGAATGAACAATCACTACATTTTAAACAGTTATTTAGAGTATTAGATAAAATGGGGTATGAGTGGGCAGAAGAATTACAGCATATTCCCTTCGGCATGATGCTAAAAGACGGTAAGAAAATGTCTACTCGTAAAGGAAAAGTTGTACTGCTTGATGAAGTATTAACTGAGGCTATCCAATTAGCTAAGAATAATGTAGAAGAAAAAAATCCAAACCTGAAGCAAAAAGAAGAAGTAGCCAAGGCAGTTGGAACAGGAGCTGTTATCTTCCACGATTTAAAAAATCATCGTATGAATGATATAGAATTTTCGCTTGAAGAAATGTTGAATTTTGAAGGGGAAACAGGACCATATGTGCAATATTCGTATGCACGGATTTGTTCACTACTTCGAAAAGGTCAATATAATTCGAAAGATAGTAAATATGAAGGGTTATCAGTTGAAGCTTGGCCAATTGTCATGCAACTAAAAGAATTTCCAGATGTAATAGTTAAAGCATTTGAACTAGCAGATCCTTCACAAATTGCTAAGTATTTAATTGAGCTTTCAAGAGCGTTTAATAAGTATTATGCACACACTAGAATACTAGAGGACAATAATGCTAAGCAAGCTAAGCTAACATTATGCGCCAGTGTCGCTACCGTACTTAAAGAAGGCTTGAGTTTATTAGGCATTCAAGCACCGGAAGAAATGTAGAGGGTATAAAGAGGTGTTAGAACAAATGAACTTTCAAATATATATTTGATTAAGACGGGACATTAACAGATTCTAAAGTCAACGAGTTTCTCATATGCATTCTATGGTAATAGATAAGAAATTAGTCTTGGAAGAACTGCTGCATATTGTTAATAATGTAAATGAATTAGGTTCTTTATTAAGTAATTGATTAATAAAATTTAAAATAAAAGGATTTTAGCACTTCTAGCTTTTATCACCTTATTTAGTGGTATGCAGTTCTATTTTTCCCAACAAGATATCTAAGTAAAGTTATTCAGCCAACAAAAAAAGCACTTGCTGCCCCAAAGAGCAAGTAAGAAGTTTCATCAAATAGTTATATCCATTACTATCATCAAGATATAGCACACCAACTAGAGTGTTTATCTTCAACTAATTATTGATGAGTATAGAAAGGAACAGAAGTTGTGTTCCTTTCTTTTTTTAGAAAATTAGTTGATTATGTAGAAGGGGAGGAAATTAGGTGAAATCCATAAAGGCAAAAGATAAATATCATTTCGAGCCTTTACTGTACGGAATAATTTCTTTTTTTATACCGATATTAGGATTTTTCGTAGCGATTGGTGGGTTTATTTCTTATAAAAAAGCAAAAGAAGAAATTACCACAAATAAGGGTAAGTCTTCTTTGCTCATTAATTTTGGTTTAGTTGTAATTATTTTAGGAATAATATTTCAGTTGCTAACAATATTAGCAATGTGTACTATCAGAAAATTCCAAACAGGGTGATAGCAAATCTGTGAGTTATAAGTAGACTTGTCCTTGTGAAAATCTCTCAAAAACTACAAAAAGAGAATGAGAAGTTTTATCTATTCCTCAATCTCTTTATTTGATTTAAGGTAAAAAATTATCAAATGTTCTATTTGATACCTTAAGGTAATGGTCGTTTATTGTCTTAATTGACTTATGACCTGTTTGATTGGCAAGTGTCGCTAATCAAAACCCTAAATTAGAGAGGCTATGTTTCTGATTTAGGGTTATTTTTATAGTATCATTTATATGTAGCATCTATCATCGTCGCCCATGATTGCAAAAATCATACAGAATAATGACAAACTTTTGAATGGTTTTTATAAAATATTTTATTCTATATTATTAAAAATTGATTTTGTGATGTTATTAAAGTAGGATATACAAGCAATGTCTTTAAGAAGGTATGATATAGCAAATAATTTTTAGAATTTACTATATTATAATGATATTGTTGGAAAGATAGTTCTTGATTTCGTTTAATAAACAATGGAATATTTTATTTGAAATCCAGATAATCTATATGATTATCTATCTTTTAATTAAAAAAGATGAGGAAGTACCAGTTTGTATGAAAAATAATAAAATCAGGTTAATTTTAGTGTTATCTACTGTCCTTTTATTACTGTTTACAGGTTTAAATGTATTCATCTCTTATTTGAAGATGAAAAAGACGGTTGAAGAGTCAATAGCGAACCAAAGTCTAGAAGCAGCAAAATCCATTGCGACAGAGATAGATATAGAAACGTATCAGAAATTTCTGAATAACCCCATGAAAAACGAATATTATTGGGAATTAACAAACTACTTGAATGATGCAAGAAAAAAATTGGGTGCTTTATTTGTTTACACATTGGAAGTTGATAATCCTAAGATATCTAAAGTTATGATAGGTGGATTACCCAAGGAATTAGACGAGGGTTATAGTATTGGAGAGATTTGTACAGTACCCGAAGCGCAAGTCAAAAGAGCTTATCAAGGGGATACATTTGTAACGGGTGTAATTGAGGATCCCAATAATGGTTCCTATGTTTCTGTAGGAGCACCGATAAAGAATGAAGAAGGTACCGTGATCGGATACCTTGCTATAGATATTGGTGTCAATACACTTAATGATATTAAAGGAAAAGTGCTGAAAAATAATCTATTTATGCTTGTCTTTAATGGTGTATTTATATTGGTTGTAATTGGCTCCTTCTTATTTTTGCAAAGATGGTATCAAAAAGAAGTGACTAAGGAAGTAGGGTATACAGAAGATACATATCAATCAGAACTTAAAACTTTAATCACCTCAATATCCTCTATAAGACATGATTTCACCAATCATATTCAAGTTTTACACGGACTATTACAATTAGGAGAAGTTGGTCAGGCGCAACAATACTTATCATCTCTGTCTAAAGAAGTTCAGGCGATTGAATCTCTAAAATTAAATATAGATCACCCTGGTCTTTCAATATTATTACAAACAAAGAAACTTGCTGCACAAAATTATAGTATTGATATAGATTTTACGATTTCTCATGATTCATTCGATAAAATCAAAACAACGGATTTAATCATAATTTTATCTAATTTAATTGATAATGCCATTGATGCAGCAATAGAATTACCAGAAGCTGAACGCAAAATAATGATTGACTGTCAAGCAAATGATACGAAGTATGTATTTAAGATTACGAATACAGGACCCGAGATTATCGAGAATGAATATATATATAAGCAAGGATATTCAACAAAAAAAGCAGAACAAGGAAAAATAAGAGGGCAAGGTTTATTTATTGTGAAAGAAGTAGTAAATAAATATAATGGGAAAATCTCAATTGATTCATCAACTGAATTAGAGACTACAGCCACTGTGGAAATTCCTCTAAAGTAAATTTGAACGTAAGTGTAAGCTTCCTACTATTAATTGTAGGAAGCTTTTTTATATATTTCGGTCATATAGATTAATTTGAAAAAACTCCTAACTTCTTAGGGTTTTTTATGCATATTTTTAAGTAATCATTAAGTATTTTACACTTAATTCTAGTTGATGGAAAAGTGAATTTATCATAATAATAAATTTTACAAAAATTACAAAAAATAAATTAACATGGCAATATTACCCACGAAAAATTGTGCTTAGTTGGAACAACTACATCCAAACCTAGCTTTTTCGTTTGATGGGCTGTGTCGAGCATTGAATACGTTTTACCTACACCAGCGGCAAACCAAGAAATATCTTCAGATTCCCTAATGCTTCTTTTGATTCCTGTTTTTTTATCTTAAGTTTTAAATCTTAATACCATTTTAATACAAATCACTTATTTTCTAACACTACATTAATTTTAACTGCATTATGATTATGCATGAAATCAATAGAAGGGGTGATAGACTTAATGGATATATACATGGTGATGGCATTAATCATAAGTTTTTTTTATTAATAAGTCTAGTAGTTTGTTCTGCTAATGTAGTTTTCAAAGAGTGAAGCTTTGCTTGGGTAAGCTATATTATTCTATTGTAACCACTATATTAACTTGGAGAGATGAAGAATGAAATTGGAAAATAAAGTAGTCATCATTACTGGCGGTACCAAAGGATTAGGTAAAGCTATTGCTTTAGGGTTTTTAAGAGAGGGTGCAATCGTAATCTGTGCTGGTAGACAACCATATGATTTTGAAGAATTTACTGCTCCTTTTAATGAGCGCGCTATGTATTGCGAGGTAGATGTAAGAAAACCTGAATCGGTAAAAAATATGATTAAAGTAATAATAGATAAGTTTGAAAAGATTGATATTATGGTCGCCAATGCAGGGGTGTTAAGAGATTCAACTCTTATAAAAATGACCTATGATCAGTGGTTTGAATCAATTGATACTAATTTGACTGGGGTATTTAATTGTACTCATTCCGTGATTCCTCATATGTTAGAAAAAGGAAGTGGTCACATTATTAATATTTCTTCTGCTGCTGCCTCAAGAGTAAATATAGGGCAGGCTAATTATTGTGCATCTAAAGCAGGTGTAGAGATGTTTACTAAAGTAGCAGCTATAGAGCTTGGTTCTAAAGGTATTATGGTGAATTGTATTTCTCCAGGTATTATTGAGGAAGGAATGGGTGAATCATTAAGTCAAAAGGAACTTATATGGGAGAAATATAAAAAACGCATGTCATTGCGACGCTCTGGTACTGGTGAAGAAATTGCAAAAGCAGCTCTTTTCTTAGCAACAGAATCGAGTTCATATGTTAATGGTCATATTTTAGAAGTAAATGGTGGTCTTTTGTGGGCTTAAATTGATAGAAAAGAGGAACTAAGTTGAGTGTTTTAATAAAAGAATTGCCTCAAATAGTAAATAAGACAGGACTAACCTACGGAGTAGGAATAAAAGGGACCGGAATGTATGTTCCTGATAAAGTAATAACCAATCAATTTTGGGAAGAGCGTCTTGAAACTACTAGTGAATGGATTGAGAAGAAAACAGGTATTATTGAGCGACGTCACTTAAGTGATATAGAGACAACTTCTGATATGTGCATAGCTGCTTCTGTACAAGCTTTGAGCAGAGCAAACGTGAAGGCTCATGAATTGGATGCTATTATTATTGCTACAATAACACCTGACTATCCATTACCTTCTACAGCTTTAATTGTTAAAGAGGCTCTAGGTGCATCTAGAGCAATTACATTAGATCTAACTCAGGTAGCCTGTTCTGGATTAGTATATGGTATGCATGTTGGTGCACACTTTTTGCAGAATAAAAAAATGACACATGTTCTTGTGATCGGTTCTGATGCTCTTTCAAGAATCTATAATCCAAATGAGCGGGGATCATGCGTTTTTTTTGGAGACGCTTGTGGAGCAATGATCTTGCAAAGAACTAAAGATCCTTCTATGGGAATCTTAGCATGGGATATTAATTCAAAGTTGAACTTTAGAGGAGCGGGAATATCACATGGCGGAGCTTCAAATACTTTAACTCATGAATCGTTAGATAGAGGTCAGCATTATTTATACATGAATGGACAAGAAGTTTGGAAAGAAGCTACTACCGTACTACCTTCTACTCTTCAAAGTTCAATTAAAAATGCTGAATTAAAAATAGAAGAAGTTGACTTTTTTATTTTGCATCAGGCAAATGCCATTTTAATTAAAGAAGTACTAAAAACGCTCAATATTGATGAGCGAAAAGCTTTATTTAACGTTTCTAAACATGGTAATACTGGGGCCGGTACTATGCCTACGGTGTTACACGAAGCGATAATTAAAGGGGAAATTAAAGATGGGGATATAATAGCTTTTGCGGGAATAGGAGCTGGATTTAATTGGGGGTCATTAGTAATGAAGTACTCATCGAATTCAGAAGATTTTGAATGAGGAGGCGATTTATATGAACCAACCAGTTAGATCTGTTGGGATTTTTGGAGCTGGATCATACGTACCAGAAAAAGTTTTATACAATTCAGATTTAGAAAAAATAGTTGATACTACAGACGAATGGATTACAAAAAGAATAGGTATTAAGGAAAGAAGGGTAGCTAAAACTGGTGAACTAGCATCAGATATGGGTGTAAGTGCATTAATAAACGCATGTGAAAATGCCGGAATATCTCTGGAAGAAGTAGACTTAATTGTTTGTGGATCAAACACGCCTGATTACAATAGTCCACAAATGGCGGCTCTTATTGCAAAAAAGGCAGGGCTGAGCAATGTTGTTACCATTGATGCTCGAGCTGGTGGATGTCCTGGAGGAGTTTTTACGGTAGACGTTGCTGCACAATATGTAGCTACTGGTCGATACAGTACCGTTGCTGTTGTTAACTCTGAATTAAACTCAGCAGTTCTCAATTGGGAAGATCGTTCTACATGTGTGATCATGGGTGATGGAGCAGGTTGTTTACTACTGAGAGCTTGTAAACCAGGAACCGGGATTCTTCACACGGTTTTATGTAATGACCCTTCAGGATATTTTATTGCATACGTTCCTTCAGGAGGAACAGCAATACCAACTACTGAAGATACACTAAAAAAAAAACTTGGATATTTTCATATGGATGGTGGTGCGATTTGGGATTTCGCGACGGGGGAAATTCCAAAATTAATCAAACGTTTATCTGAAGAAAGTGGTATTTCTCTAAAGGATGTTAATTTATTCATATCACATCAAGCTAACTTGAACATTATTAAAGAAATTATGAATAAGATTAATATTCCTCTAGAAAGATCTTTCATTAATATTGAAAAATATGGTAATACATCCAGTGCATCTATTCTACTAGCTATATCAGAGGCCTTTAATGAAAATAGAATTAAACCAGGTGACATATTATTTACATTTGCTTTTGGAGCAGGGTTGTCTTTTGGTGCATCCGCGATCCGTTGGTGTGCAAAAGAAGATTTCTTATTAGTTTAGTATATATATATTTTACGAATTGAGAGGGATTTTATGAGGAAAAAAAAAGTTGCAGTTATAGGTATTGGGGCTATTGGTAGAGGTGTTGTACAGTGCTTTGCTTTGGCTGATTACGAAGTATGGACAGTTACTCGACATGGAGATGATAAGATGTCGTCTTATGTTGAAAATGAGGTTAATAAAGGCAGGCTAACTAATATTGAAAAGGAATTTCTTCTTTCTAATATCTCGAATTGTAAGTTAGAAGAATTACCAGAAGTCGATCTAGTAGTGGAAGCAATTATTGAAAATATTGATGAGAAAAAAGAACTTTTTAAAAAATTAGATGAAATCCAACCTTCAAGTACAATTTTAGCATCATCTACTTCAACGCTTCCTATTAGTGAAATATCATCACTTGCTATTAACAAAGATAGAATTGTAGGCATGCATTTTGCAACTCCAGTTCCAAAAATGGAGCTGGTTGAAGTGATTCGTTCTGTATTTACGAGCGATGAAACGTTGAAAAAGTCCTTGGAATATTGTAAAGATATCAATAAAACTGGAGCAATCGTTAAAGATTTTCCTGGTTTTGTAATTTCTAGGTTAGCACAAGCGATGATTAATGAAGCAGCCTATATACTGATGCAAGGTATAGCAGATGAAGAAGCTATTGATACCATAGCCAAACTTGGTTTAAATGTACCTATTGGTCCATTAAAATTAGTTGATCAAACGGGAATTGATGTTGCACTTCGAGGGATGGAATCTATGGAAAGATTACTAGGTGACCGACGTTATGCACCATGTCCAATATTTAGACAAAAAGTATATGATGGACACGTTGGCCGTAAAGTCGGACAAGGATTTTTTTCATATGAAAACTAAAATTCCTGTAGGTATTAAATCGATTGGCAGATATTTGCCGAAAAAACAAATGAATACAGTCACTGGTGATGGTGAAAAGATTATCATTCACAAGGCGGCTAAAAATGATACTACCTATCGAATGGGAGCAATTGCATTGGAAAATGCAATTACCATTGCAGAAATAAATAAAGAAGATTTAGGACACTGGTTACATTGCAATGACGCTCCGGGAGATTTTCTATTTCAACTGGTAGGTAGGAAGATATTGGACGAAATTCAAATAGGTTCTTGTCATACCTATAATTTGTACCAATCTTCAAATTGTTCATTGCTTGCTATTAAGCTTTTAATAGATCATTTGCGTAATGATCCAGAAGGTTATATCGGTGGTGTATCATCTAGTAATAATTGGGAAAATCATACTGATAATAGAAAGATAGGCGATGCAGTACTCGGTGATGGAGCTGCAGTACTATTGTTGGAAAAAGGAAGTAACCGATATTGTTTTGACGCATTTACATTTAAGACAATGGGGAAATATCATGACATTGCTGCATTTAAAGTGGGCGGCTACTTAGAAGAAATAAACCAAAAATCTATACAAGAAGGCCGTTTTAAATATAGCTTAATTAATAAGAAACACTATTACGAATTGAAAAAAAGAAGTGTGGAAATAGGCATTGAAGTAGTTGAAGACACTCTGAAAAAAGCTGGTATCTCACGTAATGAAATTGATTTATTAGTTTTACATAGCCAAACTCCTCAAGTTTCAAAGGAGTTAATTGAATCCCTAAAAATAAGCAAAGATTCTGTAGTTGAAACAGTAAATTGCTATGGTTATATGTGTTCAGCAGGATTGCTACTTTCATTGCATGAAGCAGTATACTCTCTTGAATTGCCGAAAAACAGCAAAGTGTTAGTAACTTCTATAGGGATAGATGGGAACTGGTGTGCAGCTATTATGACTGTCTAATAAAATATTAAAGAGGTGGATAGTATGGTTGGTATAGCTGGAATTGGTGTAGCTTTTCCTGAAAAAGTTGTTGATACGTGGGAGACTTATGCAAAACCTAATGGATTAAGACGGGATGTTTGGGAAAGAATGGGTTGCCATTCTACATATGTCTTAGAACAACCATTAACACCCACAGACTTGGCTGTTCAAGCAGCCAAACAAGCAATGTTAGAAGCAGAAATTGTAGCAGAAGATGTGGATGTAATCATTTGCAACAATTATAATTCTGAATATTTGTATTGGCAGACTAGTGCGAAAGTTCAGTGTTTGTTAGGCTGTGACAATGCCTTTACATTTGATATCTTTGGTGGATGTAACGCAGTAGGATCAGCTGTAAGATCTGCTTACGACTTATTTGAACAAGATGATTCAATTAATACATGTTTAATTGTATTATCAGAAGCAATAAGTGGAGAAACATGGCCTCAATTTATCTCTGATGGAGCTTGCGTTCTAGTGTTGAAACGTAATTGTGAAGAACTAGAAATCTTAGCCCATAGTCAAGTAAGTGATATTTTCCCGACTATGCAAAGGTTGCCTGTTGGAGGAACTGTAACGCCATTTTCAAAGGATATGACATTTGATGGGAACGTATATAGTAATTTTGAATTTAGTGCATTGCAATTTCGACAGGAGATTAAACCACTAATATTTCCATCTTGTAAAAAAACGATAGAAAAATCGCTAGCAAAAGCAGGATACAGTACATCTGATTTAAGTCAAGTATTTTTCGTACATCAACAAAAATATGTAAATCAGAGTATGTTGGAAATGTTTAATTTACCGTCAAATCTTTCTCCAGTTGATTATATTGACGACATAGGACATGTATCTGGATGTGATGTATTTATTTGTTTAAAGAGAGCCATGAAAGAAGGGCGAGTTAAAAAAGGCAATCTTCTTTCTTTTGCGGTGATGGGTTTAATGGACTTCCATGGTTGGGTTATCCGTTATTAAAGAAATGAGGGAATAATTATGGAAAAGGAAACTATTGGTATAAAATCTGTAGGGATCTTCTTACCTCAAGAAGTACGATCAATTATATCTCCTCATGGAGATGTGGTGTCAATCCGAATTGCAGAATCAGATGAGACTCCATACGAAATAGGGGCCAAGTCTATTCGGAATATGGTAGAAAAAGCGAAAATTTCACTCCAGGATTTGGAAGACCAATATTTTTTCTTTAACGAAGAATCTTATGGGGATTATCTTTTTCAAATGCACGGTAGACAAATTATGGATAAAGTAGGGGTTAATCGCATAATTTCGTTTAATTTAATACAAGGAGGAAACTCTTCCTTGATGTTAATGAGGCTGCTATTGAATCACCTGAGAGCAAATGATGATTCTCGTTTTGGAGTTATAGGTTCTCCTCAATCTTGGGGATTTCATAGTCAAGATAGATTATTGGGTGATGCAGTTTTAGGTGATGGAGCAGCAAGTCTCTTGTTAGAGAAAGGTTATCAGAAAAATCGAATTCTTTCTATCGTCACTAAGACCATTAGCAAATACCATGATGTTATTTATAACGAAGTGGGAGGTTGGAAACTCCCTATTGCTGATAAACCTTGTAAAGAGGGGAAATTTGTCTATAAGGTTCAAAATATTTCGCATTATAAAGAAATTGAAACCCAAGTTTTTAAAATACTCGAAACCGTAATAGAACAGGCATTAAATAAAGCAAAAATATCTTGGGAAGAAATAGAAAGAGTCGTCATTCACAGTCCAACCCAATCACACTATAATCGATTTAGAAAACATTTCAATTTAAAAGAAGAACAAATTATTGACAGTGCAAAAGAGTATGGTTTCATGTGTTCGGCAGGTATTTTACTTTCAATCGATATGCTGTTAAACGAAGAAAATTTAAAGCAAGGTACTAAAGTTCTTGTTCCATCATTTGGGGTTGATGGAAACTGGGCTGCGGCTGTTATAGAGATCTAGGACAGGAAGGAGTAGAAATCATGGAAGAGGAAATTGGAATTGCTGGAATTGGTGTTTCATTACCAGAAAATTTAGTAAGTACTTGGGATGTATTAGCACCCGCGGCTAAAATTAGAGAAACATTAAAGGAAAGACTTGGCTGTAATTTTGTACCTCTGGCTACAGAGAATGAGAATCCTATGTTATTTTCTCTTAGAGCTGCAAAAGAAGCTATAAATGAGGCTTCAATCATTCCTGAAGAAATTGATTTTATAATTGCGAACAGCCTCTCCAGTGATTATGAAAAATGGCAAAGCTCTGCTTTCATTGCTGATCAACTTGGGTGTATCAATGCTAGTACAATTGATGTTTATGGTGGTTGTAATACAACTGGTGCTGCTTATCATATGGCAATAGATATGATCAAGGCAGACGATGAGATTAATACTGTCTTAATTGCTCTAACAGAACATTTAGGTGGTGGAACTTTCCCCCAATTTATAGGAGATGGTGCATGTTCACTAGTCATTAAACGAAATTCGCCAGATTTAATTTCACTCGAATATATTAATTTAAATGAAACAATGCCAAGTTTGGGAGTGATGAGAGAAGGTGGGGTCATTATGCCATTCTCTGAAAAAACATCTTTCGATGGAGGATGGGAGGAACAAGTAGACTTTAATATTGAAAAATATAAAACTGAATTAAAACCAATTTTCTCTCAAATTTCTACTAAACCAATTTTAGAATTGTGCAAGAAGGCGAATATTAATGTCAATCAGTTAGATATGTTATTTGTTGTTCATCAGCAAGCCCACTACCATCTCTCAATTGCTAATTTGCTTGGTTTACCAGCTACTAAAATTCCTATTCATTATATCGAGAATCTTGGTCATATTAGTGGTTTTGACGTTTTTATATCTCTTAAGTGGGCTATGCAAGATAAATTAGTGAAAAAAGGGGATCTTTTGGGAATGATGGTAATGGGTCTGGGAGAATGGCATGCTTTTTTAATACGTTACTAATTTTACAATAGCTTATTAGAGAAAGGGTGGGAAATAATGAATGTGCCTGTAGGTGTTTTAGGAGTTTCAGTGTATTTACCTCCTAGAAAAAGTGTAAGTGATTTAGTGGAAATAGGTCAATTAACATCAAAAAAGTTCAATAAAATTGGTGTTCAGTCGGTTCCAGTAGCAGAGACTGAAATTGGTAGTGATTTAGCTATTAACGCGTCCAGAGATTTGCTAAATAAAACTAAAGTTGATCCGTTAGATATTGATATTCTAATATATGTGGGCAGCGCTATGAATGATTATCAAGTCTGGCTACCTTCTGCTAGGGTTTGTGATGAGCTAAATTTGAAAAATGCATTCGCATTCGATTTAAATATGGGGTGTGGAAGTTATCAAACAGCTATAAAGTTTGTTGCCGAAACCCTTAAGAATAGTGGAAAATGGAAAACAGCGTTATTAGTATCCGGTGATAATTTTGGTCACCTAACAACCAATAGGGAAACGAACGAAGTCATACTGGGCGATGCTGGAGCAGCGATGCTTTTACAAAAAGGACATGAACGTAATATGTTTTTCGGTTACGACGCAATAACTAAAGGTTATTATCATGACTTAACATTTTATACTGGCTTTACCCCCGCTGCTAAGAAATTTGTAGACAGTAACAGTAATGTCAAAGAAAATCTTTGGACATTCGCGCGTGGTGAAAAATTACAAGATTTGATGAAAGAGAATATCTCAAATTATCTCAATATAGCCAAAAACGTTCTTGATGAACAAGGTCTTGCATTAAGTGACATTTCTTATGTAATAGTTCCTTCTGGAAGATTAGACCTTATGGAAAAAATAGTGAAAGAATTAGGGTTTCCGATTGAAAAAACTAATATACCCTTTCTTGCCGATATAGGAGATTGTGCGGCATCTGGGTTTGTTATAGATATTCAAAATATATTAGAGCATTATCAACCAAAAGCTGGGGAATTCACATTGTGTATAGGAGCGGGGCTAGGAATATCATGGGTGGCATCAATTATTAAACATTAAGAGAGGAAATGAAGTGTTGTATGACAAAACAAAATTCTGCAAGGATTATTGGAACGGGTGCTTATGTACCTAGTAAAGTATTAACAAATCATGACTTAGAAAAGCTTATGGATACTAGTGATGAATGGATACAAGAGAAGTACGGTATAAAAGAACGCCGTATAGTATCAGAAGACCAAGAACAAAATATCTCAGACCTTTCATACAATTCGGCAATAAAAGCGTTAGAGTCAGCAAAAATACATGCTGAGGAATTAGATTTAATCATAATTGCTTCTATATACTCCGATATTAGAAGCCCTGCAACAGCGTGTATATTACAGGGGAAACTGGGTGCTAAAAATGCTGTGGCATTTGATATGAATATCGGAGGTTGTCCAAATGCGGTCTTTGCTATGACTACCGCACTGAAATTTTTAGATGGAGTTCGTTTTAAGAGAGCTCTTGTGGTATGCACAGAAATTTATTCTAGATTTATAGATTGGTCTTATCGAAATACAGCTTGCTTCCTTGGAGACGGTTCTGGAGCGGTAATTTTGGAATCTTGTCCAAAAGAAGAAGGGGTACTTGCTTATAACCTATATACAGATGGTACAAAATATAACAAGGCATGGTGGCCTGGAGGAGGAACTGTAGATGTTCTCCCTAATCAAAAAACTCCACACATAGAAGGAAAAGACGTATGGGAGTTTGGAAACACAGCTACACCAAATGTCATAATTGAAACAGTATCTGATGCTGGTTTAGAGATGAAAGAAATAGATTTCGTTATTTTCCATCAAGCCAATGTAAACATCATAAACAATGTTATGGATATGATTGGATTACCTAGAGAACGCACGTATATGAATAACTACAAATACGGTAATACTGGTGGTGCTTCCTCTCTAATTGCACTAGATGAAGCCATTCATTTAGGGAAAATAAAAAGAGGAGACAAATTAGCAATATGTTCTTACGGTGCAGGGTTGGCATGGGGATCAATGGTATTGAACTATTGATGTTAAAATTTATAAGAAAAGGTGATTATCATTATAAAAGTAAATGGACTTTCAAAAGTTTTTAAAAATGGAAAAGGTATTTATGATCTTTCATTTGAAGTTGCAAAAGGCGAAGTATTTGGTTACTTAGGACCGAATGGTGCTGGGAAGTCCACCACAATTCGAAATTTAATGGGTTTTACTAAACCTACATCTGGCAAGTCTTTAATTGCAGGTCTTGATTGTTGGGATAAATCTCCTGAAATTAAAAAAAATGTAGGGTATTTACCTGGCGAAATATCTTTCATAGACGGAATGAACGGCGTACAATTCCTTAATCTAATTGGTGGAATGCAGGGATTAAAGGATACAAATAGAAGAGATGAACTTATTAATCGTTTACAATTTGATGTTAAGACTCCCATTCGAAAAATGTCCAAAGGAATGAAACAAAAAGTAGGTATAGTAGCTGCCTTTATGCATCAGCCTCAGGTTTTAATATTAGATGAGCCGACTTCAGGTTTAGATCCACTGATGCAACAGCTCTTCATAGAACTTATTTTAGAAGAAAAACAAAGAGGCACTACTATCTTAATGTCTTCCCATATGTTTCAGGAAGTTGAGAGAACATGTGACAGAGTGGCCATAATAAAGGATGGAAAGCTACTAACTGTAGAAAATGTACATGATTTAAGAGCTAGACAGCGCAAAATTATTGAGGTGACCGTTGAGTCAAGAGAACAGCTCCATAGGCTAGAGCAGTCAGGCTTAAATATTGAGGGCTCCAAAGATAATACAGCATTTATTGTTGTTCAAGGGGATTATAATGATTTTGTAAAAGCATTGGTACCTTTTAATATTACTAATATTCAAATTAGAACGATGGATTTAGAGGATATATTTATGCATTACTATGATCGTAACGAGGTCATAGCCGACAAAAAAGATAAAGAGGTGTTCACTCAATGAATATGTTTCTCTTTAAAGCGAATTTAAGATCACAATCTAAGAATTTCTTCAGTTATGCAGTGGGTTCTTTATTTTATCTATGGATTTTAATTTGGGTTTTTCCTAGTATTGTATCAACAGAAGGCGTGAACAAACTAATTAAGTCAATGCCAGAAAGTCTTTTAAAGGCAACTGGATTGAGCGGTGGTATCCAAGAACTCAATAGTTATTTAGCAGGAGAATATTACGGTTTAGTCTTCTTACTTTTATTAATGATTTTTAGCGTAGTGGTCTCTACCCAGCTGGTAGCTCATCATGTTGATAAAGGATCGATGGCCTATTTGCTCACGACACCAGTATCTCGTACTAAAATAGCTTTAACTCAAGCTATTACTCTTGTGTTGGGTCTGCTTATAGTAATCTTAGTTACTTATGTAGGTGGATTAGTTGGAGTATATTGGTTGTTAGATGATTATGAAATAAATCATGGGTTATTTCTTAAAATGAATTTAGTAGGAGGACTCTTATTTTTAGTCGTTTGTTCTTACACATTTTTCTTTTCTTGTTTATTCAATGATGAAAAACAATCATTAGGAGCGTCAGCAGGTTTGACAATTTTCTTTTATGGATTGGATATGGTTGGGAAGTTAAGTGATGATTTTGAAGTATTAAGAAATTTTTCTGTATTTAATTTATTCAGACCACAAGAGATAGTTTCTGGAAATTATGAGGTGGGAATAGTTTCTATAATATTGTTCTCAGTAGCTGTTTTAATATTTGCAATATCGATTATTGTGTTTAAAAAACGTGATCTACCATTATAAAATAATTTAACAGAAGGTGGTTCCCTTATGAAATATTCGATTTTTTCCCTTGTTGATCATTATGATGACAGCCCAGTTGGCATAAAACAACAATATAAGGAAGTCCAAGAACAAATTGAATTAGCAGATAGCTTAAATTTTGATACTTTTTGGTTAGCGGAACATCATTTTCAAAATGAACATGGAAGTATAGCTTCACCTGCAGTTTTCTTATCGTCAGTTTCAAGAACTACTTGCAATATTGGTCTTGGTACTGCGGTGTCCGTTCTCCCGTTACATAATCCGATTCGTGTTGCTGAAGATTTTGCTATGTTGGATATTATTTCTAACGGGAGAATGAAGTTTGCAGTAGGTAGTGGATATCTACCACATGAATTCGAGGGGTTTAATATAGAGTTTGAAGATCGTGTTAAAATGCTAGATGAAAGTTCTGAATTAATTTTTCAGTTATGGTCACAAAAGCACGTGACTTTTCAAGGGGAATATCATCAATTTGATGGTGGATTAAACGTAAGGCCTGTTCAGAAATTGAAAAAACCTTTAATGGCTACAATCCGCAATGAGGCAATTCAAGCTATGGCTAGACAAGGTATACCTATTTTCATGTCTGCTCTTTCCGTAAGAAAAATAGATGAGGTTAAACAAATGGTTGAAGGGTATCACGATACTTATGATAAAAGTAAATACCCAAAAGAAGATAGACACGTGGCTTATTGCTTAAACCTTGTACTTGATCAAGACGAGGAAATTGCTAAACAACGGGGAATAAAAGCACTTCAAAAACTATTTAATAATAGAGGTGTAAAACGAACGCCTGAAAATTTCATGGAGTCAGGTCTTTGTTTTTTTGGAACACCTGAACAAGCAAGTAGAATAATGACATCGTATATTGAAAGTGGTATCACAGAACTCGTTTTATCAGTCGGTTTTGGAGGGATTGAACATGAATATGCTTGCCGCACCATGGAACTATTTGCAAAAGAAGTTTTACCTCAATTGAAAAAAATTGAACGACCTGGTTTACATGTATAATTTGCAAAGAGAAATTAGAGGGAGAGTTTTTTCATGAGTGAAAAACAAACAGTAAATAATGTAGGTATATTAGCTACAGGGAAGTACTTACCTGAACATGTTATGACAAATGCGGATTTGGAAAAAATAATTGACACTTCAGATGAATGGATAGTCAATAAACTTGGGATTCATGAAAGGAGATTTGCGACGAGTGATGAGGTAACCTCCGATTTAGGTGTTAATGCGATTATGGATGCTGTGAATAGAGCAGGTATTTCTCTTGATGATATCGATTTGCTTATTTCTGGTTCTAATACGCCCGATCATCAAAGTCCCCAATTAGCTACGATGATTATGAGAAAGCTGGGAATGAAAAATACACCTGGTTTTGATGTTCGCTCGGGAGGATGCTCTAGTGGGGTTTTTTCTTTATCTGTGGGTGCAAAGTTTATAAGTGATGGAACGTATAAAACTGTCGCAGTTGTAATACCTGAAATTAATTCTAAAGTAGTTACATGGAAAGACCGTACTACGAGTGTAATTTTAGGAGATGGAGCAGGATGTTATATTCTAAGAGCTACAAAAAGGAATACAGGTATTCTTCATACTGAACTAGGTAGTGATCCGTCTGGTTATTTTGCGGCGTATGTTCCAGCAGGGGGAAATGCCTTACCTCTTACTAAAGAAAATATTGATGAAGGTCTACAATATTTTCATATGAATGGACCAGATGTTTATAGATTTGGGACAGAGATTATTCCGAAACTTGCTTTAAGGTTGACAAGTAAAACAGAAATACCGATTGAGGGGGTAGACTTATTTCTTACCCATCAAGCAAATATAAATATTATACGAAAAGGATTAGAGGATGTGGGTGTTCCTTTTGAAAAAGCGTTGCTAAATCTAGACCGCTATGGAAATATGGCAGGTGCAAATCTACCGGTAGCATTAACAGAAGCTGTAGATGATGGCATATTAACTCCTGGTAAAATAATATATTTAATTGTTTTTGGAGCTGGTTTGTCGTATGGGGCTATGGCGATACGTTGGTGTGGACCTGAAGATTTTATTTAGGAGGATAATTGTGGAACATATAGGGATTTCAGGTATCAGCACTTATATACCTGAAAAAAGATATAATACATGTAAATTGATTGAATCTGGTTATATTCAAGAAATAGTGTTTAATAAAATTGGTGTAACAGAAGTACCTGTTGGTCAACTCGAAGACACACCTACGGAAATGGCAATCAGAGCTGCTATCAAGCTAATGGATCAACTAGATGTTGATTCAGATGATATTGATATAATTGTATATGTAGGAGCAACTCCCCCGGATTATCTTCTATGGTCGCCAGCGGCCAAAGTGGCTGATGCACTAAACATTAAAAATGCTTTTTGTTTTGAAATGCAACTGGGTTGCGGGGGAGTTCAAGCAGCTATTCAAGCGATAAAAGCAATGATGTTAGGTGGGAATCAATGGAATAAGGCTTTAATTGTAGCAGCTGACATGTGGGATGCTTACACTAAAGAGAGATCAGGAGCTGGGCTAATTTTCGGAGATTCTGCAGCAGCAACCTTATTAGAAAAGGGTAAAGATGTATCACATCGACTAGTTAGCTTCAATGGATTTACAGATGGTCAATTTCATTCATTAGGACATCTAACTGATGGAACAGCATATACAAAGAATTTAAGTAATCAATATCCTAATTTACCAGATGGTCAATATTCTATAATTAATAAAAGTAAGATCCCAGCATTAAATAAACTGAATATTAAAAATTATAAAAAAGTAACTGAAAATGTATTAATAGATAGTGGATGGGAATTGCGTGATATTAAGTATTTAATTCTTCCTTCAGGAAGGGTAGACTTAATGAAGAAGATCGCTTCCGAATTTTCATTTCTCCATGAAAGTACAAACATTCCTTTCTTATCTAAACAAGGTGACCTAGGAGCACCAGGTTTGTTAGTCGACTTAGATAACTTAGCGCGAACCCATTCCTTACAAAAAGGTGATAAAATCTTGGCATTGTCTGCGGGTGTAGGAATTACATGGATGGCTTTAACAATTCAGGTGTAGATTGTATCGTGAGGAGGCGCAATAAATTCTGTGTTTTTAAATAATTTACGCAGTTAACTTTAATTGTTATTGAATTCGGTGATGGCTGTTAAAGGTGATGTTAATTTTCATTGTTGATTTAAGGTGAAAAAACAGAGTTGGATCTGCGAATGTGTAGAACCAACGCTGTTTTTCTTGTGACATTTCAAGTGTCGAATTTCAAATAATCCCCCCAATACTTATTTATCTACTCCACTAACTTTATCAATAAGTTTTCCATCATCCATTCTGCCATAATATATCAGTTCAGGTGTATTCAATTTTTTGAGATGGTTGGAGGTTATTAATTGAACATCCCAAATCTCCAAATCTTTGTTATCCAATCTAGAATATTTGTAATGTTTGGTTGTTCCATTACAAAATTCAGGAAATTGATATCCTTCTTCTATTGCTATATCAATTGCAATTTGTTCCGCTTTCGAAGCAAGCAACTAATAAGAAAACAAGAAATAATTATCATTATACATATAAAGTGATTCTATTTGATTTTTCGAAATTTATAAAATCATATGTATATACATAGGCATTAAACGCTCGCCAAGCATCGGTACTAGAACCAATTCCTTTTTCTAATTTTGTTTTTTAAATACGTCCGAGCTCAAGTGATCAAAAAATATTTTTTGTTCGGTCACGTGTTACTAACATACAATTTTGTTCGAGACTAATCACTCGAAAATATAATTTCCAACCAGTTTTACGATACTCACGACCGGCATTATGGCGATTGTCTTTCCGGCAGAATCAATGGAAAGTGCGATTCGCAAGTTGGTTTCAGTTCTTCCAACACAAGGATTTCCAACAGCGACAACGGATCGTGGAAAAGAATTTAGCTGCTATAAAACGTTAGAAAAAGAGCTGGAAATCCCGTTCTACTTCGCAGATCCTTACGCCCCCTGGCAGTGAGGATCTAATGAAAATGGGAATGGTTTATTACGGGAATTCTTTCCGAAGAAAATGGACTTAGGGCAAGTAACTATGAAAAGATAGTTTGTCAATTTAAGCGCAACACTGGCTCCTTAAAACACTCGTCTGCAGTTTTCCACCCTAAGCATTTTCTTGGTCGATTGTTAATCAAGATAAGTGCTTCTATTAATTCGTTTTCACATTTCAACAATTTCTTCGAATAATTCTAATTCCACTTGAGCAAGAGCCGATAAGACTTTATGTCGCAAGTAAAATAGGGTTACGTGGGAAATACCTTCATCTTCTAAGCAGATTCACGAAAGCTTAATCCAAGAAGCATACACTCGATTTCATCCATTTTCACTTTGAATTTACTAAAACGAACCACTTATTTGGCATCACAATGCTCACAACGTAGCCTATCCTTTGTTTTCTTTTAATTCACTACTTGAAAGATAAATTCTTAATTACATTGTGGAATAGTTGTTCGCATTTTTCGAATATCAACAGTTTTAATTAACATAGCTTAAAATTAAGATACGTTAAATTGTGTAAATAAGAATCGATTGCTAGTATGCTAGCGTTATAGATCAATGTTACCAATTGGAAATGAATGGTTGGTTATACGGCATTCTCTCCATTCGTTATAGGTTGTTCATATGCTACGGACTTTGGAGAGGTGCCTGTTTTTATTTTTAGGAAGTCTTTGAAACCACTGTCTGCTTAAAGGGGATAATATCAAATATAAATTATTTCGTTCTATTTTATTTAAATGTATCATATTTTTTCGATATGTGTATTATTTAGTTACCTGCTGGTAAAGCTTAAAAACGAGGTTTTCGTCGTCTGTAATTTAGTGCTGGTCTGCTATTTGAAAGGTAGCTTATCATGAAGGATTATTTGCTTATAGATGTTTATTTATATTGGTTATTTCCTCTGTAGTTACGTACAGAAACTAGTCAAGACATGTCTTTTTTTCGGAATCTGTAAATTGGTTTCGTTTGTATTTGAGACGTACCGAGCGAACATTTGAAATCAATTTTTACGATTGATTCCTTTGTACAAATGTCTTTGAACAATTTCTTACGGTTTAGTTTCATCTTATCTTTTTAATAATAAGTAAATAATGATATCGGTTCAAACTAAATCAAGGGTGGGATTTCTCTAATGCCAAAAGTTCAAGCAAACGGTATTTCAATTAATTATGAAATTAGAGGTGAAGGGGAGCCTTTATTATTGCTACACGGACTAGGTGCGAGTTGGAAAATGTGGTTACCACAAATTAATAGTTTATCAAAGGAATATCAATTAATTATGATGGATATGCGAGGTCATGGGGAATCTTCAAGATATTTTCCTAATGGACAATATGACACTAGATTGCTAGCAGAGGATGTAAAATGTTTTTTGGATACTTTGGAGATTTCAAAAATTAATATTGTAGGTGTTTCTCAAGGAGCAGTTGTTGCTCAACTATTTGCAGTGAAAAATAGTAGATATATAAATAAATTAGTGTTGTCAAATGGATATAGTGAAATTCCTACAAAGCTATCTGGTGTGGTTCTTAGATTTTCAAATTTGATCATGAGGTTACTTTCTTTTGAAAAAATTATTGAATTATTGTTAAAGGTTTATAAAAACGATGAATATACAAAAGAAATATTAAGAAACTCTTTTAGTTTTGATAAACAAATGTTGTTATCTGCAAAAAAACAAAAATTTGTTAACCATACTTCTGATTTGAAATTTATTTCTGTACCAACTCTAGTGATGGGGGGAGACAAAAAGGTGCTGGGAGTCGATGAACGAAAAGCGTCTCAAGTTATTTTTAATGAAATACCAAACTCTATCCTGGCCCTTTTCAAAGATGCATTTGATCCATTAAGTACTATGAAAAAAGATATTTTTAATGAAATGACTTTAGATTTTTTAAAAGGTAATGAATTAAAATATTACAAAGACGTTAGACTATATAAGCATTAAACACTTCTTTAACCTCAATTGATTCTTTTATTACAGTGTTGCGGAAATATTGTTGAGCTTGAGTAAATATCTTAGACATAAATCAGTCAACTTTTAATGCTGACTAATGGAATTAATCATTTATTTCAAATGACGACTGAATTTGATGTACTATATTTTCTTTATAATGGCACAGAAAGTTCCTAATAATGCATTAACGGATGGGTAGCTTTTACAGCAAAAACACTGAATTCTTTCTTTTATTAAACGACCAGGCAAAAACGTTATTGGTTCAATTACGTTGTGTAGTAAATAGTTAAAAGAAGAAATCGATAATTTTTATAGCAAACCGATATTTCAAATTCAGTTCTTACGGTATTTGATTATTCAAGGAATCTAATTGCGACCTAATGAAGTAGAGAAAGAAAGATTGGAAAGTCCTACGCATTGGTCACTGTCTCTTTTTACATAAAGCAACCTGTCACCGACTTAAAATCGATGACAGGTTGTTTTGATTTTTTTAAAATCGATTATTTAGTATTTAAATATTTATTCATTCAACGAAATCAGCATTAGTAATAAAATCAGTATCCTTGTTTAACTTAAGTATATTACGTAATTTCTTGCTAACTTTTTTTAGGCTCTTCTCTTCTGGAATATAAAAGAAACTTCCATCTACTCTTTTATCGGCACCTTTGATCTCTATCGTTTTTATTGATAAGTTATTTGATTTTGTATATTTTTTTTGCAGTGCATAGATTTCTTTCACTGACAGATTTGTTTCAACATTTTTCCCTAGAATATCTGCAATTTGACCAATTTTAAAAATTGTACCTGCTGAAACAGCTTGATCAATGGTTGCTTTTAAAAACTGTCTTTGTCTTTCTTCTCTAGAATAGGTAGCATTTTCAGCTCTTTTTCTCATACGTACAAAAGCAAGCGATTCTTCACCAGTTAAATGAGCTGTACCTTGTTTAAATTTAATCTTGTTTCCATTGTAGATATTTTCTTCCCAAAAACCTTTTTTAATATCGATTGAAACACCGCCAAAAGCATCAACAATGTCACGAAAACCTTCAAAGTTAACTGCAATAAAGTTGTCTATTGGAATGTTAAGGAGTTTTTCAACTGTTTCTATTTGAAGTTTAGCTGCTCCATATCCTGTTATTTCACCATATGTATAAGCTGCATTCATTTTATGAATACCTGAATATTCTCCTGCATTTTCAATATTGACTCTTGTATCCCTAGGTACAGTAACCATATTAATATCATTTGTATTCGGATCTAACGTTATTACCATTTGTGTATCAGCTCGACCATCTTGTTTTTTACTAGAATAATCTTCAATCCCTAATAACAAAATAGAAATGGGATTATCATTAAAAGAAACTTCATCTTCTCTAAGCTCAGATTTACCACCTGTTCTTTCTATATTAACCGTTGAATTATCAAATGCATTTTTCATTTTTATAAAAATAAAACCGGCATAACTAAACACTACTAAGAGTAATAGTATACTTACAGTTTTAGTTACTCTTAATATTTTCTTCTTAGATGCTTCTCTTTTTTGCGTGTTTTTCGTTATCCTCATAGTAAGTTCCTCTCTATGTATAAACTAATATTGAACAACTCTTAAAAGTAACTTCAAGAAGTGCGGATTTATTAATGCTATCGGTAGACCTTTTATAAGTATATCTTTAGATTATTTTCCTTTTAATGTATGAACAGTATATCACACTTATAGATGGTTAAAAATCGCTTTTTGTCCGGAGCGAACGCAATTACGCAACATATAAACTTTTACCATAGAAAGACAGCTTTTTATATCTGATGCAAAAACTATAGTAAATCGACTTTTTCTTTCAAAGTTAGTTTTAATATTATTGGGTAAAAAGCAGATATCTGATGAATGTAATGATTAAAATAATGATTTCGGGAATGATTATTGGTATTGTTACTGAAATTGCTAGACTATTTCCTGCTTATGGGGATAATAGCAGCTCTTCCGCTAATTAGTATACTCAGTATCGTTTGGCTCACTTTACAAGGAGAGCAAGCACAAAATTTAAATAAGTTTGTCATTGGTGTACTGCTAGGCTTGCCATCAACGGCTTCAATGCTAGCAGTCATATATCTCGCATTAAAACAATCTTTCCATTTAGTAATCGTTAGCTCTCTAGGAATTGTTGCATGGACATTATTTTTAGGTTTACAAAGATTAACATTAAATTATTTACATATATCTGAGTTAATTTCATAATTCTGAGCTCAGTCATATCAACGTCTTTCAGACAATGAAAAACAGGCACCTCCCCAAATTCGGTATAATGGTAGCGACAAAACAACCTAAACCGATTGGAGCGAATGCCTTATGACTATTGTAAAGCAAATT
>NZ_JBNNTI010000015.1:0-78955 GCF_050278625.1 Viridibacillus sp. NPDC096237 | reverse complement strand
GAAAAAATTTAAAATTTATATATTGATTTTGGGTAAATATACAAACAAATTTAAAATAAAATAAATTTTTTAAATTAAAAAAAAACTATTTCATTTATAATCCATTTTCTACTTTGTTAATTGTAAATAAAAATAGAGTCTATTCTAGAAATTTAGAATCGACTCTATTTTTAGTTTAAAACAAGCATATAATCTATGCTAGCCAAGTTAAAAAGTGAAAACAGCAAAGTAAAAAGCTACTCTGGTTTATTTTTTGAACGCATCATTTCACCTTTAATATAAAGCCATACATAGCAAAGTGCAATTACGAGAATTAATACAATCTTTATCCATATACTCATAGATGCTTCAATTACTACAAATACTAAACTAGCCACTAGCAAAGTTCCTAAGATACTTAACATTTTGTATATCATCTTTTAAACCTCATATCTTCTGTATTTTAAATATTATTAGTTGAAATCAAACGATTTCAAGAATTAATATCTACTTTGTAAATTGAATTTTGGGATGATCCTTTTATTTGTATTTATTAAACATATGAAATATAAAATTCACTTCCTACTTCTACCGACAATTGCTGCTAAAAAAACGAAACAATGTATGACAATAAAGGAATATGTATTACACAGCCAATGATTCGTATATTGATTTAGTATGCCAGAACGATAAATTCTAGATTCTGGTACGTTCCAGTCTCCACCTAAATCTATAATAGATTGCTGAATAAGTTGATTCCACATAATACTAGCACCACTAATAGTTAGTACAAGCATTTAAGATGTCAAACCCTTTACCATACTTGTTTTTTGTTTAAAATAAGAAAGGCCAATTCTATATGTAATGAATAAACTTAATATTAAAAATGGTAATACAAAACCTAATACGAGCAATCCTAAATTACCATTACCAGATATTCTAGTAGGCTTTATAGTGAATATGTATTGCGTCGTTAAAAAACCTATCGCAATCAATTCACCTTCCAAAATGAATTCCCCGATTCTACAACTTCAATCGACTCTATTTTCCTTAATTTAATTTCTTTATTTTTTCCAAGTTCATGTACACGTTCAGGATCATTATAATAGGGTGCAAGTACTACTGAAATACTACTCAATTGAAAATGATCCATTAAAAATACTGCAGGACCTATTTCGTGTCCGTTATTCAATTTAATACAAACGAGGTCTCCTATTTCTAATTCACTTAAAAACGTATATTTATTATTGTATCTTTGCTCTTTCTTTTTATCATAAATACTATCTAATTTGAAGTAAACGACTACTATCACAATGGCAATGGCAATCTTCAACCAAATATTTAGTACTGAATGGGATATAGCAGATAATATAGCGCCCAAGATAATACTTCCTAAAATATATATTACTTTATGTTTCATTTTCTTTAAAACCTCTCATTACTTGTATTGAAATAATCGTAATTCGTATTTCTTCTAATTCACGATCAAAATGATTATCCAAACTGAATTACTATATCGTTCTGCAAAGCAGGATGTTCACAAGGCAATTGACAGCCATCAACCCGAGAAATTATTGCTTATTGGTACTTCTGATAAAATGACGATACAAATTGCTAAGCGACTTGAATTTGGGAAAATAGCTCACTATCAAAATACCAAATATGACTCCGAAACCTAATACTATTGCTACTTCCCTATGCACTACATAGGGGATAAAACTAACAATAATTCCACTATTATGTATAACATTAATTTCATATCATTCTCCTTAAATTACATATTCAAATTATTATACCAAAAATACGAATATGCAAATAAGCACTCAACTATTATCATTGAGTGCTTATCATTAATTCAATATGAATTTTTCTATCGCTTTCACAACACCTTCATTGCTGTTTGTATCCGTAATATGCTTAGAAATCTCTTTAACTGCAGGAATAGCATTACCCATAGCAACTGGGAATCCTGCAAATTTTAACATCGACAAATCATTCATGGCATCTCCGATAGCCATTACATTTTCATAAGTCACACTCAATGAAGAGCTTAATTCCCTTAATGCGTTGCCTTTATTGGCAGTACTAGAGTTCACCTCTACGTTTTGTTGGAACGAAGTTGTAATGTTGTATCCCAACTCTTCTAGGTGATCCCACATAGTAGCTCGCTCCTCAACATTTTTAAAATATAGATTAAATTTGTCGATTGGCAAATTCCGTTCAGTTATAAAATCATGAATATTTGGTACAGGGGTGCGTGTCTTAATCATAAAGTGTGCAAAATCACCTGCTCCATATTCAATTGGACAATCATAGCAATGTTGACTTATATACACTTTGCCATCTGCAAATGCTTCAATTCGTAAATCAATCGGCTTAAGCAATTGCATTATTTGCATCGTTTGTTCGAGTGATAATGTATCTTCGTATATTTTCTGTTGCGTAGCCAAGTTCCAGACTGCTGAACCATTCCCAGTGATAACATATTTTACAAATGGTAAATGTAAAAAGACATCTTCTAATTCATCTAGTGTTCTGCCAGTACAAATAACTACTTCTACATTACGGTCCATTGTGTTTTTTATCGTTTCAATCGTTCTTTCAGTTAACTGTAAATATGGGGTTAAAGTCGTACCATCCATATCTAAAGCTATTAATCGAATCTTCATTTTTATTCCCTCTATTCCAATATTACTAATAATAGTGACTTAACTCATCTAGGTTTTCAATATTAGAACCACTATCCTTATGTTAAAATTGTATTAAATGATTGATTAGTTAAAGGAGTTCCATAATACCATGTCTAAAATTGTTCCATATTTGTTAAATCCATTTTGCATTACCGTTGTCGTTGTTTTAACTATTCTATTCGGAAACCAAGCCCTAGGTAAATACGCCAATAAATCTTATCCTCTTGCTATAATATTCTTCATGCTTACAATTGCGTGTATGGCTTTTGTCATTTATTTAATTAAGGCATTCAGATTAAAAGCAAAGGCTGAGAATATTGAAAACGAATAAGAGTCTATATCCTTTAGTCACTTGTCTAATCTTTCTTTAGGATATTATTTTAAACCATCTACTTTTCTTGTTTGGAAATCAAGGACAGCACCACCTTGAATTAGTCCTTTCATTATAAAGGGTTAGCTGTGAATCGGAAAGAATGAAAAACTCAGAAAAACGATATAACTAGTTGATTGGAGTGCAGGCGTCGACTCCTTGGGGAACTAGCGAACATCCTGAGACCCCAAAGGAACGTTAGCGACGAGGAGGCCCAAGGTTCGTCCTCAAGAAAGCGTCCGCCGGAACGGAAATTAACGGCATCGAAGAAAAAGCCATGGTGGAAACGATTAATCGTTTCCACCATGGCTAAAATTCATTTTATGGACTTTTTCAGTGCCCTCTACTTGTTGTAGAGGGTTTAGAAAACTAGTATTTAAATTGACTCACTAATAGCTGCAATTCTTCTGCCATTTTAGACATTGTTTCAGCTGATGAAGTGATTTCTTCCATAGTAGCAAGTTGCTCTTCTGATGCTGAAGCAACGATTTGCGTTGTACTTGAAGAGTCTTTAGCAATGCTCAAAGTATCTTCTACAGATGTATAAACTTTATTAACAGCTTCATACATATTCGTTGCGATTAAGTTAACTTCTTGGATTCGTTCTGCTACTTGATCCACAGATAGAAGGATCTTCTCAAAGCCTTGTTTTGTTTCTTCTACGACCAGCATACCAGAAGCTGTTTCCTTTGTTCCAAGTTCAATTGCTTTTACAGCCTTTTCCGTCCCTTTTTGTGTTTGTAAAATCAAGTCAGAAATTTGAGATGCCGATACTTTAGATTGTTCGGCTAATTTTCTTACTTCATCCGCTACTACAGCAAAGCCCTTCCCATGCTCACCCGCTCTAGCCGCTTCAATTGCAGCATTCAAAGCTAGTAAATTCGTTTGCTCTGAGATGGCTGTAATAACTTCTACGATATTGCCAATTTCACTCGATTGCTTGCCTAACTCGTCTATAGATTGACTAGCATTTGAAGTTGCATTATTAATAACGTCCATTTGATGAATTACTTTTTGTAACGAATCATTACCATTCACCGCTACTTCGCTCGTTTCTTTCGCTACTTGAGTAACTGTTGTTGATTGTTCCACAACCTTCTGTAGATTAGTACGAACGGCTTCAATAGACCGGAAGCTAGTATGTGCCCCATCTTCTTGCATTTCAGCACCTTCAGCAATTTCATGAATCGATTGTGCAATTTGACTAGTCGCTTCTGTTGTTTGCTCAGCATTTGCTGTTAGTTCTTCAGAAGCTGCAGCAACATGTACTGATGAATCTGCTACTTGCTTCATCATTTTACGCAAACTATCGAGCATTTGATTGAAGGAATGTGCTAATTCACCTGTTTCATCTTCTGTGGTGACCTTCAACTCTTGCGTAAGATCTCCCTCACCTTCTGCAATTTCTTTTAACTGACGATTAATTTGTTTAATGGGTCTGACAAGTGCTCGTGTTAATAAAACGCTTCCAAGAATAGCAATTGTCCCTCCTCCAAGCAACGCCAATACTATTTTCTTCACTAAACTCATTGTAATTTCATTTATCTTCGTAATAGGTTCCCCTACAAACCACATACCAATTACTTCACCTGAGGCGGCTTTGATAGGTTGATAAACAGTGACATATTGAGTACCTACTATATCTACAGCCCCTATATAGGTATTACCTTGCTTGAGTACTTGATCAACAACATTTTGAGATGCTTGTGTACCAATAGAGCGCTTACCATCTACTTGTACATTTGTTGCAATACGCGTATCACCATTGAATATCGTGACCGCTCCACTAACCGTTTTTCCTATTTCATCGACTAGTGCCGTATCATCCGTAAAATTATGTTCTCCTTTATAAAGCTCTCCATCTTTAATAGTCCAATCCCCAGCAAATCTGTCATTTACTATAGTCTCACCTAAAGTAGAAGCCTCTAAAACCCGGTCTTCTAACGTCTCCATCAGTGACCTCTCAATTTCCCACTTTGCTACAATAGTGATGAGAATACATAAAAAAACAACAACAAAAACTTGTAGAACATTAAATTTCATACCAATTTTAATATGCCTTAACTTATTCAAAAAACAACCTCTCCTGTCATGTCATTCAATTTATTTTTTAAAACATAATCCGTGATAAAGGTCGTAATAATATCCATAAAAATCCTAATATTTAGATATTTATATATAATATAGTAAATAGGGATTGAATCATAGTAGATTTCCAAAAAAATTTTGACAATACAAAAAACATCTATCTCTTTAGCTATTAAGCGAAGAGTTAGATGTTTTTTTAGTAATGACTATCTTAAACTTTAAAACGTTGCGTTAATGTTTGTAATTCTACTGCTTGTTGACTTAATTCTTGCACAACGCTATTAATTTCTTGCAATGTTGCATTTTGTTCTTCAACTGCACTTGAAATGGCGGCAGATTGTGATGAAGCAATTTCTGCGTTATTTGCTATTTCTTCTACAGAGGCCGATACTTCTTCAGTTCCTGCCGATAATTGTTCAGAAGTTGCAGTAATATCTTCCAATTGAGTTGTCATTTGAGATACAGAGTCCACAATATGACCAAACGATTCACTCGCATTATCAATTACATAAACCCCTTGGCTGACATTCTTGAGACCCTCGGCAATTGAAGCTGCAACAGTAGTCGTATCATTTTGAATCGTTTGTGTTAAATTGACAATTTGTGATGCTGACCCTTTAGACCCTTCAGCTAGCTTACGCACTTCTTCAGCTACTACAGCAAATCCTTTGCCATGCTCACCAGCACGCGCTGCCTCTATAGCAGCATTCAATGCTAATAAGTTTGTTTGGTCTGTAATATCTGTAATGACATTAGTCATTTTTTGAATTTCGAGCGTTTGTGTCGTCAGTTTTTGTATTAGCTCATTTGTTTCGTTTGTAGAATTTGAAATGACATGCATTTGTTGTTTTGCAACTTCTAAAATCTTAGTACCATCACTAGCTATTTTTGTTGTATCGACTGCATGATCGAATAACAATTGTGAAGCTTCAGCAATTCGGCTTACTCCAACCGCTGTTTCTTGCATAGCAGTAGCACTATCTTTCGCTATTTCAACAGAATCGACAGCACTTTTTGAAGTTTGTTCAACACTGTTCGACACACCTTCTGCAGCTTGTGAAACTTCAGTTGTACTTGCTGATAGCTCTTCAATCGCCGCACTTAATTGACTTGTATTATCTGAAATACTACTGATTAATTCCTTTAAATAGTGTTTCATTTGATTGAAAGATACTGCTAACTGACCAACTTCATCCTTTGTTTTAAAATCAAAATCCGAATGCGTTAAATCACCAGTAGCAATTAAATTAGAACCTTTCACAATTTCTAACAAAGGATTAACAACTGTTTTCTTTATGAATACGATGAAGAAAATCGCTAAAATAATACTAAATAAAGAAATTAAACTTACTAGATACATAGCTTGTTGCGCTATATTATGAACATTTGCATTCTCTTTATCTAATTCTTTTTTCTGAAAATCCATAATTTCAATAGCAGCATCTAAAATCTTCATATTTGCTACCGTACCAACTTCTTTCACTTCTTTATAAGCAGCTTCTTTATTTCCTTTTTCATATTCTGTAATGACTAAACTTACAGCATTATTGAATTTTTCATTATTTTCATTAATATCCGACATATATGTATGCATTTGTTCAGCCATTTTTTTGTCATTCAGCTCAGATATTGCCTGATCAAGTTTTTGTTGATAGCTCTGCAATTTTCCTTTTTCTGTATCATTTCCTTCTATTATATAAGAACGTAAATATAATCCTTGCATTCCTAAATTGAATTGAATATCATTCGCTAGCTGTATCTTCTCAAAACGATCCTTCGTTACTTCGTCGATAGCATCTTCGACAGTAGATAAACGATTATAGTTAAATACCAAAATCACTAACATCATGACAATCATTGTAATAAAGCCTATACTAATTTTCTTTTGAATAGACATTTGCCTAACCCCTCGCATCTTCAAATTAAGTAAAACATATTAGCACGTTATATCTCGACACCTGTAATTGAAATATAGTGTATTGATAACATAACTATAGCATTATGTTTAGTCATATTTACTGATTCAATTGAACTAATAATTGGTATTATCATTTAACTATTTATATACATAAGGATATGATACTGAACTATAGGATTATTAAAATGTTAAAATTTACAAAATAATTATTACAAACAACTTTTTGCTGTGACAAACTCTTTTACTATCGTTTTCCTTATAAAACTTTAAAAGAGGAGTTTTCCCTTCCTATATAAAGGATCATTCATTAAACACTTATTCTATTCATCAAATTGTCCACGTTTATATTGCTCTATTAAATAATTCTTTAAAAACTCTCTGCAGCTATTGGAAAGCTCACTTTTTGTAGGATGAATAACATCCCCATATGGCAACTCACCTACAAAACGTACCATTCCAGTAAATTCGATTTTCACTTCATCGTCATATCCAGAAAATTTTACAAAGCAAGTTTGCGGACCATTATTTGCAAAGTCAACAATCATTACTTTATGATTAACCATTCTTTCACCCTCTTAACATCAAAATGATCCATTGCGATTTAAGTACGCAATGGACCTTTTTTAAGATGCCCTATTTCGTTGTTCCTTCATTATACTTTCTAACATTTTGGATTTCTTTCAGACAAAACAAAATCAAAAGAAAAGAAGCAATCATAAAAACAATTAGCTTAGAGGTAAATACATTTTAATTATATTTGCTACATTAAAAAAATTATAATGAACTTCTTTTATCCATCATATCAAATTGAAACATGGAGTTAAATCTAAAAACAACACTTTGAGTCATAAAAAATACTTTGAATCATATAATTTAAGAAGTAAGTATTTTACGAAAAAAGTATATTAATGTAGAAATAGAGCGAATTAGAGAGAATATTCAGTAATTATAGATATGGTTAATTCGAACTATTATTAATATTCTGATATTGTATTAATTATTATATTAAACACATGATAAATTTTTATTTTGACATTTTACTATTATACGAATAAATATTAGATTGATAAAATCAAAAAAATACTATACTAACACTTCATTATACTAATACGCTAAATTTAACAATATTACTATTAAAAAGTTTTTTTCCCAATAAAATATATTGTTGGATTTTATTTGTTTCTATGAAAATCTTTTTTTGTTATATTGAAATTAAGCTTTTCACAAGGGCTTATTATTTTAGATAAGGGGGATTTAAATGGCTAAAAAGAAAAAGTATTTACTGTTCACTCTTTTAGCAATCATTTCATTAGTATTAGCAGCATGTAATTTTGGGGGCGATACTGCTAAAGATAATGACAAAGAGAAAAATGGCTCTGAGGGTGCAGTACAAGAAAAGAAAAAAACATTAAATTTAATTATTGCTTCTGAACCACCTGCAATGAATCCGCAGTTGGCGACAGATACAACTTCAGGGAATATTTTATTAAGTCTATTTGAAGGTTTAACTCGTCTTGATAAAGAAGCTAAATATGAAAAAGCTTTGGCAGAAGATATTCAAATTAGTGATGATCAATTGACTTACACATTTAAATTACGTGATGCTAAATGGTCGAATGGCGATACTGTTGTAGCAGGTGATTTTGAATACGCTTGGAAATGGGCGTTAGATCCAAAAAACGCGGTTGAATACGCAACTCAACTTTTCCCTATTAAAGGTGCTGAAGCTTTCAACAGGAAGAAAGGTTCTGCTGATGATGTGGCAATTAAAGTAGTAGATGATAAAACATTAGAAGTTACATTAGCAAATCCTACACCTTACTTCCTTGAATTAACTGCATTCCAAACATATATGCCTATTAACAAAAAGGTTGCTGAGGCTAATAAAGAATGGTACGCAGATGCTGGGGAAAATTACGTTACGAATGGTCCATTCAGATTAGCTGAATGGAAACACGATGAATCTTTAAAATTAGAAAAAAATGCTGATTATTGGGATAATGCTTCTGTTAAATTGAACGAAATAAATATTGGCATGGTAGAAAAAGAACCGACAGCTGTAAGTATGTTTAAAAAAGGAGAAATTGATTATTTAGGTGCTCCGTTCCAAAATGTTGCACTGGATTCAATTGATGAATTCAAAAAAAGCAAGCAATTAAATATTCAACCATTAGCTGGTGTTTATTTGTACAAATTTAACACTAAAGGTAAATTTACTAATAACGCCAATATTCGCAAAGCTTTGACGTTAGCTATTAATCGTCAAGAATTAATTACAAACGTAACAAAAGGCGAACAAACACCAGCTTTAGGAATGGTTCCTCCTGCTATTACTGATTTTGAAGAAGACCGTGGTTATATGAAAGACAATGATATTGAAGGTGCAAAAACTGCACTTAAAGCTGGTATGAAAGAGCTTGGAATTAATAAAACATCTGACATTGAAATCGGCATCTCAATTAATACAAGCGAAGGACATAATGCGATTGCACAGTTTATCCAAGAAGGTTGGAGTAAAAATTTAGGTATCAAAGTGAAAATTGATAACTCTGAGTGGCAAGTATATTTAGATAAGTTAACAAATCTTGATTATCAAGCAGGCCGTATGGGTTGGATTGCTGACTATAGAGATCCTTACACATTCCTAGAAATGTACTCTACTGCTGATAATGGTAATAATGATACTGGTTGGGAAAATCCTAAGTACAAAGAGTTGATGAATAAATCAGTTGCTGAACAAGATCCTGCAAAGCGTCTTGAAATTTTGAAAGAAGCTGAAGGAATTGTAATGGGCGAATTACCAGTTTCCCCTATTTACTACTATACAACCCTTTTTGTTAAGAAGGATTCTGTAACAGGTATGGAACCTGACCCGATTGGTAATATCCAGCTTAAAACAGCGGATATCACTGAATAATACGCTCGCAGTACTCGATGAATAAACTGTTAGATATTCTATCGACAGCAAAGAGCTGCCTCATAGTCGTTAATACGGCTCATGAGACAGCTTTTTTTAAACTTAACTCTAAGGAAAAAAGGAGGAGTCTCATGTGTTTAAATACATTTTAAAAAGGCTTTTGTACATTTTACTTGCTCTTTTTGTCATTATTTCTGCCACATTCTTCTTAATGAGAATGGCCCCGGGAAGTCCATTTGCAAGTGAACGTAGTTTTCCACCTCAAATTGAGAAACAATTAAATGCAAAGTATGGATTAGACAACCCTTGGTATATTCAGTATAAGGATTACCTTATAGATTCAGCTACATTCGATTTTGGTGAATCTATGAAATATAAAATGCGTTCTACTAATGATATGATTTCAGAAGGCTTCCCTATCTCGTTAACTCTTGGTATAGAAGCAATGCTACTGTCTGTAGGTTTAGGCATACTTGTAGGTGTCATTTCTGCACTTTACCACAATCGCTTTCCCGATTATTTATCCACTACAGTTGCCGTTCTTGGAATATCAATCCCATCCTTTGTATTGGCTGGTTTAATACAGTATTTTTTAGCTTTTAAACTAGGTTGGTTCCCAATCAGTGGATGGAAAGGTTTTATCTATAGTATATTGCCTGCACTAGCCATTGCCATGACGCATATGGGTTTTATCGCCAAACTTACACGATCCAGTATGCTTGAGCAAAATAACAGTGATTATGTCAAAATGGCTCGAGCAAAAGGAATTGGCAAATGGACAATCGTTTTCCGACATACATTACGAAATGCCTTGTTACCTGTCGTTACATATATTGGGCCTTTAACAGCAGGTGTTGTGACGGGTAGTTTCATTGTAGAACAAATTTTCGCAATACCAGGACTTGGTAAGCACTTCGTTTCAAGTATTACAAATCGTGATTACACAGTTATTATGGGTACTACAGTGTTCTACTCTATTATCCTATTATTGGCGGTATTAATCGTAGATATTTTATACGGTATTATCGATCCGCGAATTAAGCTGAGAGGGGCAAAAAAATAATGTCACAACAACAATTAGAAAAAATTGACAAAGAGATGTTTGAGATTGTCGGTGGAAGATATGAAGAAACTGAAAAACTGGCAAAGAAATCTGTGTCTTCTTGGAAAGAGGTTTTCATCCGGTTTGTTCATAATAAATTAGCCATTTTCGGTTTAATAGCACTTGCTATTATTATATTAATGGCCATTTTTGTACCCGTATTTTCACAATATACTTATAGTGAACAACTAGGTATATACAATACTGCACCATCAGCAGCAAATTGGTTTGGTACAGATGATTTAGGACGAGATGTATTTGTTCGTGTTTGGGAAGGTGCAAGAATTTCTCTATTCATAGGCATTACTGCTGCTATTATCGATTTAATAATCGGTGTATTGTGGGGTAGTATTTCAGGTCTGGCTGGAGAGCGTGTAGATAATATTATGATGCGTATTGTGGACGTCTTAACAGCTGTCCCCTACTTACTTGTTGTAATCGTTTTATTAGTTGTTTTAGAGTCTGGCTTAGTCCCTATGATCATCGCCCTATCAATTACTGGTTGGATTAATATGGCTCGTATTGTACGTGGTGAAGTGCTTTCCATTAAAAACCAAGAATTTGTCTTAGCTTCGCGTACACTTGGAGCAAATACAAAACATTTAATTTTTAAACATTTAATTCCAAATGCATTAGGTGCTATTTTAGTAACAATGACACTAACAATTCCAACCGCTATTTTCACAGAATCATTCTTAGCTTATCTTGGACTTGGTGTTTCAGCTCCAATAGCCAGCTGGGGTACAATGGCGTCTGAAGGCAGCAATGCTATTACAAATGCGCCTTGGCGACTAATTTTCCCTGCCATAATGATTTCTTTAACTATTTTCGCATTTAACGCAGTTGGTGATGGTTTGCGTGATGCACTAGATCCAAAACTACGTAAATAAGGAGGTTGAACAGAATGAGTGAACCAATTTTACAAGTAAAAGATTTAAAAATTAATTTCAAAACGTTTGCAGGTGTCGTACAAGCTGTCCGCGGAGTAAATTTCGAATTACAAGCTGGAGAAACTCTTGCCATTGTAGGCGAATCAGGCTCAGGCAAAAGTGTTACAAGCAATGCTTTAATGAAGCTGATTCCACAACCTCCTGGTAATTATGAATCTGGTGAAATCATCTTTAATGGTCGAGATTTAATTCCATTATCTGATAAGCAGATGTCTAAAATTCGAGGAAATGAAATCGCGTTGATCTTCCAAGATCCAATGACATCTTTAAATCCAACAATGCGAGTTGGTAGACAGATTACAGAAGTGCTTTTACAACATAAGAAAATTTCACATAATGACGCGAAGAAACGTGCCATTGAATTATTAACACAAGTAGGAATTCCAATGCCTGAAAAACGCTATAAACAGTACCCACACGAATTTTCTGGTGGTATGCGACAACGTGTTGTAATTGCTATTGCCCTAGCCGCTGACCCTAAATTATTAATTGCTGATGAACCGACAACTGCTCTTGACGTTACAATTCAAGCGCAAATATTAGAGCTTATGAAGGATATCCAAAAGACTAGTAATACATCGATTATTTTCATCACCCATGATTTAGGTGTTGTCGCTAACGTCGCTGATCGCGTTGCGGTTATGTATGCGGGGCAAATCGTTGAATACGGTACAGTAAATGAAATTTTCTACAATCCAAAGCATCCATACACTTGGGGTTTACTTGGCTCAATGCCAGATATTGATAGTAATTCAGACGAATTATTACGAACTATTCCAGGGTCACCACCTGATTTAATACATCCTCCTAAAGGAGATGCATTTGCTGCCCGCAATGAATTTGCACTGGCAATTGATTATGAAAAAGAACCACCAATGTTCCAAGTAAGCGAAACACATTTCGCAAAAACATGGTTATTACATCCTGATGCTCCGAAAATTCCAATTCCTGATGCTGTAGCAAAACGAATTGAAGGTTATTTGGGAAAGGAGAATTTGCTAAATGACGAAAAAACTTTTAGAAATTAAAAACTTAACACAATACTTCGGTTCTGCGAATGAGCCTATTAAGGCTGTTGATGGCATTAGTTTTGACATTTATGAAGGAGAAACTCTTGGTCTAGTAGGAGAATCTGGTTGTGGTAAATCTACAACTGGCCGCTCTATTATTCGCCTATATGATATAACTGATGGAGAAATCATATTTAACGGTAAAGATGTTCATAGTGCTAAATCAGCAAAAGAGATGAAGCAATTTAACCGTCAAATGCAAATGATTTTCCAAGATCCATATGCTTCACTAAATCCAAGAATGACAGCTGGTGAAATTATTAGTGAAAGTTTTGATATTCACGGTCTTTACAAAAACAAAAAAGAACGCCGTGAAAAAGTTGAGTCCTTACTCGAAGCTGTTGGTTTAAATAGAGAACATGCAAGCCGCTATGCACATGAATTTTCAGGCGGGCAACGCCAAAGGATTGGTATTGCTCGTGCACTCAGTTTAAATCCAAGCTTTATTATTGCAGATGAACCAATTTCTGCACTCGATGTATCGATTCAAGCACAAGTTGTTAACTTATTAAAACAGCTACAAAAAGAGCTTAATTTAACTTACTTATTCATTGCGCATGATCTTTCAATGGTCAAGTATATAAGCGACCGTATTGCTGTAATGTACCGAGGGAAAATCGTTGAAATTGGTTTAGCTGATGATATCTATCATTCGCCTGTCCATCCATATACGAAATCCTTACTTTCAGCTATCCCGTTACCAGATCCACTGTCAGAATCAAGACGTACACGAATTCCTTATGTACATGAAGAAGTAGATGAAAGCGCTTCGTTTTATGAAGTTGCTGACAAACACTTTGTTTATGGTACAGCTGCTTCTTTAAAGAAATGGCAAAATGCATAAAAATAGAACGAAACCACCGGTCATTATATGACCGGTGGTTTTTCATTATGTTTGTAGCTATTTATTTAGTGTCCTTATAATGCCATTTTCCGCTTCATTTTAACCATTTTTGAACGTAAAACCCATCTAAACCTATTGTTGAAGATAATACCACTAGCTGATTCCACCTAGCAATTGTATAACTACCATGACAACGACTATATACCCTATTAAGAATATCATTCCACTTAAATTCATCTAACGCATTTATCTTCTTTTGTTTCGTTTTAATAAGAATGTTTACATCTAGTTTCCTTCTATTAAAAAAGAAAATTTAATTCATTACATTTTATAGCCGATTTACGACTAAAAAACCTTTAAGAAGTCATCAGAGTTTTGTACGCTATATTTACTATTGGATTCAAATCTATAAATATCTTTTTAAGTATCTTAAATTATACATTTAGAATTTCAACATTTGTTAACCTTGCTTCACGCGAAAGACGTGTTAATTGCATTTTAAGTATGTTATTATGTCTTACTTTCATAATTACTTTCTTAAAACCTGGTTCGTTATACATTTTAAAAGTCTCACCAAGGTTATCTATAAGATCTGGCGTTACAACTTTCATTGCAGTACAATCTATATCTAAGACAAATAATTTAGAATCAATTGTTTTTGTTAGCCTTTTATAGTCTCTAGTAAATTTTCCAGCCTGTTCTAATGTCATTTTATCATTTACTACAACAGTGATTACTTTCATTACTTTGTCCTCATTAATTTCATAACCTACCATATATACTCCCCCTATAAATACTTATTTTACATTTTTTCCAGGATAATATCGTTAAATCCCCTATAATTTCAATTAAATTGTTTATTATTTGTAGAATTGTAATTCTATAAAGAAATTATATTCTTTATAAACAAAAACACGTACGGCATCGATACATTTCAATGCGTACGTGTTTTTTTATTTATTATATAGACTCGATAACAACATCTTTTGCAACAATAGAAAATTCAGCTAAAGGGCTATCAAATAGAACATTTAATCTAAAACCAGTATCAACTATTGACACCTCTTCATACAACCACCATGACCCTTTTTTGACCGGTGCTGTACATTTAAACTCACTGACATCTACGAAAGTAATCGTTAACTTGTCTGTATCATGATACGTATTTTCTAAATTCAACTTGATTGTAAATGTTTGGTCAGAATTTCTCTCAATCGCTTGAATTGTTGCATCATGGAACGAGCTAACAAATAGTTCTTTTGCCGTTTTTGAAAGTTTACTTTTAGCTGCTATAAAATCTGCAGCACATTTTTCGAATTTATCATTAGTCAAAGTTTCAAACTTCTCCAACCAGTTTTTTGCCATATTGCGCAACTTTTCACTTGGTGCACCATCAATGATAGAGCCATCTAGGATATATGGATGGAATTCTTTAGGTAAAAATCTTAACAATTTGTCTTGATCACGTTGTAATTCCATTTTGCGTTCCTGTTCTAAATCGATATCGTATTCTCTATAATAAGCTTTTTCCTCTTCCCAGTCTTCTATTGTAACAAGGAAAAATAAATAATTGGATAATTGATTTTCTTCAAACCATTTCTTTGTAAAATATTTCATAAATCCAGTCCCTTCCATTGGAACAACTTTTTTAAGCTTCTGAAAAACAAAGATAAAGAGAAAGATTTGTGTAAAAAAAAGACATGGGTAAACACTGGGTTTGCATATAGACTAACGAGGTGTCTATAATTCAAATTTATATTTACATATACTATTATACATCCTTTATTTTCCTTGTAAATATACAAAATATAAAATTATGGTAATAATGTAAAACTTATTTTTAATACGTTCACAAAATAGGTATATTATAATGAGTATTTTATAATACACAAATTCAAATATAAGTAAATTATGATATTATTAAAGTAACCATATAGGAAGCGTCAATCGACTAGTTCTATATTGGTTCAATTTTCTAGGGGGTTTTTATATGAGCTTATTTAATATTAAACATACGGAAGGCATTCACAGCATTACAGATGTCAAAAAACATAAGAATAATATTGAATTACATACTGTTACGGGCGAAGAATTATATATCGTTGCCTTTTCTGATGAAACATATACAGTGTACGATGATCGTTTTGCAGGTGCCTCTAAGCAAATGAATTCAATCGAAGCTTATGAAATTGATGGAAGCTTCCGCAACCTAGACTTCGATGCGATGCGAAGTCTATTTTCGAACTCATTCAATCGCTTAATGGATGAGCTTTCACTTTATGTAGGTTCTAATAAACTAGTCAATCTGGATGATGTAAAAGAGGAAATTACAAAGGAAATTAAAGGGATTCATTTTAAAATCATTACAGATACAAAAAAATATCAATACTAACTGTGTAAAGCTGCTCCCCATTGGTGCAGCTTTTTTCTTTTATTTTCAAATCGAACTTGATTTTAGGGTTTTGTATTGGTTGCTTCACCCTTTTCCAATTAAAACAATTAAAATATCGGTATCAGTAGTACTTTTTGATCTTTATTTAACATGATGGATTCTTAAAAAAAGACCCAAAATGTGGTCTTTTCAGACTGTAGACAATCTCGAAAAAAATGAGTTTTCTACAGTCTTTTTATTTTTATACAAGATAGATTAGGTTTTCAGAAGCTTTCCGCGAGCGAGCGCCGAGTCGCTTTTCCCTAAGAGTAATATTTCGCCATTCTAATCCTCCATAAGAGCTGCACCTAAACAATCATAATATATATTTATATCAAAATTAATCCATCTCTTTTCTGAATCCAGACTACTTAAATTGGTTAATAACAATCCTGGCGAACTCGAAAAATTCTAAATAAAAGCGAAGTATATGACACTTCAGATTCGAGTTTTCTTAATTATGCCTCTTCAAGAAGAAACACATAAAGCACAGCATATTTCTTTAAAGGAAACTAAATTAAGATATTGATTAAATTGATTGATATTCGCCTGATGGGCACAAACAGAAAGACTATAGTCCCCATCAATCATATATTGTTTGCAAATATAATCAGTAATTGGTTTACCTATAAGTACATCCGTTAATTGAATACAGTCATGGTTATATTTTTTTACATTAAAAGAATTTAAGGGAATAGACAGCCCTTTACCAATCGCTTTGATATAACTTTCTTTTAAGGTCCATATATCATAAAAAGCATGAATTCCATCCTCTTTGGCGTTCAACAAATCCCTATATTCTTCTTCTGTAAAAAACCCCATTGCAAGCTGCAAATCAAATGGCCCTACTTTTTCTATATCCACACCGACTTCTTCATCATGAACAGCACAAACCACGTACTCACCGGAATGGGAAATATTGTAGTGAAAAGAAGGATATCCACATAAAAAAGGTTTGCCATATGCATTGATTCCCACTTCTAATTCCCCAACACTAGAACCGTATCGTGCTTTAAGAATAATACGTACCATCAGATTTCCTATCAATGAGCGGTACGCATCATCCACCTTCACGAATTTCCTCACTCGATTTTGCATCTCCGCTGAAAATAAGAAAGCAAACTGTTTAGAGTAGCTTTCTCTCTCTTTGCAGGCAATTTACAAATATATACTTCAATCAATTCTCCTACCTCTCTACCTCTTAACTGACCGATAAATTGAGAGTCAAAATGTTAGAAAACAAAGAGGGGGTGCTGTTTAAAATCACAGCAACCCGCCATTAACAAAAAAACATTTTTAAAATTGAATTACTCATTCACTCTTCTAACTGGTTCTATATGAGTAGGCTTGGCAGTACCCTGTTTCGACATAACCGCCTTAAAATCTTCCTTTCTTAAACTTAGCGAAAATAATAGAGCTATTATGAGGAAAACTGCCGAACCGAAAAGAGCGATTTGATAGGATGCCAAATTAAAAGATTCTCCACCAGTTGTTCCCACTGACCCAGTGCCCACCGCCCCCAAAATGCTAGCTAATATGGCTACACCTATGGCAGAGCCAATTCTGTTTTGAACATTGAACAATGTAGTTGCCCTCCCCATAGAAGCAGAAGTGATATTAGTAAAAGTTGAAAACTGTACTGCAACCACAGTATGTCCCAAGCATATGCCTACGCTAAACAATAGGACCCGAAGGAACCAAGAATTCGCTGTCGGACCAACAATGCTTATCAGTGAAAAAATCATAGCGGTCAACAGTAGTCCTATCCAAATCACCTGGTGTATGCCAAGTTTCTTGGAAGTCCAAGGCATCATTCTAGATGCAACCATTAAACCCAGTGCCTCTGGAAAAGTAGCAAGTCCACTTTCTAAAGCTGTGGAATTCGTTGCATTTTGATACATTAATGGGAACACAAAGAGCAACCCCAATAAACCGGCCATTGAAAATAATGAAATGATGCCTAATGTCCGAAACAGTCGATCGGATAATAAACGCAAATCGAGCATTGGTTTATTCACACGCAACTCAATTAGAACAAACGAACAAACAAATACGAAACCTACAAATCCTGTATACATGATGATAGGGGAACCCCATCCTTTAGATGGCCCTATACTCAGTGCATACATCAACATAGAAAATCCTGCTGCCGATAGCAAGAAGCCTGGGAGGTCCAACCTACCAGTGGCGGGCTCCTTATGTTCCTTTAAAAACAGTAAGCCGAATAACAAGACGATAATTCCGGAAGGGACATTTATAAAAAACGCCCAGCGCCATGTTAGTTGTTCCGCAAAGAATCCGCCAACGATCGGACCAATGGCTGGTGCGAAGGCAATGGGAAGCACAAGGGACCTGGATACCTTAGGTCGTTCTTCTGGAGAGAACGTTCTAAATAAAATGGCCATGCCAACTGGTGCCAGGACACCGCCTCCTGCCCCCTGCAAAACCCGGAACAAGTTCAAAGTTTGAAGGTTATTAGCGAATCCGCATAAAAGGGAGGCGGCCGTGAAGACTCCTAAGGCCACCAAGAAGATTTTCTTGGTCCCAAAACGATCACCAAGCCAACCAGCTACAGGGAGGAATACTGCCAGACTTACTAAGTATCCGACGTTAATGCCACTCGTTGACGAGGGCTCGATATTAAATTCCTTACTGATCGTTGGCAAGATTACATTGACGATCGTCCCGTCCATTGAAACCATGAACATCGCTGCGATATAAACGATGCTCACTACTAATTTAGGGTCAAGCTGTATCCTTGCTTTCACTTTGTTCCGTCACTGCTTGCAACTAATTTTAAGCTTTTGGGCTGCAAATCTGTCCAGTTCTTGTTAATGTACTCCAAGCAATCCTGCCGGCTTTCCTCCCGGTATATGACGGACCAGCCTTCTGGAATAACCAGAAAGGCGGGCCAAAGGGAATGCTGACCTTCTTCATTTATCAATACATTATAGATACCATTTTCATTCTCGAAAGGGTTGGTCATCTGTTATCTCCTCCTTCATAAAGCTTGCCTAACTTCTTCATATTAGAAAGTTTTTCAGCAATCACCTGGCCAATTTCAGCAAGCGGTCCTGGTTGACACATATCCTTATGCCGACAATCGATATTATGCTGTTCAATTTCCCCATGGATGAATGGGTTCCATGTTTCTGGGTGAATAGGATCAAACCAGTCCGGAATGATCGTCGATCTAAAGAACATCACATCCCCTTTAAAGGTCTTTGGTTTATACTCACTCATGATCCGAACTGAATTCACATATGTTTCTTTTAGGTTCAGGATTGTTTCTTCTTCTAAACTAGCTAATGCACTTCCGTCCCGACGCAGTATTTCTATAGCACTGGCATTATCCAACGGCTGGTCTCCTAAACTATCAGGATCATATCCACCCAATGCAAGCAGTGCGATTAAAGCTTCCTCATCATCCGGACCTTCGTTTATGGGCAGGAAGTGACTTGGATATGCATCGAGGATTGCGACAAGGCGAACGTCCTCTCCCTCATTTTGCAGTTGGGTTGCCATTGCATGAACGACATTGCCTCCGAGAGACCATCCCAATAGATGGTAAGGCCCTTTTGGCTGGATCGTCCGTAAGTGAGCGATATAGTCCGCTGCCATTTCAATCAGCGTTTTCGGGAATTGCTCTTTCTGTGATATGCCTCGTGCTTGTAACCCATAGATTGGATAGTCAGGTCCTAACGCAGTCATCAACCCAGCGTAGCACCAGCTAAGTCCACCTGCTGGATGTACACAAAATAACGGAAGTTCTATCCCATTTTTCCTAAGCGGCAACAAGACATCCAAAGCACTTTGGCTTGTACCCATTTCAAGTCTCTCAGCGAGCCCCGCAACAGTCGGAGCCTCGAATAGGTTACCAATACTCAGCTCAACACCAAGCGCTTCACGGATTTTGCTCATCAGATGGACAGCTAGCAGCGAGTGACCACCTAGATCAAAGAATCCGTCATCTATTCCAACATGAGACAAATCGAGAACCTTCATAAAAAGGTCGCAAAGAATCTCCTCCTGTGGAGTTCTCGGACCGCGCCCCGATTCAATGGCACCGAATTCCGGCGCCGGCAATGCCTTGCGATCCAGCTTACCATTTGGTGTCAAAGGTAATTCTTCCATTTCAACAAAAGCGGAAGGGACCATGTAATCAGGAAGACCTTCAGCAACGAAGCGACGTACATGTGAAGAATCAATAGTTACATTCGAAGCAGGTACGACATATGCGACCAAACGCTTATCACCTGGGTTGTCTTCGCGAACCACTACCGCAACTTGTTCAATATCGGAATGTTGAGCAATCGATGCCTCGATTTCACCCAATTCAATACGGAATCCGCGTATTTTAATCTGATAATCGGCACGCCCCATATAATCCAAAGATCCATCCTCGCGCCACCGAGCCAAATCTCCAGTGCGGTACATCCTGTCACCTGATAAACTGAATGGGTTCGCGACAAAACGGTCCGCCGTCAAACCTGGGCGACCTAAATAACCACGGGCAAGACCAGGTCCGGAAACATAGAGCTCTCCTACTACCCCTGTTGGAACTGGCTGTAAGCTGGCATCTAACACATACACTCCTAGATCAGGTATCGCACGGCCAATGAGGCTATTTGCTTTTAGTGATGTAATATCCCGATTAAGCTCAAGATAGCTGACATGAACGGTTGTTTCCGTAATTCCATACATGTTGATTAGATATGGCGAATTCTCCGGATGACGGCTATACCAATCCTCCAAACGACTTAGTTCAAGTGCCTCTCCACCGTAGATCACGTAGCGTAATGCAAGTTCCTGACCTATTGCCGGCATTTCCCTATCCGCCTGCATTAATTGATAAAATGCTGATGGGGTCTGGTTTAGTACCGTAACACTTTCTTTTACAAGTAGTTGTAAAAATTCCTCCGGTGACCTGCTGATTGAATGAGGGACAACAACTAGCTTGCCTCCGTGAAGTAAAGCTCCCCAAATCTCCCAAACCGAAAAATCAAAAGCATAAGAGTGGAACATAGTCCACACATCTTCAGAATTGAATTGGTACCAATGTTCCGTAGATGCAAACAGTCTAATTACATTCTGATGGGGAACCACGACCCCTTTTGGTACACCGGTAGAACCGGAAGTATAAATAATATAAGCTGAATTTAAAGGTGATAATGGTTGAATTCGATCACTATCCATTGGATTGAATGAAGAATATTCTGCCAATTCTTCTATCGTACTATCTTCATCAAGTATGATTTGCCTGATATCTTGCATCTCGGGAAGCTTCGTAGCTACACTCGAGCTTGTTAGGACACAAGCTGGCAGAGCATCTTGAAGCATGAACGTTAATCTATCATTTGGATATTCAGGATCTAAAGGCACATATGCGGCTCCAGCCTTGAGTACAGCTAGCAATCCTACAACCATCTCCAATGATCTAGGCATGGCCAACGCGACGAATTGCTCCGGCCCTATTCCTTTAGCAATCAGCAGATGGGCAAGCTGATTCGCTTTTTTGTTTACCTCTTCATATGTCAATGAAGTGTCCCCATATACCAATGCAATATTGTGAGAATATTTTTTTACCTGTTCTTCAAATAGTGCAGGTATGCTCGTCTGCGCTATCCCCTCGGAGCTTCCATTCCAATCCACAAGAATTTTTTTGCGCTCTTCAGGTGCCAGTATGTCCAAAAGTCCAATATGCTGATCCGGTTCCGAAATGGCGCCGTTCAATAGCCTTAATAAACGATATATTAACATCTCGGCGGTCTCCCGCTTAAATAAATCTGTACTATATTCAAGGAATGCACTAATCCCATCCGGACTGCCATTTTCAGCATGCACTTCACGGAATTCCATGGTCAAATCGAATTTCGAAGCACCTACGCTATATAATTTCATGTTGGATTGAACCCCTGGAAGGTCCAATTTAGGATCAGGTGTATTTTGCAGCGCCAACATGATCTGGAATAATGGATGCCTAGCTCGGGACCGAACTGGATTCAATACTTCTACCAGACGCTCAAATGGCAAGTCCTGATGCTCATAAGCATGTAAATTGACCCTTCGTACCCTGTCAAGAAGCTCCCGGAAAGTAGGGTCACCGGATGTATCTGTCCGTAACACCAAGGTGTTGATGAACATCCCTACCAGGTCGCTTAAAGCATCATCACTTCGACCTGCTATCGGACTTCCGATTGGAATATCGTTACCGGCTCCAAGTCGAGTGAGGAGCGCAGTCAGACCGGATTGCAATACCATGAATAGGCTGACGCCATTTTCACGAGCCATATCCAATAAACGTTGATGCATTTCGGGATTTATCGAAAAGTCTATGGTATCTCCGCGATAACTGGATTCTAGGGGACGTGGAAAATCAGTAGACAATTCCAATTGGTCTGGCAGGTTGGCTAATGTCTCTTTCCAGTAATCCATTTGTTCATTGACTAAACTGGTTTCATCACTTTCGCTTCCTAAAAGATTTTCTTGCCAGAGCGCATAATCGGCATATTGTACAGGCAACGGAGGTAGGTTAGGGTCGACACCTTTACTTCGCGCCACATAAGCTGCGGTCAGATCGCGAGTAAGCGGTGTAAGGGACCATCCATCTCCTGCAATATGATGTAATAATAAAACCAATACATGCTTGTCAGGGGCCATTGTGAAAAGCTGGGCACAAATAGCCGGTTCTTTTGCAAGATTGAAACTATATCTCGTAGCGATAAAAATTTCTGCTTCAAGCTCAGCCTCGTAAATGTGCGATACCAATAATTCCACTTGCGCCTCGGAAGGATTTAGCACATATTGATGAGCTGTACCCGATGTAACGGGAAAGAGCGTACGTAAAGTTTCATGGCGCTCGACTACATCATTGATCGCAGCTTCGAGTGCCCCGGTATCAATTTCGCCAGACAATTCAACAACGAGCGGAATATTATACGTCGGGCTAGGTCCTTCAAGACTATGAAGGAACCATAATCGCCGCTGGGCAAAGGAAAGAGGTACCTGTTCCGGTCTATGTACCTTTTTAACAGGCAACCTCGCACTCCTCCCGTTAGAAAGCTGTTTGACAAGACCAGAAACGGTCGGTGTCTCAAACAGTTTACCAATGCCTATTTCAACTCCGAATGTATCTCTTATTCGCGCCATCAAAGTGGAGGCAAGAAGAGAGTGACCGCCTAAATTAAAGAAGCTATCATCGACTCCGACCCGTGAAAGACCAAGAACCTCAGCGAAAAGATCACTGACGATTTCCTCCTGCGGTGTTCTAGGAGCGCGATCAGAAACAAGTATAGTGAGATCAGGCGCGGGCAATTCCTTCCGGTTGAGCTTTCCATTTGGAGTCAATGGCAATTCTTCCATCTCAACGATAGCGGATGGGATCATGTATTCCGGCAAACCACTACCTACAAATTCTCGAATTTCTACAATATTTGCTGGTACATCTAAAGAAAGAACGATATAGGCAACAATGCGTTTATCCCCCGGCTGATCTTCGCGAACGATGACTGCAGCCTGTTCAATGTCAGGATGATGGATAAGCTTTGCTTCAATTTCTCCTAGTTCAATACGAAACCCTCGTATTTTAATTTGATGATCGGCCCTACTAATATAATCCAGTGTGCCATCGCCACGCCAACGAACAAGATCACCTGTTCGATACATGCGGCTACCCTTTGAACCATACGGATTAGCGACAAATCGCTCAGCAGTTAAATTCGGGCGACCTAAATATCCACGTGCCAGTCCTGCACCGGCAATATATAATTCCCCTACAGTCCCTTTAGGAACAGGCTTCAAAGCAGCATCCAGCACATAAACCTGTGTATTCCAAATGGGCTTGCCGATGGAGGGCATACCACCCTGATTCGGATCAACCGTAATGGATGAAGACCATATTGTCGTTTCCGTTGGTCCGTACAGATTCGTCACTTCACATCCTAATTGATGTAAAGCGTTGGTTAGACTGATTGATAGTGCCTCTCCTCCTATTAGCACTCTAAGATTCTTTATCACTTCAGGATAATTCGCTACAAGTGAATGCCAAAGCGTAGGTGTGGCCTGCATGATGCTTATATCATGTTGAACGATTATTTTAGACAAAGTCTTAGGGTCTTGAACCGTTTCCTTAGTAGCTATGACACAGCTTGCCCCATTCAGAAGCGGCATGAAAATTTCTAAACCGGATATATCAAAAGCAATGGTTGTAACTGCCAAGAGACGATCCCGATGATTTAAAGAAAATTTGCTTTGCATTGAAGAAAGGAAATTAATAAGGCTTGCTGATTGGATCACGACACCCTTTGGCTTCCCGGTAGAGCCTGACGTGTAAATCATATAAGCCGGGTTAAGTGGGGACATGGTTCCCCTTCTTTTTTCATCCTCCACATTTATATCTGGATGATCCCCCAGAGCAGTAATGGTCTCTTTCTCATCCAATACGATGCGCTCCGTTCCTTCGGTATCAGATAATTTAGAAGCAATTCTTTTACTAGTTATGATTGCTGCAGGCCTGGCATCATCAAGCATGAATTCGATTCGATCTGATGGATAATCTGGGTCGATAGGTAAATAGGCCGCTCCCGTTTTTAACACAGCCAACATGGAAATGACCATATCCACTGATCGCGTTAGAGCTATAGCCACGAATTTCTCTGGTCCCAACCCCTTTTCCAAAAGGTGGTGCGAGAGTCGATTAACTCGCTCGTTTAAATCCTTATAAGTAAGAATGGCATTTCCATCCATTACGGCTGTCAAATCAGGGGTTTTGGAAACTTGATCCTCGAACAATCTTGGTAAAAGCACAGATGGAAGCTCTTTTGCCGTTCGATTCCATTCAAGCAGGACTTGCTGGTGTTCCTCAGGTAAAAGAAGCTCAATTTCCCCAATCGATTGATTCTTCTCTGCAATCACGACCTTTTCAAGAAAACTCAAAAAACGCGAATGATGTGTAGCTAAATCTTCGATGCTATATACTTCGGGGTTTGCATCTAGATCGATCCTTAGCCCTTTTCCATCAGACTTGTCATAGATGTTGATCGACAAATCATCGACAGGACCGGTGGCTAGCTTATGTGTGATCGCCTTACTCCCTGAAAAATTGAGTCCATAATCAAAAGGCATGACATTAATTTGCGGTCCGAATAATCGCTGATTATCACCCAGCAATTTAAGGTCACGTCGCAATTCTTCATGTCGATAATTTTGATGGCGGCGGATGGCACGGACTTCCTTCGACACCTGCTTCACCAACTCTTTAAAACTCATCTCTGGCTGTACAGACAAACGCAGTGGCAACAGATTCATTACCATACTAGGGATATTCAAAGAGGAAGAACCCAAGCGGCCCATCATCGGTAAACTCAGGATGACCTCTTCCGAACCAGTTAAACGGTTCACATAAACGGCCGTTACTGCAATCACCACTTCATGCCAGCTTCCCGAATATATATGCGCATTCGCTTTTAAGGCTTGTGTAGCGGAAGTTGATAGATAACCCGTTTGACTAAGGAAGCCTTTAGAGGTCCTAGGTGCTCGATCAGCTAGGCTCATAACCTCCGGCTGATCTGCAAAACGTTCTTGCCAAAACTGGCGATCAATATCGAACTTTTCGGATTCCCGGTACGCCTTATCTTCCTCAAGAAGTAAACGTAAAGGAGAAAAAGCACCTTCGTCCAAACTTTGTCCTTTTTGAAGTGCCGTGTATAGTTTGGCTACTCGTTGTGATATAAGTGAAAATCCAAATGCATCCATGACAATATGGTGAATGCGTTGATACCAGAAAAAGCGGTCCGAATCCACCTTGAATAAGACCTGATTGAAGAGCGAGTCACTTTTCAAGTCAATTGGATAAGCCAAATCTTTTTTCATCCATTGTATAGCCTTCTCCTGAGAATTTCCCTCTCTACTCATATCTAAGAAGTTAAAAGGGAAATCAATTGATTCCCCACTGATTTGAAATGGTCCATTGTAATCCTCGCCAAAGCGGACATGTAAAAACTCCGCCTCCTTAACTGCCTGCCTCAGTGCCTGTTCAAAATGCTCTATATCAATCTGTCCAGCAATTTCTATGTATTCCCCTGTGTTATAAATCGGGTTATCTGGCTCCAACTGCTGAGCGAACCAGATACCGGATTGCGCGCCGGACAACGTCCAGCGCACATCTTGATCCTGAATATTAAGCACTCCGCCTTACCTCCTTCCTGTTTTTAGTTCAAGCTAACACCTTTTGTGAAGATAATAGTTCCCACCAGGCAGCGATCGTCGTTTTTTCAGCCATCTGCATGAAATTGATCTCTGCCCCTTTTCCCCTTAGGATTTCAACAAGGCTCATCATTCTTATCGAATCCATTCCTATATCCACTAGATTCTCGTTATCACCGATATCAGATGGTGATTCACCTAGAAGATCAGCGATTTGAATCCTTAGGCCATTCAATGTCAAACCATGATCATCATTTTCTTGTACGGCCCCCCCTGCTGATGCTTGTTCACCGCTATTCAATTGTTCCAGCAACCGGGATGTAGATATTGTGACAGCACAACGTTCAGCTGCATATTTAATCGCCATTTTATGTTCTTCTAATGAAAAGTCCGCTACTGCATCAGATACCAAAAATGGTTTTATATCCTGCATAAAGGCCTCACTTGCTGTCAGAAGACAGCCGATATGTGCATAGACCCCACAAATGATAAGCTGATTACGGCCTTGCTCCCTCATCATTTCGAGAAGTTTCGTCCGCTTAAATGCACTATAACGCCATTTAATAAGAACAATGTCATCCTCGCTTGGAGCAACCTCGTCAATGACTTTTGTTTGATTGATATCGTCATCAAGTCCTGGACCCCAAAAATCGGTAAGCAGTGCACGATCCTCAGGGTTTTGATTGCCTGGTTGTGCTGTATAAAAGACAGGGATACCCAAGTCCACACAACGACTTTTTATTGACTGTATATGCGATATCAGTTCCGTTATCGGTGATTCGGTTACTGTATAGTAATCAAGGAAGTATTGTTGCATGTCATGAACAAGAAGCACTGAACGCGACGGATCTACTTTCCACGAAACTTTATTTTTTGGTAACTCGGATTCTACAGGCATTGCATATGGTGTGATAGCAGGAATAGCCATCAAATCACTCCTTCTATTGTTTTTTATTTACTTCAGCGTAATTTGATTGTTCAGTTTATCTGATATAATTTGCCGCAACGCTTTTTTACTCACTTTACCTAAAGGCGTTTTTGGGAAGGAATCGGTAAACTCAATTCGATCAGGAATTTTAAAAGCGGCAAGTCCCCGCTCCTTCAAGAATTGTTTAAGTTCCTTTGCCGTAGGGGCCTTCTGGCGCGGTATCACAAAGGCGCATGATCTCTCCCCTAAATAATCATCGGACATGGAAACGATGGCTACATCATGTACCCCCCCATGTGCCAAGAGATGGTTTTCAACTTCCTCAGCGGCAATCTTTTCTCCGCCACGGTTGATTTGGTCCTTATCTCGACCCTCTACAACTATATAGCCAGTAGCGTTCATACTTACTAAATCACCTGTTCGGTAGAATCCATCAACCGTGAATGCCTTCGCATTATGCTCTTCGGCTTTGTAATAACCACGGATGGTGTAAGGGCCTCTCGTTAACAAATGCCCTACTTCGCCCTGCTCAACATCCCTGTCTTCCTCATCGACAATACGAATTTCATCATATTTCGACATCGGCCTACCTTGAGTATTGATGATTATCTCTTCAGGATCGTTTAATCTTGTATAGTTAACTAATCCTTCAGCCATGCCAAATACTTGTTGTAACTTACACCCAAAAGCGGGATATACCCGACGGGCAGCTTCCGCACTGAACTTCGCTCCGCCAACCTGTAGCACTTGGAGACTGGATAAATCATGGTCACGGCTGGATATGGTATCAAGCCATCTCAAGGCAAGGGGCGGTACAAGAGCAGTAATCGTCACACCTTGTTTTTCAATAAGCGGAAATGCTTCGTCAGGGCTAGGGCCTGGTGAAAGAACCACCCTGCCTCCCGCATAGAGCGTGCCAAGGACACCTGGCGAGCTCAGTGGAAAGTTATGGGCGATTGGCAACACGGCGAGATAAACACTATCCTTGTCTATTTGGCAAATTTCGGCGCTAACCCGCAAACTGTATATATAATCATCATGTGTTCTTGGGATCAGTTTTGATAGGCCTGTACTTCCTCCAGATAATTGAAGAAAGGCAATGTCACTTGAAGTCACTTGTGCTTCGCTTTTTTTTGGATCGATATATAAATCCGCCAAATTCACAAATTCCTCTGAATCACCCGTGACAATAACATTTAATTTTTCATTCTTATCTTTTGCACCTCTTGCTAGAGTACGGTGGTCGAAACCAGCGTGCTTATCAGGGATGATGTAGGCAACCGCCTCAGCGAACTCGCAAAAATAGTTAATTTCACTGCTTCGATGTGATGGAAGGGCAAACACTGGCAATGCACCTAATCTGAACAATGCAAAACATACTTCAAAGAACTCAATTACGTTGGGAAGCTGGATGACTACCCTGTCCATTTGCTTTATCCCCAGTTCCTGTAATCCTGTAGCCAAACGACTGGCCCTATTATCCAATTCAGCATAACTCATGTTTCTGTCTCCGCTTGTAATAGCGATTCGTTCCCCTTGTTTCTCGGCACGATCACGCAACATTCCCCCGAAGGTTTCCCCTTTCCAGCACCCCTCCCTTTTATATAAATCTGTATAATCCTTAGGCCACGAAGAACATCCTGTTAACATCCTTAATCCCCCTATACACTTTAGTTTAATGATTTTGCATCTATTCCCATTGCACGTAGCATCGTTTGAAATTTAGCCGATGTTTCCGCTAATTCCTCTTCTGGTTTCGATTCTGCAACGACCCCCGCTCCAGCGAATAAGCGAAGAGCCTGTTTCTCCACCTCCGCGCACCGAATGGTAACGATCCACTCGCCGTCTCCTTCTGCATTGCACCAGCCGACCATACCCGTGAAAAATCCACGATCGAACGGTTCGATTTCATGAATGGCTTCTCGGGCCAATTCAGAGGGTGAGCCACAAACAGCAGGAGTCGGATGAAGCGCGATTGCTAGCTCCAACGAGGAAGTTGCTGGATCTTTAAGCTCTCCTGTTACTTCTGTAGAAAGGTGCCACATGGTTTCGGTATGTATCACTGATGGTTTTTCTGGCACATCTATCTTTTTGAAAAATGGTCGTAGAGCTTCTGTTACGGCCTGGACGACAACAGCATGCTCATGTAAATCCTTAGTGGAGGAGAGTAACTCGTCCGCCCGTCTCTTATCCTCGATTGGATCATTACTCCTTGGCCTTGAGCCTGCCAAAGGGTTTGCCACCACCTGTAATCCCGTTCTTGAAACAAGCAATTCAGGGCTAGCCCCAATTAGGGTTTTCGAGATTTGGAAATCCGCTTTTTCCGTTTCTGGCTGAGGTAAATCCACGGCAAAGGTATAACCATTCTTATTGTGTTGTGCCAAATTTTGAAGTAGCCGATTGATATTCACCGTTTCTGATGAAGTGAGGTGCAAGGATCTTGATAGTACAATTTTATCAAGATGGCCGCTTTTAATATGAGTAAGTCCTCGTTCCACACCCGCCTTATATTGAGAAGGCTCCGGTACCGATTTTATTTCATATATAGGCTTCTCCGTTTTCGCAGGTTGGCCGTTGCATGTGTCTTGCATAGGGACTGATGTCCGTATATTTGCCGGTACAATGAGTTGGACATCCTTTCTATAATCGAAGGGTACGGCACCCGTTACCATTGGATCGGCATGCCCTTGCTCTTTTGCAGTTTTTAATACAGCCGCCACCCGTGCTGCAAGGCTTTTCATTTGATTACGGTCTTCCTTATCACTTAGAACTGTCAGAAAGGAACCTTTTCCAAGTAATGTTTGAGAAGGCGTCGCTAGGAAAAAGTCACCAACCTTATAATCGTCCAACAGCTGTTTTTCCAATTCAGTTGAATACTCTTTAATTTTCATCATATTTTAAAACCCTCCAATTCGCGTAATGTTCCTACTCACAATGAATGCTCCGTGTCATGCACCTAAAGTTGCCCCGCCATCCACACATAAATTACTCATCGTAATATGGTTCGACTGATTGGATATGAAAAATAGAATGGCATCGACTATATCAGAAGGCATGGCTATTTTATTCAGTGGTATCCCTACTTTGAATGTCTCAGGCATCCCATTTATAACTGCTTGTGCGCCATTTTCTTCGTTCCACATCGACCATTGCATCTCAGTATCAGTAGATCCAGGCGAGACAATGTTACAGCGAATATTATATTGGGCCAATTCCAACCCTAAACACTTAGTGAACATGACGGCAGCTGCCTTGGATGCTGCATACGCAGCCAATGAAATTCTTGGGACACTTGCTGCATTGGATCCCACCGTGACAATCGAACCACTTTTTCTAGTTATCATGTATGTGCTCGCTGAACGGGAGACATTAAAAACACCAGTGGAATTGACGGCAAAGGTCTTTGCCCAATCTTGGTCACTAAATGATTCGATCATTCCTGTGCAAAGCACCCCAGCTACATTGACCAGCGTCTCTATTGGACCAATATCACGTTCAATTTCATCAACTATGCCAACGATTGCAAGACTATCACTTACATCCGCCGTAAAGGCATATACGTCCAAACCTTGTGACTTCAATTCATTTACGTGGCCATTTAATTTTTCGGCATTATAATCAATTGCCGCCACCACCATACCCAGCTTCGCTAAAGCCTGGACGACTGCGGCGCCGATACCTTGGGCACCTCCCGTTACAAGTGCAACTTTCCCACTACATTCCAAAAAGTCCACCATGACACTCCCTTTCCTAATCCAAGATTTCAATGTATAGTAGCCCAATTACCATCCCCCTGATAGACGGGAGATACATGGCTTAATTCATTAACTATTGCTGTAAAATACAAGATTCTAAATAATAATGATAATCATTATCAGTTGGAATATACAGGTAATGATATATATTAAAAAGTTAATGGTCAAGTACCATTCGGTAATTTACTAAGAAAGTCCTATTACTTTCGGTGCGCATTTCCCTTCAATGAAAAACTCAAGGTAATAAGACCCTGTTAATTAAAGGCGGCTAAACAGAAAGGTGCCCTTCCCATTCTAACTCCTTGAATTGAACGTTTATTCCGCAATCGGCTATCGATAAATGTGGTGATAACTCCAATGCATTTTCATTCATGCCGCTTTTATGGATGCCTTATTGCTCCACTACTCCTAGCAATAAGGAAATATCCCCATTCCCTGATTCAATCGTGAAAGAAACCTCTCCTCCTCCTCGTGGAACCAATTTTTGTTCCAATGATATGAAGGGCTTCCAGCTATGTAATTTTGGAATGCATATGGATTTTTATATTGAACATATAAAGCGAAAGGAAAGCCAACGGAATGCACGAAAAGGGTTTAGCTACTATAATCGATCTTGAATCTTTCATCTATTCCGTTTTTAAATCATTTTCTATAAATTTCAAGAAGTTGTAAGAATAGGCATAGAGAATGTAAACCCGGCATTCTTTTTAAACCAAAGTTTTGGTCTGAAGGCTAAAAGAATACCTGAAATTTCCTATTATTATTAAGAGGTGAGGTGAGGAGAAAATAAATTTAGGAGATGGTGACAATCTTTTTGATAAACTGCAAAAGTGAACATACCTTTAAAAATTATATTCTCAAAACAAAAAAACGATTAATACTCAAATATGAGATAATCGTTTTTATAAATGACGATGAAATATTTTCATTTATTATTTTAGGGATTCTAATGAAACATTATATTTTGCGAGGTGTTTCTTCTAAGTTTTTTAAATACTTCTCAGAATTATTTTTATTTGCATTATACGTGTTCATGTAAAATTCATCTTGTTTACCTGCATAGGATTTTCAAGCTTTTATATACACCCTTTTGATATCCGATGTAAGCCCGCCAACACTACAGAAAGAATGGAAAAAATGTCTTGTTTTTTTAGTTTCCTCATGAGCATCAGTTGAAATAATTATGCCATCTTGTAAATAATGCAGAACATTTTTAGTCTTAGCAAGTTGCTGCCCCTCGTTAATATATCGCGCTTTCTCTAATTTTGAGACATCCTTACCATATGGCATCATTTCAACTAATTTTTCTGAATTCACTTCACCTGTACATCTTGGTATAAATATATATGCTAAATGCTTTAATTGTGAACATACATTTACTAATTCAATTGGATTTCCGACATTTTTTAATTCGTTCATCACAAACCGTAGCCCAACCTGTTCATGTGCACTATCGGCAATCCAAATACAATACTAGCGGTAACCAAAAAAATAATTGTGGCTATTGGTAGCAACTTGTCTTTCAATTTTTTCATTTCTTTCAATATTAATGGACATTATATCTTTTTTCGCCATTCCTACAATGCCTTTATAGTAACTTTTCATTTAATCTTTATCAATTATGCATGTTTTTCGCACTAATGTTGACACTAAGTCCATTCTTTCTATGTTTGGAGTGATGAACATTATGATTGATTGGGCAACCACACAATTCAACAGCTCTATTATGTCAGTTTCAATAGGTGTCGGTTTATTATTAATTATTCGATTTATGAAGCATTTAAAGAAATCAAAAATAGGCCAATTAGAAGGTTGGTCCATAGGGTTTGCAATGCCTGGTTTTATCTTAACAATAACCGGAACACATATGTCTTTAAATAAGCCATTATCTAAAATAGATTTTCCGTATAATCAAATAATCTTTAGCGAGCTGTCATTAGCTTTTGGTGTTTTATTGTTAGCAGTAGCAATTCTTCTATGGCGAAAAGCTACTATTTTTGAGAAGCGTAACATCGATTATATAGATACGATTACTATTTCAAGAATTTTAATGAAAGAAGCCCCAATATTGCTAAAGCCATTGTCCTATTTTACTTTTGCTATAGGATTAGCGCTTTTATCGATTTCTATGGCAAGTATCCGTCTTCACTTATTTTCAGCATCTACTGAAGAACCAATTTATAGCGCTTTGGCAAAATACCCTTTAGTAGAGGGGCTATTTCTATCCGGCTTATACGCACTTACAGGGATTGGCGCTATTTTGTTACCTTTTACTTTGAAGAAATATGCTAATTCAAGCAAATTCAAACTAATGATAACCTGTTGGAACATCGCAGGAATTGCCTTTATTTTATATGGCGTAATGAATTATTTTACTCATATCGGCCTAGTTGTCCATACATTGGGTAACTAAAAAAACGTAATAGATATAATATCTATTACGTCGTTTTTATTTATGCTCCTACAAAGAGGACACATTGACTGATCGCAATGAAAAACGCTGGATTTTGAATTGGTGAATTCTCTTCAATTTCTAGCTCTATTAAGAACTCATCACCTGCTGTCGCTTTCCAACGGGCTATTTCAACACCATCAACTGCAAAGCGGGACCAGTCTTCCATTTCCTTATGTATCATCATTTTCATTTGCCCATCTGTGATAACAAGGTCTGGAATCAATTCTTTCCAACCGTCGTAGGCGAGCATATATTTCTTCTGCTGTTTTATATCTTTTGCTTCATAAAAAATTTTCCCTTTACGAGTTACTTTTTTACAAGTGAAAAGTGGCTCGTCATGCATATCAAAAATGTCATATCGTAAAAAATACCGATAATCCATTACTTTATCCAGTATGCGCTTTAAACCATTTGAATAGTGGCGCTGAAATGTGAATATAGCTTGACCTGACTCATCTGATACCGTAATCTTCGGAGTTGTTTCAATTGAATTTGGGTGTAAATAAGTATATCTTAGCATCATTTGCTCCTTTAAATCTAAACGTTTCATATATAAACTATAGCATTTTCATAGTGTGAATGCACTTTCTCTTACGATGCGACCTTAATGAAGCAAAACTATATCTTCCATTTAAACTCCTAAATTTATTCATTAATTGAACTATTTAGTACACATTTACTCTTCCGCTATATCTTGCTCTTGCTTTACTCTTAAACGATAAACATAAAGTGTTGGGATGAGACTACAAATAAATAACACTCCAGCTATTATTACACCATCTTTCCAGTTACTATTTGGTGTAGTGACTGTTAAATACGCAACTGCTATTACAATTGCAGTTATTACTAATAAACTAACCATTAAAGATTTCTTTGGATTTTTCCTTACTTTTTCATGTTCTACACTAACACTCATCGACAAATAACCAATTACGGCTGACGTAATAATTAATACATGCCAAAGTGGGTTCTCACGCATTTCATCAAACCCATTTTGCACAAGCTCATATGCAAGAATACTCAAAATCCCAATCGTTTGGACAGTAAAAGCAATCTTTATATGCTGTAGATTTCTTAAGATAAGCCTTTCATCTGTAATTTTTTTCATTCAAAGTCCTCCTTATTCACCCAAAATATTTCATCTAACTTTGCATTGACGACATAGCAAATTTGCAAACATAGCTTTAAAGACGGATTATATTTGCCTTTTTCAATGAGACTGACAGTTTGCCTTGTAATCCCGACCGCATCGGCAAGTTCTTGTTGAGTCAAATCAGCTTTTACACGAGCAACTTTCACGAGATTTTTCATTTATGTACCTCCACCTATAATGTAACATATATATTCCGTTTTGCAAATTATATATTACATAATCACTAAAAAATCCTCCATCTCGAAAGACTGGAGGATTTCCATAATTTTTTGATAAATATTTAATTACTAGATTAGCCCCTTACTTGCCCATCTCCATATACAAAATACTTACTCGAAGTCATTGCTTGTAACCCCATTGGTCCTCTTGCATGCAGCTTTTGTGTACTAATACCGATTTCTGCACCGTAGCCGAATTCAAAGCCGTCTGTGAAGCGAGTAGACGCATTATGATAAACTGCTGCTGCATCAATACCGTTTAAGAATAGTGCAGCTACAGTTGCATCCTCTGTTAAGATGGCTTCTGAATGATTAGTACCATATATATTAATATGTTCGATTGCTTCAACAACATCTGAAACGACTTTTACACTAACTATTAATGCCAAATATTCTGTTGCCCAGTCCTCTACAGTAGCAAGTTTTGCACCAGAAAATGCATTACAAACAGTATCATCTCCAATAATCTCAACGTCATGTGCCGCTAACGCTTCTAATAATGCCACTCCATGCTCCTCAAACCATTTTTCATTGATTAAAATACTTTCGGTTGCATTACATACAGATGGACGATGCGTTTTTCCGTTAATGACAATACTTGTTGCCATTTCTGGTTTTGCTGATGCATCAATATAAATATGACAATTTCCTGCACCTGTTTCTAAAACGGGGACCGTCGCCTCACTAACAACTGTATCGATTAATGCTTTCCCACCACGGGGAATTAGTACATCTAAATATTCTTTCAGATGGAATAGTTCTTTTGCTGTTTCACGATTCGTATCTTCGATTAACTGTACTGCATCTACTGGTAATGTTGTTTGTTCAAGTGCCTTATGCATAGATGCAACTAACGCTATATTCGAAAATTTTGCTGATGAACTGCCACGTAAAAGTACTGCATTTCCTGTCTTTAATGATAGCGTCGCTGCATCTACTGTAACATTTGGCCTTGCTTCATAAATCATACCAATCACGCCAAGAGGCACTCTTTTTTTCTTAATATGCAGACCATTTTCTTTTTGAATATCTTCTAAAACTTCTCCAATAGGATCATATAGATCTACTAATAATAGAATTGCATCAGACATATCTTGAATGCGTTTGTCATTTAAGAATATACGGTCAAGTACCGATTCTGATAAACCTTTTTCTCTACCTGCTACAATATCTTTGGTGTTTTCTTCAACTAAAATATCTTTGTCTATCAGTAATTGTTCAGCAATTTTTTGTAATGCTACATTTTTCTCTTGAGTTGTTTTACTGTTCATATGGTAGCTTGCGATTTTCACTAACTTACCTTTAGTTTTTACTTCGCTCATTATGTTACCTCCACTTAGTTATGCTTTTACCCATTTATCACGATGAATGACTTCAATATTTGATACAACTAGTTCGTTTGTACGTTTCCCCATCGCTTGCTGTAATTCAGCTGCAGAATAGAGTACTTCCCCTCTTCCAATGACGCCATTTTTTCCGTATACTTCAACAACATCGCCAGTTTGGAAATCGCCTTCCACTTTGTAGACACCTGCTGGCAGTAAGCTACTACCTTTTGAGATCAGTGCTTTCTCCGCACCTTCGTCCACAAAAACTTTTCCTGAAACTGATGAAAATAATGAAATCCATTGCTTATTATTGTTTAGTACAGATATTTCATCTTTCTCTATATACGTTCCGTCTCCTGTGCCGTCCATAACTTGTAATAATTTACGCTCACCTTTGCCGTTACCGATAAATACTTTTACGCCTAATTCATATGCTGTTTTTGCTGCCATTAATTTTGATTCCATTCCACCCGTCCCTACTTTTGAACCTGTGTCGCTAGTGAATGACAACATTTCTTCCGTTACTTCAGTTAAAAAGTCAATACGTTTTGCATTAGGATTTTTTAATGGATTAGCATCATATAAACCATTGATATCCGTTAAAATAATTAACTGATCAGCATGCACCAATCCACTTACTAATGCTGATAGCATGTCATTATCACCAAAAGTCAGTTCTTTTACTGATACCGTATCGTTTTCATTGATAATTGGTAATACGGAACGATCCAATAATTCTGACAATGTAGAATAGGCATTTTTATAGCGATGTTTGCTTGAGAAATCCGTTCTAGTTAATAAAATCTGAGCCGTTACAATATTATGTTTACTTAATTGCTCTGTATAGGATTGAACTAATAAGCTCTGACCAACCGCAGCAGCTGCTTGCTTCCCTTTTAAAGTAACGGGTCTTGAAGAGTAACCCAGCTTACGGAAACCACATGCAACAGCTCCCGAAGAAACTAATACAACTTCATGTCCTGCTTTACGCAATGTTGCAATTGCATTTATATGATCTTGAAACTTTACTTGATCTATCTCACCCTTTGCATTCGTCAAAGAGCTACTACCTATTTTCACGACAATACGCTTTTTTTCCATCATTACTGCCTCCAATACACATAAAAAACCCTTTTCGCCCTCGAATATATCAAGGACGAAAAGGGTTACTTCTCGTGGTACCACCTTAGTTGAATGCAATAAATGCATCCCACTCAACCTCATAACGCTTGAGACTGCGCCTATGTTTGCATAGGAGCTAAGAAGTAGGTTCCGCATGGTTGCCTGTTACGATGCCTTGCAGCCGGTGGACATCGCTCTCTTATACAGTAAGATCACACATACTAGTCTTCTTTTCGCTAAATATTTAAGTATAAGCATGCAACAGATTCTTTTAACTGTCAATAATCATTTTATAATTAGGCTATTCTTTTAATAGTTTTCAACCAACTTTAAAGAGTTTGCTGTGAAAGTTGCTTAAACCCTGTCGGAGGAACGAATATCTTATTTTGTAAACGAATATTTAGTGCATAAATTTGCTGGAAATTCGTAGTGTATTACTTTGCACTTTATGTAAAATACATTTGACACAATTACAATTTATGTTAATATAAATGTAAAATCTTCTTTACATATTTGTAGGTGAATAATATGAAAAATACAATTCAAGTTCAAAGAAAGACAAAGGGATTGTCACAAGAAGAACTTGCACAGAAATGTAAAGTGTCGAGACAAACGATTAATGCCATTGAAAACGACAAGTATGACCCAAGTTTACAATTGGCATTTGCTTTGGCTTATGTTTTAGAACATCCAATTGAAAAATTATTTATTTTTAAATACGAAAGGGATGATATTAATGACAATGGTAAAAAAAGTTAGTGTAATCTGTTCTTTAATTCTTATTACTGCAATTGGTGGTTTTGGGATATATGAATGGGTTACAAAAGAAATACTTAACGCTTCTACACTATTCTTTGTATTTTTAGGAGTAGGTTTCTTCTTTCAATCTGTAACTTGGGGTGAAATGGATGGGAAACGTGAAGGAGAAAAAGATGAATTGGAGAAACATATAACGCTTGTTAGTTCAAAAATAAGTTATTATCTATTATTGATATTAATGTTTATCGTTTTAATTGTATCGGAAAGAGTAACTGCAATGAATGACATAAAAAACATCCCAATTGTTATAGTAATTGGACTTGCATTTATTACAATGCCCATTACTGAATTCGTTGTTTCAAAAAAATACCAATAATATTATAGCAAAATCAAATTTTTAAAAAATCTATTTAACATCTTCTTGTGCTAAGGGTATATGTTAAATATTCATCTCTTGAAATACCAAAATTATAACTGAGCTGATTCTACATATTTGTAGAGCCTGATCAATTTTTTGCTAAAGACAATAATATAATTTAACATAGCCTACAATTAAAAAAATAATGCATAATATCAATTCGATTTGTGATACTCTTACACCTTTAAATCTCAGAATAATTCATAAAAAAAAACGACTATCCGTCCGCTCATTGATAGTCGTTTCCTGTTATATATACGGTATTATCATTACATTTTTGATCTACTTATTGCATCTTTTATAGAAAAAGCAGCTGTGATGATTGAAATCACAACGGTAGCTAATATCATTAAGAAAACACTACGTTCCTCTTGCATATCAACAAAAGTCACTAAGTGCTTTGTAAATTTCGGTTCAATAAAATTTGGTCGTGTAATGATTATGATAAAGGAAGCTGTTGTAATGAGCTCATATAACGTCTGAAAAACAACTACTTTTTTAGTCCATCGTCCTTGTATTAGTTTGTAGAGCGCTAATACAATTCCGATTACCACAATCACTACTTTTTACAGTGTCCCCCTTCTGAGGCGATAGTCGTTTCTTTGCTATCTCGAATTATTCATCTGTTTTATTTGTAAAAAAAAACCAGAATTGGACAAGGGGTACCCTCAGCATGAGAGTACCCCTTAATTTATAATTAGCTAATTTTAATAAAACTCAAATTTCAACCCGATCATCCGGGGAATATTTACTCAAAAGCCTGTAGCTTTTTGTACCGCGGTAAAATTCCACTGGTTAGCTTTCTAACCTAAGCAACGCAAACCCTACCTTCTTTTGCGTCCTTGTGACCCCAAAGTCACTCCAGTGTGAATAAGTATCTACAAAAACATTTAGTAGAATGCCAACATTTATAAACTAGCTAATCAGCATAGATAGTAGTATCTCACGAATAACTATTTTTGTCAATGGTGATGCTTCACACTTCCAATATCCTCGTACTATTGATAAACAAATTTCGTGAATTTCTATACTAATCATAACGTATGTTATCTATGTATTTATTTCTTCCACTATGCTGTTAATTAGAGCAGTAAGTTGTTGCTTAATTTCCTCGTCTTTTACTGTAGCATTATTATTAAATTTAGTACCCACAGAAGGAACGAATAACGAACCATTTTCAATAACAATAGCATCCAACATACCTAGTGTCAGCAATAAATGATTCATGTGATTTATCTCCCACTGCAATCGACGGAGAAGCCGTTATAACAGCTACTGGTTTTTTATAGAGCTCAGTAGATGGCACTAGCCATTCTAGAGCATTTTTTAAGACTCCTGGGACATTGCAGCTATCTATTATTCTGTTTGTTCTCTAATAAAATCTGCATCATCCTGATTTATACTTTTATATTCAACATCTGCCCAATTCTCTCCAGAACGAATACCGATTATTGCTCCATTATCGGTAAACCATACTTTTGAATCAATTAATCCAGTCGATTGCTTCGGGCTATTCACTTCAATGAATAAATCTGGTCGGTCCTTATTTATATCAATAGTGTTAACAGGCTTACTGTTCATATATATCATCATAAAATTATCTATGACTACTTGATTTTGTGCGTCTGTAATCGTTTTTATATAATCGATTTGTCCATCATTCCTACTTTTTTCAATGCCTATTTTAACCTCTCTCGTTATTGTTTCAGAAGTCGTCTTACTTGTTACATATCCAGCAGAAAAAAAGATTAATGCTAACACAATTATTAATAAGATGCTTTTTTTGTTCATCTAATCCCCCCAGTTAATGGCACAAATCCATTTATATTTTTATATAATAAAAACCCTAAAATTATACATAATCTATAATTCTCCTTAAAAACAAAATGCCTTCTAATTAATGACTTTTCATATTCATAAAAAGCGAAACCAAATGAATTTGTTATTAAAAAATTTTCAAATAATCCCTTATCAACAACAAAATAGACCTATTCCAGTATCTGAATAGGTCGCAGTATATCGACAAAATGCATTCAGAATGCTCACATCCTGAATGTCTTTTATATATTTTGGTTATTGTAGATCCTCTTTTATGCCATTTTTGGAATTTGCTAATTCCAGTTGACGAGTTTCTTTAAATCATAGCAGAAAAAGTAAGCATCGCCTACATGGACACTTTTTTAAGATCTTTTAAGGTTGTCCACCGCATCCTCAATTTTTCCTATAAGATGTTCTTGAGATACTAGTGGCTCCAAAGCAATCATTTCAATTTAATCTCTTTCAGGATTTTTTTTATCGCCATTATTTCCTATCGTATCAAAAGATTTATTTTTATTACATATGTCGTTGATTGGAGCGGAGGTGGCGACTCCTGCGGGAAAAGCGGGACAGTCCAAGACCCTGCAGGAGCATAGCGACGAAGCGGCTTGGCGCTCGCCCGCGGAAAGCGTCCACCGTAGCGAAAATCAACGGTCTTATTTACTTTTTAAAATAAAAAGACTGTAGAGCTATTTCACTATATTAAAATGTCTGTTTTATTATTATTTTATTAATTTATCCCCTTTAGAAATCTTGCCTCCTTAATCAGATAATTTTCCTTTTGGTGTTTAATTTCTCATATAAAAAAACATTTGATTTATAGTTTTTCTTTTAATTCTTCAATCTGTTCAATATGCCTTTTTTCGTGATATCCGATAAACGGAACCCATTGTTCTAGACTTATTAATCCGAATGTCGGATGCGGGTAGGCTTTATCTTTCAATTGATCCTTGTTGCTATTTGTGACAACCTGAAGAAGATCATTAGATGACTGTTTCAGTTTAACCTTCATCTCTTCCAATGTAATAAAGGTTTCATCTGGTTCTGCAAATGATGGTGCTTTTATCTTTGTAGAACGGTCAACTATTAATTCGATTGGCTTTGCATTAGCAGACTGCTTTTCACCTTTTTTCAAAGTATATTGAATTGCTTTTGCTACTCCAAATTCTATTAAATACAGGTGATGAAGTACTTGCATAATAGTCCACCGACCTTCTTCAACTTCCTTATTTAATTGCTCGTCCGATAAATGACTTACACTATTCAGTAATTCAGCTCTTATGCTCTTGTTATGCTCTAAATACTGTTCCATCTTTTATCCCTCCGATACCAAATTATTAGTATGTCAACGTGAATATTTAATACTAAATAATATTAGTGAACGCCAATCCTCACTATATTTTGAGATTAGCCATTCTTTTGAAATATGCCCTATTCCACGTGGCCGAAACATATTTTTTATAGAAAATCTTTCATTCTATTTAACGTATAAATAAAATACTCCCAGTTATTGATTGTTGAAGGAATACTGATATGCTCATCAGGCGTATGCACTAAGAATATATCTGGCCCAATAGAAATAGCATCTAATCCTGGAATCTTCTCGATAAATACTCCGCACTCAATACCGGCATGTACAGCAATTACTTCCATCTCTTTACCGTATTTTTCTTTATATGTTTCTTCAAATAATTTCTTTGCTTTTGAATTAGGGTCAAAAGGCCATTCTGGATAATCAGAATCGATAAGCACTTCACATTCAAGCATTTCTGCTATCGTTCTTAATTGAGTGACCATACAGGATTTTACACTTTTAATCGAACTTCTTATTTCACTTTCAAAAGTTATAGTTGAATCAGTTGTCGTAACAACCCCTAAATTCGTCGAACTTTCCACTAATCCCTCTATTGCCATACTCATTCCTTGTACTCCGTGTGGGATTAAAAGTAAAGATGTAATGACTTTATGCATTGTTTCAGAAGAGAAAACGGGTGTAGAACTGATATCTCTTTTTTCAAAGAAAATCGATACGTCTGGATCTGAAAACTGTAGTTCATTTTTAAAAATAGCATTGTATTTCTCAATTTTTTCATTTATAGGCTCAACATCATCCGTTTGTATAAAGACAATTGCTTCTGCTTCTCTTGGAATCGCATTTGGTTTTAAACCACCATTAATCTGTTGTATTGAATAATGGAATTCAGATGATAAATCCTGTAGTAGTCTACCTAATAATTTATTAGAATTACCTCTTTCTTTATTGATCGATATACCTGAGTGACCACCCTTTAATCCTTTAATACGAATGCTATAAGCTACTTCATTGTCTGTAGAGTTATCCCACTTAATCGGCAATACTTGCGTGACATGTACGCCCCCTGCACTACTAACAAGTAATTTGCCATCTTCTTCTGAATCAATATTAATCAGAATTCCACCTTTGAAATGCTTAGCATCCACAGCAATAGCACCATTCATCGTTGTTTCTTCTTCAGTTGTAATGACTACTTCTAACGACGGGTGCGGTAAATCCTCTGCATCTAACAACGCTAAGGCATAAGCAACAGCTATCCCATTGTCTGCCCCTAATGTTGTATCTGTAGCATATAGCATGTCCCCTACTATTCTTAATTGAAGCGGATCCTTTTCAAAATCATGAATCGTATCTTGATTTTTTTCACAAACCATATCCATATGCCCTTGAATAATAACTGTTGGAACATTTTCATAACCAGTAGTAGCAGCTTTTTTAATGATGACGTTTAACGCTTGATCTTGTATTACCTCAAGTTTTCTCTCTTGTGCGAAGCGAACTAAATAATCACTAATTGCTTGTTCATTCCCTGAACCTCTTGGAATTTTGGATATCTCCGCAAAATAATGAAATACTTTATGACTTGTTAGTTCTTCTAGATTACGATACATACAACTCACCTTTTCTTTAACAATATTTGAAATGTTTAGTTTTATTATAGCTCAAGTTTCGAGCAAGATGTTGTTCTCTTTCACAATTATCGGAATATATAAAATTCAGTCGAAAGATAATAAATTCAAATTATTCTAATAACTTCTTGTAATTGTATTTAAATTCCACTAATCTTATGTAAAGATATTTAAGAAATGGGGATGGATACATTTTATGAAAAAGGCACTCATCACTATCATTATTGGTATTGTATTAGTGGCAGGGTCTTATGGAGTTTTTCAATATAATAAGTATAAAGAAAAACCAATAACGGATATCCTTACTCACCTAGAAGATAGTACAATTAGCTCTATAACTGTAGATAAGATTGCAAATTTAAGAATCGAAAATACTTACCAATTCGAAGAAAGAAATACAGCAATAATAAAATCGCTCAAGAAACTAAAAGTGCACCGTACAAAAAGTGACTTTGGTGCATTAGATTGCGAATATAGTGTGTCATTCGTTACTGAAAAAGGTATTGATACTGTATTTCTATTTGGAGATAAAAAAGAAATCATTATCGCAACCGATACTGAAAGTTGGGGTAATAGACATTATAAAGCTAATAGTAGTGACTTTTTTGATGTCGTAGAAACATTAATAGTTAAAAACAATGAACATGAGTAAAAAATTTAAAAAGGGGCGATCCAACAGTCAATTTCTCGACTATTGGACGCCCCTTTGATTATCATCAATGTTGAACTATCGTGTTTTGGTTTTATAAATTTTAGTAAAACTATCCTTCTCAGATATCTCAGTTACCTCTTATCTTGTGCGTTTAATGAAAAATGAAACAACAATAGCAAGTAAAACAATGATAAATCCTAGGGTAAATGCATCATCAAAACCTGCCGTCAAAGCGGCTACTTTTTCAGCAGGATCATTTGGATTTTCAGACTGTGTTAAATAATCAGTTTGGCCAGATGACATTTTACTAATGAATAATGCTGTTCCGATGGCTCCTGCTACTTGTTGTAATGTACTAAAGATTGCTGTACCATGTGGATACAATTCTTTAGGTAATTGATTTAAACCATGTGTTTGTGTAGGCATCATGACAAGTGAAATCCCGACAAGTAAAAGACAGTGGATCATAATAACATATCCAGTTGTTGTTGTCACATCTATCCCTATAAACATCCACATTGCAACAGCTACTAGTAAAATTCCTGGAATGATGATAGTGCGCGCACCGAATTTGTCAAATAGCTTCCCTGAAATTGGCGCCATAATACCATTCAGTACACTACCCGGTAACATGATTAAACCTGATTTAAATGCTGATACTAAAAGAATTCCTTGTAAAAACATTGGAAGTAATATCATAGTTGAAAACAGTGCCATCATGATAATGACAATTAATACGACCGTTATTGAAAACATTGGATACTTAAATGTACGTAAATCGAGTATTGGATTTTTAATTTTCAATTGTCTAAAGATGAACCAGATTAATGAAGCAACACCGATTATTAAAGTACCATAAACCTCTTCGTTTGCCCAGCCAAGCTCTCCGGACTTACTAAAGCTATAGACAAATCCACCAAACCCGAGTGTAGATAAAATAATTGATAAGACATCAACTGCTGGTCTAGTTATTTCCGAAACATTCTTTAAATACTTTGCTCCAACAATAATTGATATTAGTGCTAGTGGAATGACAATGTAAAATAACCAGCGCCAATCAAGTGTATCAATAATCACACCTGAAAGTGTCGGCCCAATAGCTGGTGCAAACATAATTACTAGACCAATCAAGCCCATTGCTCCACCACGTTCTTCCGGTGGGAAGATGATTAAAATTGTATTCATCATAATCGGTATGATTAAACCCGTACCGAAAGCTTGTATTATGCGCCCTATAAGTAAGAAGCTAAATGCTGGTGCAAAGGCCGCAATAATTGTCCCTACTAAAAATAAAATCATCGCTGATAAAAACAATTGCCTCGTCGTAAACCATTGTTGTAACAAAGCGGTAACAGGCACTAATACCCCTACCACTAGCATATAGACAGTAGTCAACCATTGAATAGTAGTAGGTGTTACACTAAACTCACGCATCAATTCTGGCAATGCATTACTTAAGAGTGTTTCATTTAAAATAGAAACAAAAGCACCAATAATCATGGCAATGATAATTGGTCCTTTTTTAATATTCGATAAATCAAATGAATCACTTGATAATACTTGTTTAGTAGTATTCAAATTCATTTCCTCATTCCTAATTATTTGCTACACTTGTAAGATAAAACTACATATGTTTAATATACACATATAATTTTAAAGTTGTAAGAATCAAATTTAGTTGAGTATCTATATAAACTACAAAATAAGGGGGAATGTAGATGAATTTTAATGATAAAAAGATTGATCTTCGGGTTAGAAGAACATATAAACTATTATGGGGAGCACTTGAAGACTTACTTTCACAACCAGGGCAGGAGTTTAATTCAATTACCGTCAATCAAATTTGCGAAAAAGCAATGGTTCACCGAACAACTTTTTATAAGCATTTTGAGGATAAATATGACTTATTATATTATGGAATTGAACAATTCCACGAAAAATATGTGAAAAACAGCTTAGAAGAGCGCGTTTTAAAACCATTCCAATCCATAGAAGTTTTTCCGAATATTGAATTACTAGACAACATCGTGCAATCTAATAAAAATGATGAAATTTTCAATAACTATATGAATTTACGTAATAAAGAAGCACTCAGGCACGATTTTCTAGAGTTGAATAGCCGTGGGGAAAACTTTACGGTACCAATTGAAATTATTGTAGAGTTTTACTCTGGAGCTCTTTCTTCGCTTAGTGCATGGTGGGTTCAAAACGGCCGCAAGGTTCCAGCAAAACAGATGGACCAATATTTTTATGAAATGATAAATAGAGAATTTTTCTCAAGTTCAAAATTGTGATTCATTATTGGCGAATCTTCTATCCCTTTTTACTTCAGTAACATTGTTTGAACAGCCATTATGACAGTTCAAACAATGTGAATAATAATTTCCTCAGAAAGCGTTCAAGTGAAGAAATTCTTATATCTATATAAATATTGCAAAATCGTGTTAGGGTATGGGTATATTCCAGCATGTTTTTTGTGACAGGGTTTCTGCACAAGTCACAACAACATTTCCATACTAATATGGAAACTTCAAAAAACTATGAATCGTGCACCGACACCGCTACTCCCTCATGTAGGACTATTCATGAACAGTCACAATTACTCCGTCCACATTGTTCCCTGAAATTTCATAATGCTGATTCACGGGGACATTGACTGTCGTACTCTTTGAAATTTGATAATAAGAAATTGTATATTTTTTCCCCTCAACATTAATTGAAATCTCCTTTTTCTCTTTCAAGAAATCTAAGTATTCTTCTAAAGTAAACTTCTTTTTTTGCATAATGGCACTATGAGGTAAACCGACATAGCGTATATGCCACGGTTCATATTGAATACCTGTAATGTTCGTTTTGTTCTTCGGATAGCGTAGAACAAAGCCATACTTCCATACCTTTTCTTCAATCCATTTTCCTTCAGGAGCATTCTCCATTTTCGTTTGAGTAGATCCTACATCGAGTGACAACCCTAAATTATGTTCGCTATATCCTGCTGGCAATGCATAATCAGAGCCCATTTTTTGATATAATTGCCTTTGCTCTTCAAAATCTCGATAACTACTGCTGATCAAAAAATTACGAACGCCTTCTTTTTCTGCTGCATCTACGACCCTCAAAAATTTATTCACAATTTCCCTTGATAGACGAAGATTTCTATCAAGTACTCCATAACCTCTTACTAACTCTTTATTTTGAGATAAATTTATAATATCAGATTTTACACTACCTTCTTTAACTGGGTAATTTTTGTTAACTAGTAATAGATCACCTTTATAAATTTGCTCTTTTGTAATTTCTTTTTTTTCGGTATGCGTAGAAGTTTCCTTATCATCCTTGTCCAAAACCTTAATCTCTACACCATTTTGAATTAATGGTGCTAAATAAATACCAACACATACTGTGCATAATATAAGTAAAAATAATACCCACTTTTTCATTTCTTGTTTCCTCCTTAACCTTACTTAGTATAGGATAAAAAAAACTATTTAAATAAAAAGTGGGGTAAACTTAAAATTTTTATTAAATTTTTAAATTAGATTCATCACCATCGTCCGCTGGTAATCTTACTTCAAATATTGTTCGTATTAAATTACTTTCGGCAGAAATCGTTCCGTTATGTTGCTCTACAATATTTTTGGCAATAAATAAACCAAGCCCTGTACTATCTTGCCGCTGGGTTCGTGCTTTATCACCTGTATAAAACATATCGAAAAGATACGGCAAATCTTCCTCTGGAATACTATCTCCATAATTAATAATTTGTACGACAACTTCTCCATTATCAATATGCCCATTCATATCAACAAACTGTCCGTCATAGCCGTAACGGATTGCATTGGTTAAAAGATTTTCAAATACTCTTGCCAACAGTTTACCGTCTCCATAAATGTTTAAATGAGGAGCAATATTCATTCTAGCTACTAAATCTTTCTTCTCTAATACAGGATATAATTCCTCATCTAATTGTATAAGTAATTCACTTATATCAATCGAACTTTTTTCAACCTTTAGCATGCCATAATTCATTCTTGTTATTTCAAATAAATCATCAATTAGACCCTCTAGTCGTTGAGATTTCGTAAAAGCTATCGTCGAAAAATGTTTAATTTGTTCTTTTGTCAAATTCTCGTCTTTAAGAATTAAATCTAAATAACCTAAAACAGATGTTAATGGTGTCCTTAAATCATGAGCCAAATTTAAGACTAACTGATCTTTACTGCTTTCCGCAAAATCTCCTCTTTTAACAGCTTCTTTTAACTTTTCACTTGCTAAATTAATTTCGTGTGCGATATCACTAAACTCGTCATTAGATGAAACATGAACTCGATTTGTAAAATCACCGTTAGCAAGATAATGAATTCCATTAGAAATTTCATTAAAGTACTTTGAATACGGTCTAGTAAGAAAAAAGAAAAACAAAATAGACAGAGGGATAAATATAATTAAAAAGAAATTAACATCTCCAATATTCCTAATCGTTGACCGGAATTGAGTTAAAGGATCCCCATAACCAACCATAGTTTTATAATAGAGCTGAAGCCCTTTGTAGATCATATACGTGATGCTACCAGCTAGTATCATGCTTAAAGCAAATAGTGCAATCATTTTAGAGCGGAAGCTTCTTAACATTTTACCCATTGAATGTATAACCTACCCCCCAAACAGTTTTGATCAATTTATTCTTCCTCTTATCTTCTCCAAGTTTTTTCCGTAAGGTACGAATATGTACCATAACCGTATTTCCTCCTTCATAATACTCTTCGGCCCACACTTGTTGAAAGATATTTTCCACTGTGTATACTTTTTTCGGATGACTCGCTAATAAATATAAAATATCAAACTCTTTTGGAGTTAACTCAATATGTTCACCGTAAAGACTAACTGTCCGTTGCTCAGGATAAATGACTACTCCACTAATCTCCAAAATGGATTTATTTTCAGTAGCTTGCGGTTGATTTAACATTAAAAATCGTCGTAACTGAGCATTTACACGAGCAACTAATTCAATCGGAGTGAAAGGTTTCGTCATATAGTCATCTGCGCCTATTACAAGTCCTGTCACCTTATCGAAATCAGATGTTTTCGCACTCAAGAAAATGATAGGCATATGATATTGCCCTCGAATTTGACGCGTTACTTCATATCCGTCCATTTTAGGCATCATAATATCTAAAATCACCAACTCAATTGATTGAGATTGGATAACACGAATAGCTTCTTGCCCATCAGCTACTTTAACGACATTGTAGCCTTCTTTTTCTAAATGTATCGCAATTAAATCAGCAATTTCTGCCTCATCGTCAGCTACCAAAATTGTAACTCTCTTCATTTTATTACACCTCTATATCATTTCATGCCATACCACTAACACTCTACAATTTTTTTTATTCTATAATTTCACATGCTCTATTTTAAACCCTCTGCACTGTTTGTACAATAAAGATGTACGGCAACGATTTAAAGAATACCCCACCAAACCTGAAGGAATTCTCAATTTGGGGGCTTTGTTTTAAAAGATTCCTAGATAAAGCTAACTTTTAGACATTAATAATTTCGCAAATATCTTAAAAAATCGTATTTGCCTGTTCTCGAATATTAAAGTTGTTAAAACTGAAAGCCCATATGTTTTTTAGTATCGGCTTTTTTACTGTGACACAATTTCACTTCAGTCGTCAAACCACTATGCCTACCAATTAATTGTTCGCGCTGAATTGCAGTTCCCCATAGGAGCAGCATTACTATGTAATTAAAAGGAATTTTAAGGACTTTTCCACTTAAAATACCACCCTAATCAAAATAGAAAATCAATAGTTTCACTAATAGCTATTGGTCTCAAATGAAACATGATAAATAATCGCTTTAAGCACTTATATATACTAAAAATCAAACACAATCTTACCTTCTACTAGCCTCAATTTCGCACTGAACATTGAACCCTTCTTCGATTTAAAACCTTTCATTTCCTTTGTCACACCGAATTGACAAAGATCTGACACTTGCTTTGGTGAAAGTTTTTTACCGGCAACTGTTTTGGATATAGTAAATTTACAGCCAGCTTTATAATTTGAACAGCCATAAAAACTTTTCCTTGATAACATCTGTCCCTTTTTACAAATAGGGCAAAATCCAAGTGGCTCATTTGAAGCACTATTCTCAGCGGCGGCTTGAATGTCTGTTTTCTCCACCATTTGCGGAGTTACTTCTATTAAATGATTCAAAAACTTGCAGACATTTTGGATGAAAGCTTCTTTTGAACCAGTACCATTACCGATTTTCCGCAAATATGTCTCCCATTTTGCGGTCATTGTAGGACTTGATAGTAGTGACCCTTCAATTGTCTGGCATAAGACACGCCCTTTATCTGTTATCGAAACGATATTTTTTGTTACATCAATATAACCATGGCGTTTGATAGTCTCAATAATACCTGAGCGTGTTGCTTCAGTACCTAGCCCTTCTACTTCTTTCAAAATATCGCTAGCGCTCTCATCGTCTACGAGCTTTCCACACGTTTTCATCATTTGTACGAGCTGACCTTCTGAATAAGGTTTCGGTGGCTGGGTTGTCCCCTCATGAATAGCAACTTTTGACTCGACTACCTCATTCGTATTTACTGGAGGTAATAATGGTTCCTCATTCTTTTTCTTGGTCGATTCTGCTCCACTCCATAAGGTTTTAAATCCTGGATCTAGCTCTACTTTGCCAACCGTTTTAAAATCGATTGCCTTGACATTCGTCATGATTGTAGTTTCTTCATACACATGATCTCTATGGAACATAGCTAGTGTACTCTTCACAATTTCGAAGTAAATATTGCGTTCCATTGGCGACAATCCTTGTACTTTTGCAACCGTTGGAATTGTTTTCGTTGGTATGATGGCATAATGCTCTTCTACTTGTGCATTGTCTACATAACGCTTTTGCGGACGTGCATTTGCAATGTCAAATGGTTTATCAACGATTTTCTGATAATCCGCTACTCTGTCGGCCAAATAATTAAATTCGGCTTCAGTTATATACTGGCAATCTGACCTTGGATAAGAGACTAGCTTCTTCTCATATAAACCTTGCACAACATCTAACACTTTTGCCGGACTATATTTCCATATCTTATTGGCTTTTGCTTGTAGTGTGGAAAGGGCATGCAATTTCGGTGGCTTGACATGTTTACGTGCTTTTTTAACGTCTCTTATCACACCTGGAAGGATTTCACCTTCTGTGATGCTAGCTTGATGAATTATTTGTTCGACTTCTTCCCGCTTATCCTTTTTAAAAGCGGCTTTCCCTTTATAAGGACCCTTTTTAGCTAAAAATTCAGCAGTCAGTTCATAGAAATTGGTCGGTTTAAAGTTTTTTATTTCTTCTTGAAGTTGATAAATCATATAAACAGTTGGCGACTGTACACGGCCAATAGACATTGTTTCATTTAGGCCCTTTGCTTTTAGCAGCATTGTATATAAGCGGCTTGCATTCATTCCAACAAGCCAATCACTGATCTGGCGCGCCTGTGCTTCATGATACAAAAGCAAATCCTTATCATTATTTCGCAAATTCGCGAAACCTTTTCGAATCTCATCTACCTCTAGCGAATTTATCCATAGTCGTTTTACTGGCTTTTGACGAACACCGGTCTGACGATAGATAGAATAAAATATATTAGACCCTTCCCTGTCAACATCACATGCGTTAATCAAAACATGTGCCTCTTTAAACAACCGCCTTACCTCTTGAAACTGATCCCATTTGCCCTTCGCGACTCGGAATTCATAGTTTTCCGGAATAATCGGTAATTGTGCCAGCGACCAGCGCTTCCATTCCGACTTGTAATCCGCGGGTTGTTTTAATTCAACTAAATGCCCAATCCCCCAAGTAATCGTCGCTCCATCTGGAAACGTCTGATTCGGGGAAATTTCTATGTAATGTTTTGTTTTCTTTGCTACTTGAAAAGCATCTGCATAGGCTTTCGCCTGCGTTGGTTTTTCAGCTAAAATCACTGTATTCCCCATAATTCCCATACTAACACCTCAATTTATATCCTTACTCGTATCATACCGAAAATTTGTTCGGTTGGCTATTGCTGAACGAGAAAAACGTTTCAAAAGCACCATTACTTTTGAAACGTTTTATTGTTCACTATTACTCTCACTTTTAAGAATTTAAATTTAGGTAAATTGCTTTGTAACCATAAAAACAAACATTCCTAAACAGAAGATTCTACATCTAAGGTCCAATTTTGTAAAGGCATTATCTACTTCTTACGAACAATAGTTTAAACCACTGATTAACTAGAAACGGCATAATGGACAAGCTATAAATTAAACCTAATTGTACTCCACTTAATGTTGCAACTTCAAACACACCAGTAAGCGATGGAATATATAATACTAAATGTAAACATAAAAAACCTATTAAAAATGCTAACCAAGTATATTTATTCGAAAATACGCCTATTTTGAAGATCGATTCTTTAGATCTGGAGTTAAAGCCATGTACTAATCTTGACAAACATAATGTTGAAAATGCCATTGTAGTTGCTGTTAAAGTATCTCCCGTTGACAATCCTATTCGAAAAGCAATGATTGTAGAGATAGCAATTAATAATCCTTCCAACATTATTTGAGTAGTAAATTTTTTGTTTAATAAAGGCGTATGAATATTTCTAGGCTTGTCCTTCATTGTTTTTTTATTATGCGGTTCTAGACCTATTGCAATTGCTGGTAAACTATCGGTAAGCAAGTTAATAAATAGTAGATGTACAGGTGCAAAGGGAACTGGTAAACCACATACAGTTGCATATAAAACAACAAAAATAGCACCTGCATTCCCTGATAATAAGAATAGAATAGCGTTTTTAATATTCGTATAGATACTTCTTCCATTCGAAATAGCTTTGACAATCGTTGAAAAATTATCATCCGTTAAAATCATAGAGGATGCATCTTTCGCTACCTCGGTACCTGTAATCCCCATCGCCACACCGATATCGGCTTGTTTTAAGGCAGGGCCATCATTGACACCATCTCCCGTCATCGCAACGACATTTCCTTTTTCCTGCCAAACTTTAACAATACGAATTTTTTGCTCTGGTGTCACTCGGGCATAGACAGAAAGATCTTGAACCTTTTCTTGTAGTTGTTGATCAGTTAATCCTTCAATTTCATATCCTTCGATCGCTTCTGATGGATCATTTAAAATACCAACTTGTTCAGCAATAGCAGTTGCTGTTATTTTATGGTCACCTGTAATCATGACTGGTTTAATACCAGCTTTTATACAGCTTTCAACCGCTGCTTTTGACTCTTTTCTAGGAGGATCCATCATCGCTATCAATCCGACAAAGATCAAATCTCTTTCGACTCCTACATTGATTGTTTGATTTCCCCTTATTTCTTTGTAAGCAATTGCTAGTACTCTTAATCCTTTCATAGAAAAGTCACGATTCACTTTTTCAATTTTTTTACGATGTTCTTCAGTAAAATCAAATCTTCCTTTAGAAGTATCGATTTTCACAATTTTAGATAGAAGAACATCTAATGCTCCCTTTGTAATCATGATATATTGCTGATTGATACGATTCGCTGTACTCATTAGCTTTCTTTCTGAATCAAATGGAATTTCCGCCATTCTTGGATAGTGATCTCTTACGGATAATTCTTCAAGGCCGTACTGCTTACCTAATTTTACGAGTGCAATTTCAGTAGGGTCACCGATTTCTGAATTATCTCTTTCCAAAGCGTCATTACATAATAATGCCTTGATGATAAGATCTTTCTCAATTGCATTTTCAATATGCAGTCGATCATGCGGAATGACTCTTTGATCAACATATACTTGTTGAACACTCATTTTATTTTCGGTTAATGTTCCCGTTTTATCTGAACAAATGACAGATACACTGCCCAGACTTTCGACAGCATAGAGCTTTCTTATTATGGCATTTTCCTTCGCCATTTTTTGTGTTCCAAAAGCCAGTACAATGGTAACAATCGAACTTAATGCTTCTGGAATTGCTGCAACTGCAAGCGAAACAGCAAACATAAAGGATTCTACTAACTCACGTCCTCGAAAAAGATCAATAGTGAAAATGGCTAAACATATCAGCGTGATCCCTAAAGCTAATTTTTCCCCAAATTGATCTAAACTTACTTGTAGAGGTGTTTTCTTCTCTTTCGCAGTATCAAGTAAATTTGCGATTTTCCCGATTTCTGTTTCCATTCCAATAGCTGTAACAATTATAGTACCTCGTCCATTGGTGACAAAGCATCCAGTGAAAACCATATTATCTTTATCAGCAATAGTTACATGATCTTTTCCTATGGGTTCTGTACTTTTTACTACAGCTAATGATTCACCTGTCAGCGAACTTTCATTTACTTGCAGACTATGACTTTCTAATACTCTGCCATCAGCATTGATATAATCTCCAGACTCCAAATAGAGAAGATCTCCAACCACTATATCTTCTGAAGAAATCTCTACTAGCTGATTATTTCGCATCACTTTTGCTATTGGAGTGGTCAAAGCTTTCAGATTATCTAAAGACTGTTCTGCCTTCACATGCTGTACCGTGCCCAGGATTGCGTTTAAAATAACGACAATCAAAATGACAACAGTACTTCCTACTTCACCTAATAGTAATGAAATGAAAGCGGCAATCATTAAAATTATGACTAATAAATCTTTGAACTGTCCAAAGAAAACGGCGAATGTACTTGTTTTTTTCCCTTCTACCAATATATTATATCCATATTCTTCTTGTCTCTCTTCGACGTCATAATCACTTAACCCTTGATTTGTTACGTTCAAATTTTCCATGACTGCATCTGATGATTGTTTATAAAATTCTTCCATTCGATTCTCCTTTCAAAGTAAATCACTAGACTATCATGCTAATAAAAAACTCTCACTAGATATCCTACTTTAGAGAGTCTTGCAAAATGCGAATAAATCAATTGGTATGGACAATCAAAACGGAGCACCCATGTACCAGTAGCTAGAGGAAAATTACCTGTAAGTACAAATTGAATAATATAGTTTCTTACTGCCGTAAACGATCTGACTATACTCAACTAGAAAGAATATTCCTATTTAATAATCTTTCAGTTAGCAAACATAGATTCATACCGAGTAGATCCTTTTGGATTACCCTTCCTTATGCAGGTAGTGAATTCATTTGAATATATTTCCGAAAAATAGCATTCGATTAAAAGCATTTCAATTTTGTACTCTATCTACTCCACCTCCATAATTCTTTAACTATAAAAATACTATTCTTTGATCTACTCTATTATGATAGTATTCGATATATTAATTAGATTATTTGATATATCTTTGAAAACATTTTGGAGCAAGTTCTATGTAATGTTTTGTTTTTTCCTGCGTGAAAAGCATCTGCATAAAATTTCTCCTGCGATGATTTCAGCTTAAATCACTGAAACTCCTACTAACACCTCTATATTCTCGAGGGCACTGAAAAAGTCCATAAAATGAATTTTAGCCATGGCGGAAACGATTAATCGTTTCTGCCATGGCTTTTTCTTCGATGCCGTTAATTTCCGTTCCGGCGGACGCTTTCCTGGGGACGAACCTTGAGCCTCCTCGTCGCTAACGTTCCTGCGGGGTCTCAAGATGTTCGCTAGTTCCCCAAGGAGTCGCCGCCTGCACTCCAATCAACTAGTTTTATCATTTTTCTGAGTTTTTCATTCTTTCCGATTCACATCTAACCCATAATAATGAAGAATAAGGAAAATACCAAAAAAACAACGGCACTTTCTGTTCAAAATCGAACTGCACTGACCTAAAAATAGGAGACAAATAAAAACACCTTTCGTTGAAAAAATAGGTATCCTACCTTTAAAAACCAACGTGAGGTGTTTTTATGTGAAGGTTACAGTAAATATAAAATCCCTTCTTTTTTTTATAATTGGACTCAACATTTACTCGATTATCTTATGAATAGCTTCCCATTCATGCCTTAAAACGCCCATAACTATAATATCGTATCTTTTTCCATCTCGATAAACTACCGATCTCTTTCTACCTTCCTGTTGAAAACCAACTTTTTCGTAGGCTCTTATTCCACCTTTGTTGTATTCAATAACTTCCAACCCAACTCGATCCAAATTTAATTCATGAAAAGCATAACGAAGAATCAGTTTCAACGCATCTGAACCATAGCCTTTATTACGATTAGAAGAATCTCCTATCCCAATTGCCATAAGTCCAGCACGATTGTTCCATTCAATGCTATGAATTGCCACAAATCCGATTAAATGATCATCCACAATTGTTCTCAGTCGGAAATACACTTCATTTGCATTCGATTTCCCTTCAGATGCCCATTGTTCTTTTGTTTTCGGTAGAGCCATTTCTGTATCTACATTACGTAGATATTCATCATCTTCTCCCCATCTCAACATAATATTAACATCTTCTTCTCTAGCTATAGTAAGTTTTACCTGATCTCCATAAAAAAGATTAGAATTGATGGTTGTCATGTGAATCTCCTTCTCATTAGATAGTTTTATAGAACTTTCAGCTTTCTAATACACCATTAACCGTACTCAATACCTCATCCCCCTTAAATTTCCAATTAATACAATAATAATGTTTTTCGAATTTTCCATCAATAATAAATACGGATTTCTTTTTATTTGTCTAAAAAAGCAGTAAACAATTTGCGAACTAAATGGTCTGTCTTGTGGAACAAGTTGTTCAATTGTAATTATCTAATTATCCCTAGTTGTTCGCATTATTGAATTAGCTTTCTCGTAAATACTTTATTGGTTTGGAGAAGCGTCCGTTTGACTCCTGGGGAAAAGCGAGACAGACGAGACCCTGCAGGAGTGTAGCGACGAAGCGGCTCGGCGCTCGCCCGCGGAAAGCGAGCGGTAAGCTTTGGATAACCTGATCTATCCTTTATAAAAATAAAATGACCATAGATAAACTCGAATTTTTCCGAATTTATCTATGGCCTGAAGCATCAATTTTATTATCATCTTCTCTAGCTATAGTAAGTTTTACCCGATCCCGGTAAAAGAGGTTTGAATTGATAGTTGTCACGTAAATCTCTTTTTCATCAGATAGTTTTAGACCCTTCAGCTTTCAAATACACCATTAACCGTACGCAATACTCCATCCCCTTAAATTTCCAATAAATATAATTATAATGTTTTCGAATTTCCCGGCAATGTTAATGCGAATTCCTTTTATTTGTCTAAAAAAGCAGTATACAATTTGTGAACTAAATGTCTTGTGGAACAAGTCGTTCAATTGTAATTATCTCTAGTTGTTCACGTTCTTGATTTAGCTTTCTCGTCAAATACTTTATTGGTTTGGAGAAGCGTCCGCTCGACTCCTGCGGGAAAAGCGAGACAGACGAGACCCTGCAGGAGCATAGCGACGAAGCGGCTCGGCGCTCGCCCGCGGAAAGCGAGCGGTAAGCTTCGGAAAACTTGATCTATCTTGTTTAAAAATAAAAAGACTGTAGAAAACTCGTTTTTTTCGAGTTTTTCTACAGCGTTAGCTTAACAAGGATATGTAACTTTGAAATGGGATTAAAAGAATTGTTTTATAAAGTGAACTGGATTTAAATATTCTCCAGTAGCCTTTTTTATTTTTTCATTCCAATGTAAAGAAGCTCCGTATTTAAAGAAATTTTCTTTTAAATAATTACCTACTTCTGGTTTGAATAGATCAGGAGAAATATTATTTTCAATAAAATGTTGAAGTTGTGATGCTGTTAATTCACCTAACAAATAGTCTTGATAAGAGACTGGAGCTAATGAAAAGTGCATTTTTGATGCCCAATCGGGATAACTTGTATCTTCAGGAGGATTAACAAACTGTATTTCCTTTACAATATTCCACCATAATTTATTTAAGTCCTGTTCCGGATTTTCGTATAGTTCTCTTTCGAAAAAGACAAAAGTGATTATCCATCTTGCAGAGACTAACATTTGACGTTGAAGCATTTTTTCAATAGCAGGAATTTCACCTAATAATTGTTCTTCTGTTAAATCCAGAAACCGCATTTGCCACGCCAAAGTTTTATTCATCCTTCCGAAAAACAATGCTATGGCTTCAGTAGTTAATGAATGTGAATGGAAACGTAAAATAAATGGTAAATCATGATCAATATATTTAAAATAAGCAGCATGTCCGAACTCGTGTAGTAGAGCAGTTGCCCAAAATACACTTTCATCCATGTTCACTAAAACTCTTATGTCCCCTTTACGGTCAACATCGGTACAAAATCCAAATGGGTTTTTATTCTCACGTGGGTACAAATCACTTCTTCGAAGAATGTCTTCAATATTTAATCCCATAGCATTAAATGTTCTATTAACAACCTTTTCTAAATCCTTACCTTCATAAAATTTGTCTAAATCGACTCCGCTAACGGGAGGAGCTTCTTGAAAAAACGGATCAACATAATGCCAAGGGCGTAGTTCTTCTATTTGAATACTCATTTTTTCTGCCCATTCTTCGTCTATTTCACCCTTAATTTTACGAAACGGTTCATCTGATAGATTTTTTAATTGTTTAAATGTATTAAATACCGTATCGATATCCAACTCTTGGGTTATTAAACTCATCTGATAAAAATTATCAAACCCCAATGCTTGTGCATCTCTATTCCTTTTATGTATTAATTTCAGGAGATTATTTTCAATTTCTTTTCCCACTTGTTTACTTGCAAGCCAAGCTTCTTTTCTTTGTTCATTTTGATTACTGTTTTTAAGAATATCCAGCAACTCATTGTTTGTTACTTCTTTTCCCACCAACGTAGGTCTATACGTGTTAAATATTTGTGAAATATCTTTTTCAAGTTCTAATGTTTTAGCCACTTCACTTTTATCAAGTTGATTTTTAATTCCTTTATAATATAGGTCGCCTAATTGGCGAACTTGAATGGGTGTAAGATTGTTCTCCTTTTTATATGATAATATCTTTCTAAATGTTTCTTGCTCAGAAAAATTATCAAAATATTCGCTTAGGGCTCTTTCGTGTTTTTCACTCCACTCTTTTTTGCCTGTTGTTGCAGACATCCAATGATTAAATAGAACTGGTTTATAGAGTGACTCCATACTTTTATTTTGTTCGATTAAAAATTCGTTTATATCTTGGAATGACATTGGGTTTGTAACCTCCTTAATATAGCTAAAATTCTAAACATTAAAATTATAACATATATGGATTTTATTCTATTCTACTAATCTGTCTTATTAGCTTAACAATAATATTACTAGACAAATAAGCATCGTTATTTTATAGTGGTTAGTAACATAACTACTTTGTAAGGAGGAGAAGTTAATGGAAGAGAAAGCTATAGATGAATTGCAAAAACTTGGCTTTTCTAAGTATGAATGCAAGGCTTACATAGGCTTGTTAAAGAGCCCGTCAATTACAGGATATGAACTTAGTAAGCAATCAGGCGTGCCTAGATCAATGATTTATGAAGTACTAGGGAAATTGCTTGATAAAGGAGCTATTCAAACAGTCCCATCAGACCCCATTGTTTATGTACCAGTTAATCCTAAACAACTTCTCACTAGACTTAGAGAAGAGTTAGATACGTCGTTTGAATCGTTAGAAGAGTCATTAAATGCACTAGAAAGTGATCAAAAAATTGATGTCATCAGCAGAATTTTCCAATTCGATCACATCGTACAGGAAATGATTTCGATGATACGCAGTGCAAAAAAAGAAATTTGGTTATCGGCTTGGTCACACATCTTGCCGAAGATTGAAGTTCCTATTCGAGAAAAGGAAAAAGAAATTCCAGTCTTTGCAGTTCTTTTCAGTGCGGAAGAAGTTTCTTTCGGTCATACATACCATCATAACTACATGCCTCCAGAGATTGTCAGTGATAGAATGGGTGGCTATTTAACGATACTTATTCGAGACAATGAAGAGGCATTGATTGCGAAGTTTAGTGACCGCGGATCAGAATGGGCTATTAAATCAAAAGATCCTGCGCTCGTATTAGTCGCTACTGAATACATTCGACATGACATCATGGTTGAAGAAGTCATAAGTGCGTATGGACCAGAAAAGCTGGAGAAACTTTGGAAATCTAGAGAAGATCTAATCCATGTTATGACAGGTAAAAAGCGTCCTGAGTAAGGCCGTTTTTTTTCACTAAAAACATAGTAGTTATAATTATAACTACTAATAATGAGAGGAGTTTTATTATGAATGCCCCTTTAAAATTCGCTGCATCAATGGTTATTTTCGGATCTATCGGATATTTTTCTGTAAAGACAAATTTGCCGTCAATTGAGTTAGTATTCATTCGTTGTCTTTGTGCAAGTCTTCTATTAGGATTTGTATGGTGGCTTGGACGACGAAAAAGAGCGGAGAAAAATCAAGAGCCTGCCCTCAGAAAAGATTATTTATTTGCATTGTTATGTGGTTTTTTTCTTATTGTGAATTGGGTCTTGTTCTTTCGTTCCTTTGAATTAATGTCTATCACAGTAGCAGTCTCTATTTATCATTTAGCACCTGTTCTTGTACTTATACTTGGTTCTCTACTATTTAAAGAAAAAATTACTCTCCCCGCAGGTATTGCGATTGTTACTTGCTTCATAGGAACGTTACTCGTCGGAGGAATTCAGCAACACTCTTCATTCGATGATTTCTTATCAACAGGCGTTCTGTGGGCGTTTGGAGCAGCATTTTTTTATGCGCTTACAACCTTAACAGGAAAAGCCATTCGTACGCTCGATCCCATTTTACTCACAATCATTCAGACAAGTCTTGGTGTTGTATTGTTATTACCATTAATAGATTGGACAAAATTTAGCCAGTTGAGCGTTGGGAATTGGGGATATATTTTATTAACTGGATTTGTTCATACAGGATTTGTTTTCTACTTGTTCTTTAGTAGTCTAAGAGGTTTAAAAGCACAAACCATTGCTATACTTGTTTTTCTTGATCCAGCGGTTGCAATTTTGTTGGATGTGCTACTTACAGGTTATCATCCTGATACATACCAGATACTTGGGATTCTACTAACGTTTTTAGGCATGGGGTACGCTTTTAAAAAATAGCACATGCAATATACACAGCCTATTTCATCAAAATTCACCATATGAATTACAGGGTCATCCAGTATTTACTGGTTGATCTTTTTTATTGTTCAAGAAATGTTATAGAAATCCATTGCTCACTTAGCTACTAAAAACCCAACTACACGATTATTATCTTTATCGATTAAAACTTTCGGTAACCCGGTGTCAACATTGATTTTATCTTTGAAAGTTACTTTATATACTACTTGACCAATATCTTTTTGATTTGAAATTTCGTCCAATGCATCAACTAAATGGTCAGTAATATCGGCAGTACCAATTTGAATGCTCTCAGATGTACCACAATTATTTTTGATAAGATAATCTTTTGCTACGTGAGTTACTTTCTTTTTAATATCATTTGATAATTCAAATGTCACATCAATACGCTCTTCTTCACTTGCGCACCCAAATAACAAGGTTGATAAACAGCTGAAGAACATGAGAATAACCATTTCCTTCTTCAATTGAACTCCCTTTCTTCTTAAATACTATTTAACATTGGAAAATTACAATGGTGTCATTCTATTTGGAAAAGTAATTGAAATATTAATTACTTACTTTAGAATATGCTTCTACCATATAAAACATTATTGAAATATAAAAGAGCAGCGACATAATATCGCTGCTCAATAAGAAATTACAATTTTTCCACCTTGTTTATTATAAATTTTTATATCAGTAGGCCATTCTGTATTTTCATAATGCGTTACTTTACAATAATACGAACCATCTTTTATATCAAAATGACCTTGATCAGTAAAATATTGTTCTCCAAGTCGAATATTCAAGCTATTGTTACCTCTTGATTCTGTAGTATAAACAGAGCAATTCCCCTCAGATACAGTTGTTTGATGCTTAATTATTTTAGGAATTGTTGGGAGGGTTATCGTAAATAAAAATATCGCCCCTAATATTGAAAATACAGTTCTTAACAGAGTTTTAATATCACGTTCTTCAAAGTCTACTATCATAAGATAAATGCAAAAAATACTGAAAATCGTTAAAACAATAGCGATTATAAAAATTAACCAAAACATACTCATGTAAACACCTCTATATTAGTATAACAAAATTACATGATACATAATTGATAAAGTTTACAGTTTTTTGATAACAACGAAGTCGATTGAGATTTGAATTATTAGTACTGGTCATACGTCTTTTACTATACCCTTTTTTAACCTCAATCCTTTTTTACCACTCTCCCAAAATAATTTGTCCCTATGACTCCGATTATGATCACTATTGCTCCTATTAAATGATAATAGTGAAATTCCTCTTGTAGAAAAAGAACTCCTGCTAAAATCGTAATGAGCGTCGCAACATTACTGAAAACACTCATTTTAGATGCTGCCATTTTAGATAAGGCATAATTAGATAAAAACGAAGTAATAAGTGAAGAAAGAATACCTAAATAGATAATAGCTAAAACAAAATCTAAGTGCAGAAAAGGTTGAAAGAATTGTTTCGTAGTACCATGGATAACATTCATACTCATGGCTATAGCGTTAAATCCGATAAATCCAAAAAGTGTCATTATATACGTTAAAGTAAATAATGAATACTGTTGCGTTAACTTTCTTGCAAAAACATTATAAAGTGCTGATGTAATAGCTGATAACAAGATAAATCCACTTCCGATAAAGCTAACCTTAGCTGCCCCTGCCCCGTTCATCATGAAAATGAAGATGACTCCAAGTACTGACAAGCTAACACATACAAGCTGTTTAAATGAAGTTTTTTCTTTCAATAATAAACTAGCGAAAAGTAATGTAAAGATCGGAATGGTCGCTTGAATAATTCCTGCTTCTGAAGACGAAGTACGAGCTAGACCAAATACTTGAAAAGTAAAAAACAATATTGGGTAAAGCAATGCTAAAGGTAGAATTCTCTGCAAATCCTTCCACTCTATTTGTAATTTGCTTCTATTAAAGAATAGATAAATCGTTGCTACAATCCATGCAATTGTAAAACGATGTGCCAGTGTATCTAATGGACTTGCCACCGTTAGTGCAATTTTGACAAACATAAAGGAAAGTCCAATTATAAGGGCATATATAATTGCCGCGATATACGCTTTTTTTATTTCTTTCATACGATATTACCTCTTTTCGATTAATCCGGCCGGTACAACTATCGTATTAAAAAACACATATTTAGACGACTACAAAAAAACACATCTGTACCGATACAGATTGAATTAACCAAAAAAGTATTTTACAATAATCTCAGGAAAATAGACCGGTTAGTTCTAGAAGAAAAATTGAAATTGGTAGGTGCAAAATAGTGGGTAAACTGGAGAAATGGCGTGAACTTATACAAAATGGCAGTATTATTTTATTTTGGAAAACAAAGATTATGGAGCGAAATTTACAACAATTAAAACGTGAGGGTTTTGAAATATATAGTTTTGACTGTATCCTTTGGAATGAGGAAAAATTTCACGAAGAGATTGCAAATACGCTTAACTTCCCTGATTACTATGGTAAAAATTTAGATGCTTTTAATGATTGTTTATCAGACATAGTGCCTAAGAAAAAAGGCTTTATTCTAACCTTTAAAAACTATGATATTTTCACTAAAAGGCACCCTGAGCTTGCTTATGATATTTTAGATATTATCCAATTAAATTCTTGGAGAAATCTTATCGAAGGTAACGTTTTACTGGGATTTGTTCAATCAAATGATGGAAGTTTCTCTATTCCACCTATAGGCGGTATGTCTCCCGAATGGAATAGTGATGAGTGGTTAGAAAAAAATAGAGAACTGTAACATTTATTCAATTTAAAAAGGAATTATCTTAATAAGAACACAATAAAAAAGGACCATCTAAAATGGTCCTTTTTATATTACTGAAATATCAACAACATTTTTATCGAATCCTAATTTAAAACTAATATAGTAAAAAACACAAACAAGTTGTTACAACTTCTTCAACTATATCCTTTGTTTTAGAAGCTTTGCTAGGTTGGATAATAGATCGTCATACTCAATCGTGTTAAAGTGTCCCCCGAATTACAATATGTGTGCGGTCTATCAGCCTTAAATCTAATTGAATCGCCACTTTTTAAAATATAATTACTGTCACTTACAATAATCTTTACTTCCCCATCAAAAACAGTGATAAATTCCTCAGTTCCTTCTCTATGAGAATCAGAGCTTAATGCCCCTTCTTTTTCTATTTCAACCGAGTAAACTTCAAAGCGTCTATCCTCTTGGAAAGGAAATGAGGGATAGACTCTATACCTTCCATTATCTTCAGACAATACTTCAATTTCACTTTTTAAAACAACTTTTGTATCTGGTTGGGGATTATTTATAAGGGATGTAAAGGAAATCTTTAGTCCATTAGCTATTTTCCAAATAGTTGTAAGAGTCGGACTTGACTCTCCTCTTTCTATTTGCCCTATCATCGTTTTACTAACACCGCTTAATTGAGAGACCTTTTCCAAACTTAATTTTTCCTTCTCTCTAATAGCTTTTAAATTTCTTGCAAGAATAAGTTGTATTTCCTCCATAAACTCACTCCTTCATCATGTACAACATAACGACCGTTATGTATAATAAAAAGCACATACGTTATATTGTTTGTTTTGAACATTATAACATACAAAGTAAAAGGGAGGTCCAGAAATGCCTATATTTTCATTTTTGTTATTTGTTTTCATTACCAGTTTTACTCCAGGTCCCAACAATATCATGGCAATGGCTTTTGCGAATAAACATGGCTATAAAAAAACAATTAAGTTTTGTTTAGGAGTAGGCGTCGGATTTTTTGCTATCACATTATTATGTAGTTTTTTAAACAACATCCTTTTAAGTGCAATGCCAATAATCGAGTTTCCTTTAACGATTTTTGGTGTAGCTTATATGTTATATTTGGCTTATAAAATACTTATTAGTAAGGATACTAAAGGTGAAGATGATGAAGGTAATAGTAACGGTTTCTTCATAGGTATCTTGTTACAATTTGTAAATCCTAAAGGTATTCTTTTTGGAATTACAGTAGTATCAACCTTCATTCTCCCCTATTACACTTCATATGCCAGCTACCTTCTTTTCTCATTTTTTTTAGGAATCGTTGGTTTACTAAGTACATTTAGTTGGAGTCTATTTGGTTCAATTTTTCAAAAGTATTTATTACATAACAGACAACAATTTAATATAGTAATGGCGGTCTTATTGCTTTATAGTGCTTTTTCAATTCTTGTCAAATAGTAGAATGATTTGATTTAATAGAAAAAAAGCGACTTAATTCGGTACTTTTTTTGGTCTACTGAGTCGCATTTGTGTTTTAATCAAACTAAAGAGATATTCGATTATCAATCAATGCCTGCACCAAAATTCTTTACTAATAATGCAGTCTTTTAAGTTAGCTCTGAAAATTGTTGAATAAGCTTATTATAATTCAAATGACAATATTGTTCGTTAACTGCAAATATATATGGAGGTTCAACATGCTTAAATATCAATCAATCTATCATGATCTATCTGCACGTATACATAATGCTGACCTACCATCTGGTGCGAAGTTACCTTCTATTCGGCAATTAGCTCAACAATTTTCTTGTAGTAAGAGCACAATATTAGCAGCATTACAAAAACTTGAACAGCAACATTTAATATACGCAATCCCAAAAAGCGGCTATTACGTAGTGGATCATCAAATAGCACAAAAACCATTAGTATCTAATCTGATTGATTTCGCCACTTCATCACCAACATGGCATGCATTTCCTTATCATGATTTTCAGCATTGTATTAACAAAGCCATTGATACTTATCAATCAGATTTGTTTAAATATGGTACAGCTAAAGGATTACCTTCATTAATCACAGAGGCGAAGAAATTATTAGAAGCGTATCAAGTGTTTACTAATAACAGCAACATCTTTATTACTTCAGGTGTACAGCAAGCACTCTCTTTGCTTAGCCTTATGCCCTTCCCTAACAATTGCAAAACGATACTTGTAGAACAGCCTAGCTATCATCTATATATAGATTTTCTAAAAACTTATCACATGCCAGTGGTCGGTATTAAACGCACTACAAATGGCATTGATTTAAAAGAGCTGGAACAAATTTTTCGTACTAAAGAGATTAAGTTTTTTTACACGATGCCACGTTTCCATAATCCATTGGGAACTTCTTATAGTAAAAAAGAAAAAGAAGCAATTCTCCATTTAGCCAATCAATATAATGTCTATATTGTTGAAGACGATTTTTTGGCTGACTTTGAGTACAATTCAAAACGCGATCCAATGTATGCAATGGATACGAATGACCGGGTTATCTATTTAAAAAGCTTTTCTAAAATCATGTTCCCAGGTCTACGTATTGGATTTGCCATTTTACCTAATGAATTAATTAACATTTTTCAGCAGTATAAAATTACAACCGATATTGACAGCTCTATGATTTCACAAGCTGCCCTTGAGCTATATTTAAAAAGTGGCATGTTTGAACGATATCGTGCTCAAGTACATGAACACTATTATAATCGTGGAAAAATTCTTCAGCACTCGTTAAAAACACATTTTTCTATGTATCCAGCATCTTCAGAAATATGTATGCATAGCCATATCGTTTTTCCTAAAGAAGTAGATTTATATCGAATAATTAAGTATTTAAGTCAAAAGCAAATATTATTTAATTCGATTGATCAAAACTATATAGACGACTTTTATCGTGAGCGCATATTAAAGATTAATGTATCAACTATAGAAGACAAAAAAATTGAAGATGGGATAAAAGAACTTGCTCATACATTAAATAATCTTGATAATTATTTTTAGAGATTAAGAAACAATTCCTCCAAGGTATTGTTTCTTAATCTCTTTATTATATTATTTTTTGTATAAAACATCACATAAAACAACGTTAGACATCATATTCCTATTATTGTATTTACTTGCAAGAAATAATTAATTACATTTACCACAATTACTTTGACAGGCAGAGTAATATTTGTTAATATTACTCTATCAGATAGAACAATAATATCTAAGTAGGTGACTTATGGTTAGAAGCGATATCATTCGTGGACACTTGGATTCAATTATTTTACGGCTGTTTTTAGAGAAAGATCGATATGGATATGAAATATCTCAGGAAATTAGTTTACGTACAGATAATCGTTTTCAAATCAAAGAAGCAACTTTATACGCTGTGTTTCAACGGTTAGAAAAAAGAGAACTTATTGAAGCATATTATGGGGATGTCTCTCATGGTGGAAAAAGAAAGTATTACCGCATTACCACATTAGGAAAAGCATATTTAAAAGAACTAGTAAGTGAATGGACTGAAGTGAAGGAAATTATCAACTTGTTTATGGAGGGTTTAGAATGAAGAAAATGAAAAATCATATTGATGAATTATTTAAGGACATTCCAAGTAATAACGAAACCGAAATGGTTAAACAAGAAATCCTGCAAAATCTTGAAGAGAAAGTGTTCTATTTAATGGATCATGGAAAAGCAGAAGAAGATGCCATTAATAAAGCAATTGTTGAATTCGGAGATATTGAAGAGTTAAAAAAAGAACTAGGAGTGAAACAGCCAAAGAAGAAAAACATGGCTAAATTAAATTTAGAGTTCTCTATTTGGGGAAGTAGCTTAATAATTGTATTTTTTGTATTTATCAACTTCTACTATACCCCAGATACAATTTGGGCAATATATCCAATATTCGCTATATTATGGTGGCCACTTTCAATGTATTTCGTATGGTCACGTAAGCAATGAGGAAAGGAGAATAGATAATGAAAAATTATTTTAGTTTTGCCGTAGCTGGTAGCTTTATGACCATGTTATTTTTAGGAATTACTAATTATATAACATCACCGAATGAGATTTGGTTTATTTATCCATGTTTCCTGCTTTTACTCTGGCCTATTACCCTTTATTTTATGTTTAAGAAACTATATAAACAATACTCTATCATCTGTAGTTTCATGTTAATTTCTTTTCTTTTGATTGAAAATTATCTATATTCACCAAACCATTTATGGTTTATATACGCTGTTTTCCCAATCATATGGTGGCCAATTCTCATGTTTTTAGAGGAAAAAGCTAAATCAATAACAGTTGCACTTATTGGTAGTTCCATTACCATTATCTATTATTCAATATTAAATATTACACTTTCTCCCCAATATCCTTGGGCGATTTACCCTGCATTCCTAATAATGTGGTGGCCATTAGCTTTATATCATGCTAAGAAAAAAACATCCGTTGCATTCTCTATTAATGCAAGTATACTAATTAGTATCTTTTTCATTACTGTAAATGTTGTTTCTTCACCAGGAACAATATGGGCGATTTATCCCATCTTTTTGGTGATGTGGTGGCCTCTTAGTATGTACTTTTATGTTTATAAAAAGAGAAGATACAAAGGTATTAATGAGAATTAAGTAAACCGTTGTAAAAAGCATAAATGTAGTAATTTCAACTTGAGAACACTTATACAAACCCCCACATCGATATTGGGGTTTGTATTTCATTTTCTTACACTATAGATTAGCCATTGCCCCACTATCCTGAGGGCTCTGAAAAAATCCATAAAATGAATTTTAGCCATGGCGGAAACGATTAATCGCTTCTGCCATGGCTTTTTCTTCGATGCCGTTAATTTCCGTTCTGGCGGACGCTTTCCTAGGGACGAACCTTGAGCCTCCTCGTCGCTAACGCTCCTGCGGGGTCTCAATATGTTCGCTAGTTCCCCAAGGAGTCGCCGCCTGCACTCTAATCAACTAGTTTTTCGTTTTTCATTCTTTCCGATTCACACCTAACCCTTTATTTTGAAAAGACTAATTCAAGGTGGTGCTGTCCATGATTTCCAAACAAGAAACATTCACTCTAAGCTCTTATATGGCGCTTTACGATTTAATTGTGCCTAAAGAGAATATGCTTCGTCAAATCAAGGAACTCGTTGATTTTTCTTTTATTTTAAAGGTTTGAATAATGGACGGAATGCGATTCCACCGATTCGGATGTTCAAATATGTATTACTAAAATCAATTTTTGATAGTTCAAAAAATACCGGTGTTTACTATTGAAGAACATTACATTTTGAAAATGTAAGTTTTTCAGTGCCCTCACTACCTTGGGGATTTTTTTATTTTATAACAACTTGTGGAACTGATAGAGCTTAACTTGTACCTTAGTAAATTCAGTAGATTTTTCATAGAAACGATAAATCTAATTAACAATCTAGGCCATCCTTACCTTTGTTCTATACAAATTAACTGCCCCTAACGCCACAATAATTCCTACTATATATAACGCTAATTGATAACTATTCAATAGATTTACCATTAAACCGAAAAGTGAAGGTGCAATAACGATAAATAATTGGTTTAATGTCAAAGCAGAACTCACTGTTAAGCCAATGTAACTGGGATCTGAATGCTCTGTGACACAAGCTATGAATAATGAATACCAACCGATTGCTACAAAGCCTAGTAGAAAACAGAATAGTAGCATTACTAATTTTGCATGCATGATTAGCGGTAATATCATCGTAAGAACTACTGTAACCACCATCACAATGAACAATAATTTTTCTCTATTTTGCTCAAAGAATTGATCACTCACCCAGGCAATGGCTACTCTACCAATCATCCCGCCTATTAAAATAAGACTTAAATATTCCCCTGCTTCAGTTAGTGAATAACTACCTTCTTTATGCAAATAACTCATGAAATGGGCAATGACAATCATCTGTAATGACATCATCACAATTCCTACAATATATATTGGGTACAGTGCTTTATTATTTTTGATTGCATTCATTTTTTCTTTAAACGATACTGATTTAGATGCTATGACCACACTTTCTTTTGGTTCATGATACGCTACTAAGAAAAGTAACCCGCCAGCAATTGCAATGACTCCTTGTACAATATGTACCGCCGACAATTCATAATGATAATAAGTATAAGTTAATAATACTGAAGCTAAAGCGCCCCCTATAGGTATACCCGTCTGTCTGATTCCTAGAGCTAGCCCCCTATGTTTATCCGGAAACCATTTTACAATAGCCGTACTCCCACCAGTTTGAGCGCTACCATACCAGATCCCAACCAATAATAATAACAGCAACAAGACAATATAATTATTTACAAAAACGAGTGTTAACGCTGATAGTCCTAATAAAATGGATCCCCATCCAATGATTTGTTTTTCCCCTTTTTTATCCATCAAGTAACCAAAAACGAGCATTGAAAACATCGGTCCAATATTAACAGCTGAAACGATAAAGCCCGTTTGCAGTGCTGATAAGTTCCATTCAATTTGATAAAATGTAGCGATTGGTCCCATACCATACGTCACAAAAGTTGCTGCCGTTTGTGATAGCGTAGCCACAAGTACGATTAACCATTTAGTATAAGTTTTCATCAAGGTACCCCCAAAATCTTTTTATTATACCTATGTATTTGTTCGGTATAATGAATTAACTAGAGTTTACGCTGTATATTACGAAGCGTAAAATGGAGGAAAATGATAGGCGCTATCAAAAATTTTAATAGGGTGTGTGACTAATAATATGAACATCGAAGAAATAGCCTTGAAAATAGAAATATTAGACCGTCAAAATTTAAGTAAGTCAGCCGAAATTACTAACTATACTCAATCTGCCTTAACATCTAAAGTAAAGAAGATGGAGTCAGAAATCGGACAACCTGTTTTTAAACGTACACCCCAAGGACTAAAAATCACCAACGTAGGGATTCAATATAAAAACTATCTTCAGCTAATAACACAAGAATACGAAGAGTTCTTACAATCCGTTGGTGCAGATCAAATGAAAACTAAAGTGAATTTTGGCGCATCACATACAACGATCAAAATTTATGGCGCTTCAATCGTCAATGCCTTAAATATAAATAACATTCCATTGGATGTGGATTTTACAGTAGAATCTAGTAATGCTTTAAATGAAAAAATACACAACTCAGAGATGGACTGTGCACTCACTAGTAATCCGATTAAACATTACCCAGATTTAACCTATGACATCATTGCAACTGAAAGATTCGAGGTCATTTCAGCGGACACTCATATTATAAATTTCGATGAGCCTACACCCCTTACACTTCTTGTCTTAAGTAAAAGTTGCATGTATACCCGAGCAATGGTGGAATTCCTAACGAAAAATCAAATTCCATATAACATAAAAGAAATAAAATCAGTTAGTAGTATTCAAGATTTCCTACAAATTAATAATTCAATTGCAGTATTAAATTCGAAACTAATCGACTTATATAACTATACAAATATTCATCGTTACAATTTACAGCTAAACAATGTGATTAACACCGTTTTTATTTATAAAAAGAACGAAAGTACGAAAAATAGTATTCTACAATTAAAAAACGTCATAGAATTTATTCTTGAACCTATTGAAAAAGCTTTATAATCGTTTATTCTGTCTAATTAGTTGCAATTGATTTTTTTTGCAGCTACTAATCTTATGTTGTTATCTTTTAAACTCTGTATAGCTCTCTTTGTACTTGTTGAAATTCTACCATCTTGATAATTAGTAAGTGTGCCATCCACGTCAAAAAATACAATTCGATATTTCAAATAGAAATAATAATTGGATATTACTTATTTTTAATAGCATCCTCTATTAAATTTACTTTTTACAGGTGTTAATGTTTTACTTACTGACAGATTAAATGCAAAGATTTTCTATTAAGTGTGATTACTATACTATTGGAAAAACTATACTTTCTCTTTTCAGTACAACAAGAGTATAAATTGAATTATGAGAGAGGAAAAGTGCAGAAATTTACTTATGATTCGATTCATCATTATATAACTAAAAACTGAAACAAAAACTTGAAGTTGATTGATATAAAAAGATTTGCTAATCTGTTTAAATATAAACCAGCGGAAAAGCTCGGATTTAAAAAAGAAGAATTACAAAGAAGACAATTTAATTGAATCAACTCTCTAAACAAATCTAAAAAAGAGAAATGATATACATAGTATCATTTCTCTTTTTCTCATTAACTTAGGTTACGTCTGCCTGTAAGCTATAAAATTTTATAGCCCACTTTTATCCCAGTTTTTTAATAAATAAAATAAATATTCTCTAACACATATTTATCTTTATTTAATTGTGTAAAACTAAATTTTACTGTGACAGTTCCAAAGGCATCGAATTCTTTTGGTCGGAATTCATAAGTAAAAGTAGCAAATCCCTTTCCTTTATATGTACTTTCAACTCCAACCTTAGAAGTTGTAACTTTGTTAAGTGCCTTCTCAAAAGTGGAAAGCGTTTTTTTCGAATTAACTTTTCGCATTCCCTTTATTTTTTTACTGTAATTGTCCTTTACATATTTATGACCAAGCAAATAGTCATTTTTTCCGTGCGCAGCTACATGTTTGTTAACATACGAATTGAAAGATGTAGTTTTTCCTGTATTAAGGGAATTGCCATAGATTTTTATTAATTTAGCGGCTTCGGGTTTTAATTCACTTGTCACTTTTTTCATACTAAACTTCTTAGGATAAGTTAGTACACCTTTTTTCGAAACAGTAGCAGATACTTTTGTAATGCTAGATTTAGATGCTTGCTGCGTTTTATTTGTTGCAGCTTTAGTTTCCTCTCCAAACCCCATTGATCCAAATAAAAGGCTACACGCTACAATTGTTGACATGACCATACCTTTTTTTAGTTTCATTCTTCGTTGTTTCATTAGAGTTTCCCCACTTCCATCTTTTTGTTAAAGAGATATTCATTACCTGAAATATCCACATTAACGAATTTTAACACAAAAGTACTATTATTTGGCGTTTCAATATTAAAAATAGGTTAAAATATCCAATCATTTAATTTATTTAGTTAAATTGGTCTAGTTTAATTTTACTTACAAAAGAAAAATATGAGCAACAAATGAGTATTAAGATGGAACCTCCACTTGTCATGTGCTGATATCATAAAATATAGAAAAAGTAATACTTTATATGTGCAGAGTTCTCTATAATGAGAGATACAATATAGGAATTTGATTAATATTATAAACAACTAGACAGGGGTGTACATCATAAAACCATCATACTTTTCATACATAGCTTTATTTTTCGCCGTATTTGCGTTATCGACTTCTGCCATTTTTGTAAAACTAGCAGATGCGCCACCAGCTATTACTGCATTTTATCGTTTATTTTTTGCGATGCTTTTATTGTTACCCTTTTTAATTGGGAAAAAGAGCAATCGGCAAGAGCTCGTTGGCTTAACTAAAAAACAATGGGGATTAGGAATACTTTCCGGCTTATTTTTAGCTTGTCATTATGTACTATGGTTCGAATCATTAGAGTACACTTCTGTTGCTAGCTCAACAGTGATCGTTACATTACAACCTCTGTTTTCTATGGTTGGAGGCTATTTATTATTTAAAGAACGATTTTCTAAAGGTGCTATCCTAGGTTGCTTTGTAGCGATTATAGGTAGTCTTATTATCGGATGGCAAGACTTTCAAATAAGTGGTGAAGCGCTTTATGGGGATATTTTAGCCTTTATTGCAGCAGGTATTATTACCGGCTATTTCTTTATTGGACAATCCGTTCGTAAAGATTTATCCCTTATCTCATATTCCGTTATTGGCTATGGGAGTAGTGCCATATTTTTAGCAATTTATGCACTTTTTCTGAAAGAATCATTTTTTCACTACTCTTCAGATACGTGGTGGGCTCTACTAGGTTTAGCATTTATAGCAACAATTTTAGGACAAACGATTTTCAATTGGTTGTTAAAATGGCTTAGTACTTCCATTATATCCATGAGTATTTTAGGAGAAACGATTGGCACTTGTATTCTTGCTTACTTCATATTAGATGAAGTCATTTCCATACAGCAAGGTGTAGGTATTGTTGTTATCTTAATTGGTTTAGCTTTATTTTTGATCCAACAACGACAGACAAATTAGGCATAAAAAAACAACGGCAAAGTAACTTTGTCGTTGTTTTTTTGTTTATCAACCAATTTGAACAAGACTTTAGTAACTACGATTCTTATAGTATATTAAAAAATCAGTCCATTTGTCGTCTTCATAAGAAAACGCTTTTCTCTCGCATTCAAAAAGATACCCTGCTCTTTCAGCCAGTTTAATGGAAGGTTTATTGTCTACATTAATATGTAATTCAATTCTATGGAAATCTAAAGTAGAGAAAACTATCTCAGTTGCAGCCCCTACAGCTTCTGTGCCATACCCATTGTTCCAAAACTGATTATGAATGGAGTAGCCCATCATTGCCCATTGATAATCCATTCTTAAAATCGTAAAAAATTCAACTTTCCCTACGTTAACTCCATCTTCTTTACGAAAAATCCCAAGTATATACATATCGTCCTTTTTTGCTGATTGATCAAATCCTTTTATCCACTCGATAAACCAATCCTCTGTTGATGAAGACATATTTAAAGGTCTACCATCATCATATTTGTACTGTGAAGGCAAGCGATTATCAAACTGTGTGTACCAGTTGAGATAATCCTCTTTTTTATAAGGACGCAAGATTAACCTTTCAGTCTCTATTTGTAAATTTGGAAAATCCATATATCCACCCCTACGCTATTCTACAATAAATTCAATTTTTTATAGTTCTTCTTTTTTTCAGTTATTGTCAATGAATTTAATTGTTTGACATTTTTATATTCCTCTTTTAACTAACAGCCCCGTTAGTTAAAGAAGATACTTTTTATTTATCTCTATTTTCTAAGTTTTTTTATTCTAAGATTGGATTCTTTGAATACTTTAATATTGGAGACTTTGGATTATCTAAACTCTAATAATAATCCTATAAAATTAACTTGCCCTTGTTCTTTTTTAACTCAAGAATTTATGATATAGCGATTTGTACGCCACTAAATTAGGTTATTCATGGTCATTTACCCATTATATCACATTTGTAAATTTAGTTATTCCTTTAAGCTCCTAAAAAAACGAGGTTATACATCCCTCGTTACTAGAAAAAATCAAAAAGCTATTTCAAATCTTGAAAAAAGAACGGAAGTCCTCTAAATCCAATTAAGTAATGGCTATCACAGAAAAGTTTATTTCATCAGTAGCCGTTGTAACTCAATAGAATCTCCTCTAGCAAGATATATACCAGCAAATTCATAATCTTTTTGCGTTTTGCTGCGTTCATAGTTATTACCGTGTATTAGTGCTACTTTCGACCTGAATTTTCTTTCCCCCCTATAATCCCAGCATAATCATGTTCTATTGCACGTTTTACATATTAAGTGGTCTTTTATATAGCATGCGGTAAATATCATTAGAGCATGAAACAATAATCCTATGATACTTAAAATTAAACGAGAAATGAATTGTAATACTAGGCCTTGCCTTTTTTTACAGCTATTTCTCTTTTACTCTTTCTATAAAAAACAATATCAAAAATACTCATTTAAATTAAAATTGACAACGCGTATACATTTGTATACAGTAATAATCATAACAATATGTATACAATCGTATACACGTAAAGGGGATTTATAATGAGAGAGGAAAAATTTAAGAACTTTAAGAGAGAGGGACACCATCGCAGTGAGCGTCACAGAGGAAAAGAAGGTTCACACCAACGTGGACCAAAAACCTTTCGCCGAGGTAGAGCAATTGCTTTTTTAGAGAGGATGAATCTTAAGCGTTCAACTATTAAGCAACAATTAGATAAACCTGAGTTTCAATCTATTCACCCAATTCTAGTCGGTGAATTAAAAGCGATTGATATGGTAATCAACGAATTTATTCAATTATTTGAAATACAAGAGAATGAAGCAATGGATACACCGAGCAATAATGAAGAAACAGAAAATTTAGTTTTGGATAGTAATAAGTCTTTAGAAAATAGAGAGGAAGGAATTGAATCTAATGAAACTAATTAACAATTATATTGATTCAGTGTTTCATAATGAAAATGAGTTTTTGGAGGAAGTCATTTCTTCCATTGAAGAAAATGGAATGCCCTCCATATCGGTATCTCCTTCCTCTGGAAAATTCCTAACCATGCTTATATCAATTTCAGGGGCTAAAAATGTTCTTGAAATTGGTGCTCTTGGAGGCTATAGCGGAATTTGCCTTGCTAGAGGATTCGGTGGAGAAGGAAAATTAACTTCCCTTGAATTAGAAGAGAGTTACGCAAAGTTAGCATACAGCAATCTATCTAAAGCCGGCTTTGGCGATCAAGTAGCATATATTACCGGGGCAGCTTTACAAAACCTTGAAAAACTAGTTGAAGATAATAAGCGATTTGATTTTTTCTTTATTGATGCTGATAAAGAAAACTATGAAAATTATTTGGAATATTGTATTAGACTTGCGGATTCAGGTGCCTTAATAGTTACTGACAATGTCCTTGCTGGCGGTAGTGTAGCAGACCCAGAAGCTAAACCAAAACGTTACACTGAAATAATGAAAAAATTCAATGAAACTGTGGCCAATCATCCTCAGTTAGAATCAATTATAATTCCAATTGGTGATGGGATGACTATTTCAAAAGTAAAGAAATAAAGAAATCATCGAGTTACATTAATCCTAAATAGACTTGTTTACTTATTATAGAGACACATAAATAATACAAATCCAAGTGGTAGTATATTTATAAACCGTTGATAGCCTAAAAAGCTTTCAACGGTTTTAATGTAATTAATCGTGAGATCTAACCATCGATTTCCAAACCTTTTCAAATAAACTTAGAATACCAAATAGAATAAGGGTATTAATAGCGAGTGTTGATAAATCAAAAAATAAGTTGTTAAATCCATAATTGAAAATTTGAAAAACACTCATATCTATTTCACCCTTGTAAATGATCCATTTAAAAGGAATCCCAAGTATTAAGGCCACTCCGAAACTAATCCAAATCTTTCTGTTCCTCCCCATATAGTTGGCCCCCTCCTTTGTCGAATCATTTTTCCCTCTAATATATGTAATGATTATCTTAACAGTTCAAAGATCCAGTGTTCTCATAAATTGAGTAATGAACTAAAATCTAACTAATCTACTATTCTTCCATTCTGTGTGATCAATATTAAGTAGCTAGCAGATTCACTATGAGCCCCAAGAGACTTCCTGTAATTAATGCTTTCATTGAGCATGCGGTGAAAATCATAAGACTCTGAAACAATAGTCAATAATTATAACTAAACCAGCAATAGCAAGCCATGAAGACTTACCTTTTACAGCAGCAATTTCTTTTTTATTTTTCTATTTGAGACAATTTAAAAGATAGCTAGTATAAACCGAAAATAAGGTATTATTATTAAAACTATTCCGTACAGCAAGGGCTAAAAGATATCTATTTTTCAGACATAAGCACTGGAAATATTATTAAATTTGATGTTTGAATAATGAATTAACAGCTATTATAGGGGCGCAAGTATCTCCTGTTGGTGGCTTTATATGCAATTTTCACATTGCATATATCTTTAAAGATAATATGTACCAAATGAACAGATTGAATTTATTGCAAATGAAAATTAGAAAAAGCATCCTATTTAAATAAAAAGATACTTCAGACTGTAGACAAACTTGAAGAATTTCGAGTTTATCTACGGTCTCTTTATTTTTAAATATATATATAAGAGCGTATTTCCGCTACGGTGGACGCTTTCCGCGGGCGAGCACCGAGCCGCTTTGTCGCTACGCTCCAATCAATTACTCAAATATCTTTTGAAGTGATGGAAAATGACGAGGAGAAAAAATAAACCTAAAAGAGATCAAATCGAAATGATTGCTTTAGATTAACTAGTAACTAAAGAACTTCTTGTGAAGTAAATTGAGGATACGGAAGTTCTAGCGTTTCCCACTATTTATGTTAAACGATAAAGCATTACCTACTGGAATAGAACCTGTATTAGTTGCAAGAGATAAACTCTCTTCCCATGATGTAGAAAACTATCAAAAAAGAATGATTCGTTGAAGCTTCTACATGAACTTGTTACTATTGGATAAACCATACGCCACCAAGTAATAAGAAAAGAAATATTCCTAATGATTTAATAACTCTTTTATAAGTTTCCGTCCTTCGATTCGTTTTAAAAAGCAGTATTTTTTATACTATTAATAAATAGTATGCAAAGCGAGATTTAATTCATACATAATTATTTGGAGGGAGCATCATAAATCATAGATGAAAAGGATACGGTTCTATATTTCTAACAAAAATAGAATTGCACCAGAGCCTAAAATCTAAACAATCGGTTACAATTCCTGCGGTGCTTGTCCTTTTACATTAAATTGATGAACTCTCCAATCCAAATTTATTACTCGTTCAAAACTACCTCTTCAACCTTAATTAAATAGAATTCATTTTATATTCCATCTAATTTTTTTATATTGGAAAAAACCGGACATTACTTTGTCTTTACAGTAGTAAATAAATAGAGTAATATGTGGTCATAAATTAGTAAATAAATTAATCATCTTGATCGCTGAATCCGTATGGAACGGGGAAACCAATTTTGTAGCAGCTATTTCGCTACTTGGGGTGAATCCTTTATTTGAAGGTAGGGTTACTTCTTGACCCAAATCCGACAGCTAACTTCGTAAGCGTTAGGGAGAGGATGGTGAAACTTGTGATAGAAAAATAATATGACCACTTTGGAAATCCTCTGTGGTCTTTTTTAGTTGAAATTTTGTAGTTCTGTGTTTTTTATGAGTTACTTTGTCAAATTAAGTGCAACACTTGCTCCATGAACGCTTCGTGTGCAGATTTCCAGCCCAAGCATTTTCTTGGGCGATTATTAATTAAA
>NZ_JBNNTI010000014.1:0-86215 GCF_050278625.1 Viridibacillus sp. NPDC096237 | reverse complement strand
CAGCGTTCGTCCTGAGCCAGGATCAAACTCTCCATAAAAGTAGTTTGAAAGCTCATTAGCTTTGCTAGCGTATCATCCGAAGATGATATCTATTTCGTTTTGATCCACCAACAAAGTTGATGTCCAAAAACATTTATTGATTAACGTCTTGCATGTTCAGTTTTCAAGGTTCATTTTGCCGTTTTGTTTTGACGACTTTTAAATCTTAACATTTACACCTTCAAGTGTCAACTACTCTTTTTGAAAAAGTTTTGTTTAAATGAAGTTATTAAGTTTTGTTCAGTACGTCTTATCGACAATTAATATAATACACCAATATCTATATAACTGTCAACACCTTTTAACAAAAAAATAGAACTCTATCCCTACCCTTTAAAACTTCTTATTTCTCTAAAGAGTTTCTTCCTATATAAATACTATATAAAGGGATAGAATCAATAAAGTTATTCTACTATTAATCTCTCAATGTATAATATACGATTCCTTGATAAATCAATGATTTCCGATGTGTCTATTAACTTTACAACTGGACGGGTAGGAGTATTCTTATTTACAAAAACAATTGTTGCCAATGCAAAATTAGATAATTCTACTTTTGTTCCTAATGGTAAATCTGCTAAACAACTAAATAATGTGTGAACAACTTCAATATTAAATTTACCAAATTGAGATTGGCGGATCATTTCTAATACTTTAAATGGTGATTCCTTTTCTCTGTATACCCGTTCGCATGTCATTGCATGGAAAACATCTGCTACTGCAATAATATGAGAATATATAGCAATGCTGTTACCCTTCTCACCTAATGGATAGCCACTACCATCTAATCGCTCATGGTGTTGATATATAGCAATCTTCATATCAGCTTTTAAAAGAGGAATATCTTTTACCAGCTGTGCACTATAAAATGGATGCTCTTGAATTTCTTTAAGTTCTAACTCAGTTAAGGCTCCCGCTTTTTTAAGAATTTTTTTGTTCACTTTTGCCATACCACAATCAGCTAAAACAGCTGCGCAAGCCATTTGAATGATATCACCTTTAGATAAGCCCATTTTGTGTGCAATTGCAGCTGAGATTAAACTAAGCGCTACAGAATGATGATAGATGTAATTTTTAGAATCCGAAAGTTCATTTAACGAAAAAATAAGTGCGCGATTTTTTAATATATAATCTATTAATGGAAGAATAATAGTACGGACCTTTACAATATCAACCTTACTACCTGCCTGCCATTTGAAGAATTCCGATTTAAATTCCTCAACACTTTTTCCATATTGGCTAGCAAATGGTGTCATACTTTCAACTACCACTTCATCTTCCTTAACAGTTTCAGGAACTAACGCGCTTTCATTTTCTTTTTTCTCAACAATAGATACAGTGAGCACTGGGATCCTTTGAATCTGGAAAGCCTTAAATACAATTATATGTTCTCTGGTAATTTTAGTATTTTTATAAACAATAGGGTATTGTGTATTGGCCATTATATCCTCAGCCACAATACTACCCAATCGTAAATCAGCCACCCTTACTAATGTCGTATCCAAATGAATGACCCCCTTTATGAATACTTAATTCACCCTAGTATTATTGTAATCTAAAACTGTTTTTAATTGTAAGAATTAAAAAAAAATATTTTCATCTATTACTTTTGACACGTATATCTTTTTCAGAAATGATAAAAACCCCCGAACTTTGCACTTTTCTGTACAACTGTTCGAGGGTTTTGTCTTACTTGTTACATTATTTAATTGGTGCGTCAGCAGTAAGTTCGATCTCGTTTAATTTACTTCCATTAACGTAGTTTACATTGTAGTTTTTCACACGTTTGTTAACCGGTATAAGTTCTGTACTGTAGGAGATTGGGAATACAGGTGCTTGTTCAGCCATATATACTTGCCAATCTCTAAATGCTTTTGAACGGAATTCAGGATTAATTGCTTTTTTAGAGTCGATATCAGATAATAATTTATCTAACTCTGGCGAAGTAAAACGACTGAAGTTATATTCTGCATCATGAGCATATAAACCTGATGGAGATGGGTTTGTACCAGTTTGCCATGCCCCTATAAATACGTCGATATTTTTATCATCGGCTTTCACTTTATCATAGAAGCTGTTGAGTTCAATTAAACGTCCTGTCGTTAATACAACATTTAAACCAACTGCTTTCCAATTTTGCAAATAGAACTGCATGATTGCTTCGGTATTCTCATCAACAGGCTTTGTAGCTAGTTTAATTTCTAATTTTTTACCGTTTTTATCTTCACGAATGCCATCACCATCAACATCTTTGTAACCAGCATCGTCTAATAATTTATTAGCTTTATCTGGATCATATTTGAAACCTTCTAATGTATCATCATAGAATGCTGAAAATGCTGGTGGAATTAAAGAGTTACTACGTGTTTTCAAACCAGCATAGTATTCATCTGTAACTTGTTCAATATCCATTGCATAAGCAAATGCTTGACGTAAACTAACGTCATTCATTTTAGTATTTGGATCTGTTTCATTTTCACCTGTTATTTTATTAAATTTACCAAGTTTGAAACCTACATAATCGTAAGATAATTCTGGTCGGCCTAATACTGTTAAGTTTTTCAAATCTTTGATTGAAGCATAATCACCTCTGAATTTAGTCGTCAAATCATATTTACCAGCTTTTAAGGCTTCACTAATTTGAGAGGATGGGACAGCTGTTACTTTAACATTATCGATTTTCGGTTTGCCTCTCCAATAGAATTCGTTTGCTGAAAATTGAACTGATTCACCATTAACAATTTTATCGTATTTAAACGCACCAAGAGTAACTGGTGTTTTACGGATTTTATTAGATTTAACCAAATCCTTGATTGCTACATCTTTTAAGTAATGTTTAGGTGCTGCAGAGCTCCATAAGCCGTCACCACCGTTATAAATAGCTGGTGATAATTTTTTAAATGAAATTTCTAAATTATAATCATCAATTTTTTTTAAGCCAGAAATAGTTTTTGCTTTACCAGCATGATACTCAGTAGCACCAACAATATTTTTGAAATCACCATCATAACGAATACCCGTATAGTCCTTATGACCAATGATTTCATATGGGAAAATAACGTCATCGATAGTGAAAGGCTTGCCATCAGACCATTTTACATTTTTACGAATTGTAACTATTGCTTTTTTCTCATCAGCCTTTACCTTTAATGAAGCAAGACCTTCATCACTCAATAAGAAGTCTTCTTTTGTTTCAAATAAAGTGTTACTTGCATACTCCATAATATCAGAATCATACGCATCATCAGCTAATTCAGCTAAGAAAATCCCTTTGAATGGAGTTTCAACTATAAGACCAACTTGTAAAGTTCCGCCCTTGATTGCCTCATCTTTGTTGTCTACAACTAGTGGGAATTTGCTAGCATCCACTTTCTCAGGTGCATCTTTGTCAACACCACCGCTAGCTTTTTTTCCGTCCTTGTCTCCGCCACACGCCGCTAGAACAAGCACTAAAACTAACAACATAGCAAGTAATGACCAATTCTTTTTCTTCATCTCTTTTCCTCCTCTATTATCCTAGTCTCTGCCTTGCATCTGCTGAACGGCGCAATGCCTGTCCAACATAATTTATTCCTAACATCAATACTAAAATTAGTATTGCTGCAGGTAACCATATCCATAACTTCGTAGACATTACTTCAGGATTTGCTGCGTAACTAACAAGAGTTCCTAAACTTGGTGTTGACGGTGGTAAGCCGAAACCTAGAAAAGATAATCCTGTTTCAATGCCAACGTTTCCTGCAAAGTTCAATGTTAAATCAACAATAATTATTGAACTTAAATTTGGCATGATTTCTTTGAAAATAATAGTTGAATTACGAGTTCCCATTGTCTTAGAAGCACTTACATAATCTCGTCTACTTTCTGATAGAGATTTACTGCGAATAAGTCTTGCCGTACCTATCCATAAGAAGGCACTCATTATCAATATAAATGCCGTTACATTGTATTTCGGAATAATTGTAACGAACACAATAATAATCATAGTTGTTGGTAACGTCATAAGAAAATCTATAATACGCATAAAAAAATTATCAATAAATCCACCAAAGTATCCTGTAACTAGACCGACAACAACTCCAGCAACTCCGGTGATGACTGTAATAGCTATGGCAATAGTTATAGAATTTCTTGCTCCAATAATTAACTGCCCTAAAATAGATCTTCCTCCATGATCTGCTCCAAGAATAAATCCTTCACCAGGTTCTGCATATTTCCATCTTAAACTAATCAACATAACTTCATCTTGATCAATAAAAAGTGCTGCTACGTAAACGCCTACAATGATTAATCCTAATAGAATTAGTGAAAACATTGCCAATTTGTCTTTTTTGAACTCCCTCATAATGACTTGCAATCCAGTCGGTGGAGAGCTCATAATGTTATCTTGCGTCGTGTTTATTGTATTTCCTGATTGTTGTGCCATCTCTATTCACCTCTCCTTAGTCATTAATATTCGTCAATCTATCCGAATTCTTGGATCAACAATACTCATAATAATATCGGACAGCAGACTACCCATTAATGTTAAGGTGCCAAATAACATGACCAATGTAGTAATTACGCTGTAGTCACGTGATGCAATCGATGAAACAAACAACTGTCCCATTCCTGGATATCCGAAGATTGTTTCGATAAAAATTGATCCACCTAATAGTCCTGTAATGGTAAATCCAAAGAATGCAGCGATTGGTAATAGCGAGTTTCTGAAAATGTGTTTAGAATACACTTTCGAAATCGGAAGACCCTTACTACGTGCTGTTTTAACATAATCCATTGATTTTGAATCAATTATTTCAGTACGTAAATATTGAATTACTCCAGTAGTAGCTAGTAAAGCATATGTGATAGCCGGTAAAAGCATATGATATATCTTGCTCCAAAAATATCCCCAAGTCCCAGGGTCATGTGAAACATCCACTGTTCCGCTCGTCGGGAAGATTGGAAAATGATAACCGAACGTAAATAAGAAAATTAAAGCTAATACGAAAGTTGGAATAGCGAAACTAATAAAACTATATAAAACAATTGCCTTATCAAGCAATGAATCTTGATAGCGCCCTGCTAAAATTCCTAATGGAATCGCAAGTGCATACAATAAAAAGGCACTCAATAACGATAACCAAAAAGTATTGAATGCTCGTTCACCAATAAGTGTCGAGACTGCTATTTTATATGTATAACTGTCTCCAAAATCACCTTGGAAAGCATTTTTTATCCAGTGATAGTATTGTTCATACCACGGATCATACAATCCTGCTTTTATCTTTAATTCTTCTATTGTGCCTGGATCTGTATCTGGTGTTATTAATCCTGTAAATGGATCACCAGGCATAAGCTTTGCCATGATAAAGATCAGTAAACTAAGGACAAACAACTGTGGAATCATAACTAAAAATCGTCTCAATATCGTTTTCCACATTTTAATTGCCTCCTTTTTCATGCATATTCATGGCAACAGAATGCGTATTACTTAATTGCTTTAGAGCATATACTTTGCCGTTTTTATCGTAATACTTATGATGTTCAGCCTGGTAAAGAGCTTCTACACCTTGGCGTTCTTTCTTACGTTCAATACGAGTAGCTGGCTCAATATTAGGAATTGCAGATAATAAACGTTGTGTGTAAATATGTTGTGGATTTTTATAAATATCTTCACGACGACCAGTCTCAACAAATCTCCCTTTGTACATAATAGAAATATTGTCACACATATGTTTTACAACACCTAGGTCGTGAGATATAAATAAATAACTTAATCCATATTCTTCTTGAATATCCTTCATAAAGTTTAATACCTGTGCTTGTACGGATAAGTCAAGCGCTGAAACGGGTTCATCTGCAATAATCATCTTCGGCCTACAAGCAACTGCTCTAGCGATACCTATACGTTGCTTTTGACCACCTGAAAATTCATGTGGATATTTATATTTAGCATCCTCTGGCATTCCTACAATTGCCAACAATTCATTAATCCGCTTATTTTCTTCTTGATCGCTTAATTTCAAAAAATTGCGAATAGGCTCTGCAATAATATCCTTTATACGTTTTCTTGGATTCATACTAGAATGTGAATCTTGAAAAATCATCTGAATATCTCTGTTATATGGTGAAGTTCGTTCACGACGTTGGTTCGTAACATTTTGCCCTTCATATATAATGCTACCGGATGTAATTTTCTCAAGGCCAATAATTGCTTTTCCTGTTGTTGATTTACCCGAACCTGATTCACCAACTAAACCATATGTTTTTCCTTTTTCAAATTCCATGCTAACACCATCAACTGCATAAACATGATCGGTGACTTTATTGAAAAATCCGCCGCGAATTGGGTAATGTACACATAAATTTTTTATTTGCATAAAACTCATCTTAGTTGTCCTCCTTCTGCACCTTCGAAATCAAAGTGTTTCCAGCAAGTACATCTTACAAGGTGTCCAGGGGCAACTTCATGCAATACTGGATTATCTTCATGTGTCTCTGCAGCAAGCCACGGAATTCGAGATGAAAAACGACATCCTCGACGCGGTAAGTTTTTGAGCGATGGTACTAATCCTTTAATGACTTGAAGCTTCTCGTTTTCGCTATTCATCTGTGGAATTGAGTTAAGTAGTGATCTTGTATACGGATGCTTAGGGTTATTAAATAACTCCTCTACAGAGGCTGCTTCAATAATTTGACCTGCATACATAACAGCCACACGATCTGCAACTTCTGCAACAACTCCAAGATCATGTGTAATCAATATAATGCCACTCTCTGTTTCCGCTTGTAATTCTTTCAATAAATCTAGTATTTGAGCTTGAATCGTTACATCTAGCGCCGTTGTTGGCTCGTCAGCTACGATAATAGCTGGTTTACAAGCGATTGCAATAGCAATCATGACACGTTGGCGCATTCCACCTGATAATTGATGTGGAAATTGTCTAGCAACTCTTTCAGGATTCGGTATACCTACTTGATTTAATAATTCAAGAACACGTTCTGCTCTGCGCTCTTTTGTAAAATCTGTATGGTAGACTAAAGATTCTGAAATTTGTTCACCGATTCGCATTAGAGGATTTAATGCAGATAATGGATCTTGGAAAATCATCCCAATATCATTACCACGAATTTCATTAAACTTATCTTCTGGAAGTCCTGCTAGGTTTAAATCTTTATAAAGGATTTCACCTGTAACTCTAGTATTGTTTTCAGCATGTAAACCAACTATTGAAGTAGCTAATGTACTCTTTCCACATCCTGACTCTCCAACTATAGCTAAAATCTCATTCTTATTTAAAGTTATAGAAACATCATCAACAGCATCATAGTATGTATCCTTTATTCGAAAACTAGTGTGTAGATTCTTGATGGTTAGTAAATTATTCGTATTAGCCAAAAGTATATCTCCTTTCAAATACTCATTATGTAGAAAGAATATTAAGAAAATAATAACAGTATTTTGTTTTAAAATATATACATAAATTTAATTAATATGTCAATTTCTTTAAAAAACTCATACAATTGTTATATGTTGATTAATATTTTACACATTCATTCCAATTTAAGTCAAACTATTTAATTATTTTTTCTTAATATAATATAAAAATGAGAAAATTCAATTTATTTTTAATAGAAAACATTTAATTAGTTCTATCAATCTATAACTTTAAAGTAAGAAAGTATTTAGAAAAAATATTTTAATATAATATATGTTTTTACTTAATTTTTTAATCTATTCCTAAAGAGAAATCACTTTTCCCATTTTTCCGTAGAATTATTAATAAAATTTCCCTAAAAAGCTTATAATATCAAATTTTTCTATTTATCGCATTGCATCTCCTCTTGTTCTTTCCTAAAATCCCACAATCCACATTTAATTATCATTTCATCTTATGAAGTTATGAAAATAATAACAAAAAAAGAACCTCGACTAAAAATAGTCGAAGTTCTTCATACTATTAAATGCAATTATTCAGTCTGTTGGCTCAGAATCTACATTACTTTCTACTACTGTTACTTCATTTAGTTCAACAGATTCTTCATTTTCATCTAATTCTTCATCTTCTTCTGATTCTTTTGCAACTTTTGCTACCGTTGCAACAAGTTCTTCATCACCTAGACGAATTAGACGAACACCTTGCGTACTACGTCCAGTTACTGAGATATCATTAATATCCATACGAATTAACATACCGTTAATTGTGATGAGCATTAGATCTTCTGAACCATCTACTGTTTTCACAGCAGACAATGGGCCGTTTTTATCTGTAATCTGGCAAGTTTTAATTCCCACGCCACCACGAGTTTGGATTCTATATTCTTCTTCCGGTGTACGTTTTCCGTAACCTTTTTCTGTTACAACTAAAATTTCTTGTCCTGGCTCAATCATTTCCATTCCGACAACATAGTCATCATCTTTTAAACGAATGCCACGGACCCCTGCAGCTGTTCGACCCATTGATCGAATGTCTTCTTCATTAAATCGTACAAGCATACCATTACGTGTACCTATGATAATTTCTTTTTTCCCGTCTGTAAGACGAACAGAAATTAATTCATCATCCTCACGTAAAGAAATAGCTATTAAACCATTATTACGAATATTAGCGAAGTATGATACTGGAGTACGTTTCGTTACACCAGTACGTGTAGTGAATATAAAGTAAGCATCATCTTCAAACGAGGGAACACGTATCATTGCTGTTACTTGTTCGTCCTTATCAACGCTCAATAAGTTAACAATCGGCAAACCTTTCGCTGTACGTCCATATTCAGGGATTTCATAGCCTTTTGCACGGAACGCTTTACCTTTAGATGTAAAGAATACAATTGTATCATGTGTGGATGTATTCATTAAATGTTCAACGAAATCATCATCATTTGTACCCATCCCTTGTACACCACGGCCTCCACGTTTTTGACTACGATATGTATTCGCAGGTAAACGTTTAATATAACCGTTATGCGTAAGAGTGATAACTGAATTCTCACGAGGGATTAAATCTTCATCTTCAATCATTTCCATACCACCGGCAGTTATTTCTGTACGGCGTTTATCATTGAAACGTTCTTTAACCTCAAGCAATTCTTCATGTATAATTTGGCGAATCTTTCCTTCATCTGCTAGTATTTCACGCAGTTTTGCGATAATTGCTTGCAGTTCTAGATATTCACCTTCAATTTTTTCACGCTCTAAACCTGTTAAACGTTGTAGGCGCATATCTAAAATTGCTTGTGCTTGACGTTCGCTTAATTTGAATTTTTCAATTAAACCAGTCTTCGCTTCTTCACCTGTCTGTGAACTACGAATTAAATGAATGATTTCATCGATATGATCAAGTGCAATACGCAAACCTTCTAAAATGTGAGCTCGATCTTCTGCTTTTCTCAACTCAAATTGCGTACGTCTGCGAATCACTACTTTTTGATGTTCCAAATAGTGATAAAGAGCTTCTTTTAAACTTAAAACTTTTGGTTGACCTTCAACTAACGCAAGCATGTTAATACCGAAGCTAGATTGCATAGCCGTTTGTTTATATAAATTATTTAATACTACATTAGAATTTGCATCTTTACGGATATCGATAGCTACACGCATACCGTTACGGTCAGACTCATCGTTAATATTTGTAATACCATCGATTTTCTTGTCTCGTACTAATTCCGCTATTTTTTCGATTAATTTCGCTTTGTTCACTTGGTAAGGAAGTTCGTGAATAACAATTGTATCTTTACCATTTGATTTTTGTTCTATTTCAACTTTAGCACGAATAATAATAGAACCGCGGCCAGTTTCATAAGCACGGCGGATACCGCTTCTTCCTAGGATTGTACCACCTGTAGGGAAGTCTGGTCCTGGGATAATTTCCATTAACTCTTCCGTTGTAATTGCTGGATTATCAGAGATTGCTAATACACCATCAATAACCTCACCTAGTTGATGAGGAGGAATGTTAGTTGCCATACCAACGGCAATACCTGAAGCACCGTTAACAAGTAAATTTGGGTAACGAGCTGGTAAGACAATTGGTTCTCTCTCATTTCCATCATAGTTATCTTCATAGTCGATTGTGTCTTTATTAATATCGCGTAGCATTTCCATAGCGATTTTAGACATACGAGATTCCGTATAACGCATGGCAGCTGCTCCGTCACCATCAACAGAACCAAAGTTACCATGACCATCTACTAACATATAACGATAACTGAAATCTTGCGCCATACGTACCATTGCATCATAAATAGATGAGTCGCCATGAGGGTGATACTTACCCATTACATCCCCAACGATACGAGCGGATTTTTTATACGGCTTATCAGAAGTACTACCTAACTCTTGCATACCGTACAGAATACGACGATGTACAGGTTTTAAACCATCACGTACATCCGGTAAGGCACGAGAGACGATAACACTCATAGCATAATCTAAAAATGAAGTTCTAATTTCTTTACTAATATTAATCCCTTTAACACCGGGATTGTGGATTTCTGACAAAGTGTTTACCTCCCTTCACTAGCTCGTTAAATATCTAGATTTTTCACGTAAACAGCATTTTCTTGAATAAATTGGCGACGTGGTTCTACCTCTTCACCCATTAATTGTTCAAAAGTTCGATCTGCTTCAATTGCATCATCAAGTTCTACTTGGAGTAAAATACGATTCTCTGGATCCATTGTTGTTTCCCATAACTGCGCAGCGTTCATTTCGCCAAGACCTTTATAGCGTTGTATACCTGGTTTTGGCATTTTCGGAAGGCGTTCTAAAATCTCTTGAAGTTCTTCATCGCTGTAACAATATTCAATATGTTTCCCTTGTTTTATTTGATACAAAGGTGGTTGTGCAATATAAATATATCCCGCTTCTATTAACGGACGTAGGAAACGGAAGAAGAATGTTAATAATAGTGTTCGAATGTGGGCACCATCAACATCTGCATCAGTCATGATAACAATTTTATGGTAGCGCGCTTTTTTCAATTCAAATTCTTCACCAATACCTGTACCAATTGCTGTAATCATTGCTCTAATCTCAGCATTAGATAATATTTTATCTAAGCGTGCTTTTTCCACGTTTAGAATTTTACCCTTAAGTGGTAGGATGGCTTGGAAATGACGGTCACGACCTGATTTTGCTGAACCACCGGCAGAGTCACCCTCTACGATGTAGATTTCACTTTCATCAGGATGACGAGAAGAACAGTCTGCTAATTTACCTGGTAAGCTAGAAACTTCTAAAGCGGATTTGCGACGTGTAAATTCACGTGCTTTCTTCGCTGCTACACGTGCTCTAGCTGCCATTAAACCTTTATCAACAATTGTTCTAGAAACTGTAGGGTTTTCAAGTAAAAATCTCTCGAAACGTTCTGAGAATAATGAGTTTGTAATTGTGCTTACTTCAGAGTTACCTAATTTTGTTTTCGTTTGTCCTTCAAACTGCGGATCAGGGTGTTTAATCGATACAATAGCAACTAAACCTTCACGTACATCTTCACCCGCTAGATTTGCATCGGCATCTTTAATTAGATTATTTTTGCGCGCATAATCGTTAATAACACGTGTTAAAGCTGTTTTGAATCCTGATTCATGCGTACCACCTTCATACGTATTGATATTGTTAGCAAATGAGAAAATATTAGAGGCGAATCCAGCATTATACTGCATAGCGATTTCAACTGAAATACCATCTTTTTCACCTTTTAAATCAATTGCTTCATGAAGAGGTTCTTTCTTTTCGTTAATATGTTCAACATACGATTTAATACCACCTTCATAGTGGTATGTATTTGAACGTACTTCTTCGCCGCGTTCATCTGCTATCGTAATACTAATACCACGATTTAAATAAGCTAATTCTCGAATACGGTGTGCTAATATATCAAATTCATAAACTGTTGTTTCTTTGAAGATTTCAGGATCTGCTTTAAAACGTGTTGTTGTTCCAGTTTCTTCAGAATCACCAATAACTTGAAGTGGCTGATCTGTTTGGCCACGACTAAAACTTAAGAAATGAATATGACCATCACGTTTTACATACACTTCAGTTGAAACTGATAATGCGTTTACTACAGATGCACCTACACCATGTAAACCACCAGATACTTTGTATCCGCCACCACCAAATTTACCTCCAGCATGTAGCACTGTCATAATAACTTCAACAGCTGGTTTCCCCATTTTTTCCTGATTGCTTACTGGAATACCACGGCCATTATCGTCAACACGAATCCAGTTATCTTTTTCAATCGTTACTTTAATTTCATCACAATATCCAGCTAAGGCTTCATCAATACTGTTATCTACAATTTCCCACACCAAATGGTGAAGACCTTTAGAACTCGTAGTACCAATATACATACCCGGACGTTTACGAACTGCTTCTAAACCTTCTAATACTTGTATCTGATCTGCATCATATGCAGCAGGCTGTTTATTCTCTTCCATTGCCATTTGTCCCACCTACTCTTTCATGACATCAGTATGCGTTTTAAATTATTTTACTAACCACTGACCTGTATTAATACTAGGTTTCTTCCACTTCAACAGAACCCTGTTTCACATAAAACATTGCCGCTTCTCGGATTGTATCATGGTCAATTCCTTCAACACTTGTTGTTGTCACAAAGGTCTGAACTTCACCTTGAATAGTATTCAGTAAGTGTGACTGACGGTAATCATCTAACTCTGAAAGGACATCATCTAGCAACAAAATTGGCGCTTCCCCAACTTCTTGTTTAATAAGTTCAATTTCAGCTAATTTGAGTGATAGAGCCGTCGTACGTTGCTGACCTTGAGATCCATATGTTTGTACATCATAGTCGTTCACAAGGAACTGCAAATCATCTCTGTGTGGCCCAATTAATGTGACGCCTCGTTCAAGCTCGCGCGGCAAGGCATCTTGTAGCTTCTTCTCCAAGAAATTTGCCATTTCAGCAATTGTCCATTCCGGATTCATACCACTCACTGGACGATAACGAATCTGTAATCTCTCTAAATTTCGAGAGATACCAAAATGAATTGGTTCTGCCCACTCCTGGAGTAAATCCATAAATTGAAATCTTTTATGAATAACTTGTACAGCAGCTTGAATATATTGTTCGGTATATACATCAAACATTACATCTTGCAATGCTGATTTCCCTTGGTTTTGTTTTAATAAGTGATTCCGTTGCTTTAATAGCTTTTGAAATGTTAATAGATCATGTAAATATACTGGAGAAATTTGCCCGATTTCCATATCGAGAAAACGTCTTCTGATTTGGGGACTGCCTTTTACTACAGTTAAATCTTCCGGGGCAAACATCACGACATTCATCTGTCCTATATAATCACTTAAACGGCTTTGTTCTAAATGGTTAACCCTTGCTTTTTTTCCTTTTTTAGAAAGAGTTAATTCCAAAGGTAAATGACCATATTTTTTTTGAACGTCACCTTCTATTTTACCATAGTCTTCGCTCCACCGTATTAATTCTTTCTCGTTCGAAGTACGATGTGACTTTGCCATTGATAAAACGTATATAGATTCCATAACATTCGTTTTCCCCTGTGCATTTTCTCCTAAGAAAACATTAATTTTCGGGGAAAACGACAAGTCTAACGATTCATAATTACGGTAATTCGTCAGCTTTAACCGTTCTATATACATGTTATTCTCCGTTCGTTGGACCAGTTATCTGAAATCTCCCTGTTCCAGGAATATTCACAGTATCGCCAACATATAGTTTACGTCCACGACGATTATCTATTTCTCCGTTTACATAGACATCATTCTCTTGCAAAAACCATTTAGCCATTCCACCTGAGCTAATAGCGTCTGTTATTTTTAATAATTGGCCAAGCGTTACAAATTCAGTATCGATAGCAATTTCATTCACAGTTAATTTCATCCTCTTCTATTTTTCTCTATCTCTATATTTTACCGAACTTTTGTTCATAAGTAAAAAGGATAGTCATCGAAACGACTATCCTTTAGTAAAATCAGTAGTTTATGACCAGGTCACAAACTACCTTGGGAAATAATCCACACTGATTGTTATATTAAAATATTTTTTTCAGTAGGTACGAACAGGCAAAATCAATTGTAATATAGCATCGTCATGTACAGAACGAATGATAAATGGTCTCATAGCACCTGTAAATTGAATGACAACATCTTGCCCATCAATTGCTTTCAATGCATCCATCATATATTTTGCACTGAAGGAAATTTTCAATTCTTCCCCAACAAGCGAGCTAACCTGAATTTGTTCTTCTACTTTCCCTACTTCGGGTGAATTAGAAGAAATTTCTATAGTCTCGTCTTGCATAGTTGTAAAACGCACAACATTGTTACGATCTTCGCGTGCAAGTAAAGAGGCGCGGTCAATAGCTTGAAGCAAAGAACGGCCATTGACAGTTACATCTGTTTTATATTCTTCCGGAATTAGGCGTGATGTATCAGGATAATTCCCTTCTAGTAAGCGTGAGAAGAATAAAACATCATTTGTTTTGAATAAAACTTGTTGATTTGTCATAACAATATCTACAGGAGTAGTTGCATCGTTCAAAATTTTACTTAATTCAGTCAAACTTTTTCCTGGTACTACAACACTGGATTGTTCACTTGGTAAATTTTCTAAAGTAATTTTACGACGAGCAAGACGATGACTATCAGTCGCAACGCATACAAGTTCTCCGTCTTTTATTTGCCAATGAACACCTGTTAGTACTGGACGACTTTCACTCGTTGATACTGCAAATACTGTTTCACGAATAATTGATTTTAATAAATCAGCAGGTAAAGTGAACTGATTGTCTTCACTTATCTCTGGTAATAAAGGATATTCAGTTGAATCTAAACCAATCAAGTGGAAATCTGATTTACCCGAACGTATACGTGTTTGGAATTTCTCTGATACTTCAAATTCAACATCATTAGTAGGTAATTTACGAACAATCTCATTGAACATTTTAGCTTGTAGCACAATTGAACCTGGTTTTTCAACATTCATTAATTGTTCGCCATTTTCTTCAACAGGGATATATGTTTGGATCGTGATATCTGCATCACTACCAGTTAAACGCATTCCTTCTGCACTTACATCAATTTTTATCCCTGTCAAAATTGGAATTGTTGTTTTTGAACTAACTGCCTTCATAACATCGTTTAGTCCATCTAATAAACGATCTCGCATGATATCAAATTTCATAAAATTATACCTCACTTATATATATTATTATTTATTAAAAGATTAATAGATATAGTAGTAGGGCCTGTGGATTTGTGGATAAGTTCAATTTAACGAATAAAATCAGCCTATCCGCGTGTAGACAGGCTGTGTACAAGTATGTTGTTAACTTCTTGGGTTATCCACAGGAATTTTACTTACCTAGCATACTTTTTATCTGTTTAATATCTTGCTGTAACTTCTGATCTTCTTTAAACATCGTTGAGATTTTCTCATGTGCATGGATAACCGTTGTATGATCACGGCCCCCAAATTCTTCACCTATTTTAGGTAATGAAAAATCGGTTAACTCACGTGATAAATACATAGCGATTTGGCGTGGAAATGCAATTGATTTTGTACGCTTTTTTGCAGTAAAATCTTCTAATTTCACATGGAAGTGTTCCCCAACAGCCTTTTGAATATCTAAAATCGTTACCATTCTAGGTACTGAGTTAGGAATAATGTCCTTTAATGCTTGTGCAGCTAACTCGGCCGTAATATCTTGATTTACAAGCGATGAGTAAGCAACTACGCGGATTAAAGCACCTTCTAACTCACGAATATTAGAGTCAATTTGATTTGCAATATATAGCATAACCTCATTTGGAATATCTAATCCATCGGCTTTTGCTTTTTTTCGTAATATTGCAATTCTCGTTTCTAAATCAGGTGGCGCAATATCTGTTATTAGACCCCATTCAAAGCGTGAGCGTAAGCGGTCTTCCAAAGTTGGAATTTCCTTTGGCGGTCGATCACTTGAGATAACTATTTGCTTCGATTCCTCATGTAAAGTATTGAATGTATGGAAAAATTCTTCCTGAGTTGATTCTTTTCCAGCTAAGAATTGAATATCATCAATTAGTAAGACATCAACACTACGATACTTATTTCTGAATTCTACTGCTTTGTTATCACGAATAGAGTTAATAAACTCATTGGTGAATTTTTCAGATGACAAATAAACCACCTTAGCATTAGGGTTATGTTCCAATACATAGTGGCCAATTGCGTGCATTAAATGTGTTTTTCCTAAACCTACTCCCCCATATATAAATAATGGGTTATAAGCTTTTGCTGGTGCTTCTGCAACGGCTAGTGAAGCGGCATGTGCAAAGCGATTTCCAGATCCGATAACAAATGTATCAAATGTGTTTTTTAAGTTCAGCATACCAGGAGAGAAATCTGGACGATCGTCTTGTTTTTCTTGAACACGTGGCGATGGAATATCGAAATCATCAAAGCCCGGGTCTTGTTGAACAACAAAACGGATATGCAAATCTTTCCCTGTTAATTCTGCCAAAATAGAAGCAATTAACTGTACATAGTGATTTTCCAACCATTCACGCCCAAATGAATTTGGCGCTGCAATAGTTACGGTATCAACTTTGTAAGAAAGTAGCTTCGTGGATTTAAGCCAAGTTTCAAAGCTTGGTTTTGAGATTTTTTGTTTAACTTGTGAGAGCACTTTGTCCCATAACTCTTCTAAATGTTCCAAGCTTCTTTCTCCTTTACCTAAATATCTCTATTGAATATTTGGTTATAAATGCGGTTAAAATATGTTTATAAATGAACTATAAATGATAGATACTCACAATAAAAACAAGCTGTGGATAAATGTTATTCTTAGCTAGTGGATAAAACTATCCACATATTATTAACAATTGTGGATAACATTTTGCATACACAAATTTATTTACAGAGTAAAACACAATAATCTTATCAAAGAAAACCAGTTAGTTCAAGATTTTTTCGGAGTTATCCACAAATTGCATAAATATACACATCGAACTTATCCACAATAGGTGAATTTGTGTAGAACTTGTCTATAAGTCTTGTGGATAATTTTGAGGATGTAAAAAAGTGTCCACACTAGTTTTTGAGAGTGAGGTAGTGGATTGTGGATAACTGCTAGAAAAGAAAAACACCACTGACTAGATTGTGATAAAATGTATTTTCTAAATAAGCATTGACAGAATGACCGAAGTTTATATATAATATGCAAGACTGTCTGTAGTATTTTTTATAATAGACTTTCCAGGAGGTGTCATATAAATGAAACGCACATACCAACCGAAAAAACGTAAACATAGTAAAGTACATGGCTTCCGCGCACGTATGAGTTCTAAAAATGGTCGTAGAGTACTTGCTGCACGCCGTCGTAAAGGAAGAAAAGTATTATCAGCATAAGTCCACTGACCAACATCAGTGGTCTTTTTTTTCTTTATGGAGAAATTAGTGTTTAGTATTGTTGGTTTTTCTCCAAAACGGTTAACCATTTATGAATAACTCTTTTTCAATGTTTTAAGGGGTAGATTATAAAAGTTTATCTTTTTGGAGAGGATCGACAATCAATGTAAATAAAACCTTCTTATAAAGAAGAAAGAAACAATGAATAAGCAGGTGCAGAGATGAAAAAACGCCGCAGAATTAAAAAGAATGAAGATTTTCAAAAAGTATTTCGTAAAGGTAAGTCATTTGCAAATCGTCAATTTGTTGTCTACTGTTTACCAAAAGAGGGACAAGAAGAATTTCGCATTGGGCTATCCATCAATAAGAAAATAGGTAAGGCAGTCACTAGAAATCAAATCAAACGTTATATCCGTCAAAGTTTCTTCGAATTACAAGATGATTTGAGAAATGATATGGAATACGTGATCATCGCCAGACATCCGGCGGCCACTATAGATTTTCATGAAACGAAAAAGAGTTTACAGCATGTTTTAAAAATTGCGAAAGTTTTAAAAAGAAGTAGTAGAGAGTAATAGAAAGTGCATGATAAAATAGCTGATAGAAAACGAAAGTTATTTTAGGGGGATGAAGATTGAAGAAGAAACTTTGGATCATTCTCGCGCTTACTTCATTAACATTATTATTAACTGGGTGTACAGAGTATAACCAACCAATTTATAGTGATACGGAAGGCTTTTGGAGCAAATATATCGTTTGGCCATTCGTATCTTTCATAACACTATTTAAAGGAATACTTGGTACGTATGCGTGGGGGATAGTTTGTGTAACGATCATTATTCGTTTAGCTATTTTGCCGTTAATGATTAAACAGACAAAAAGTGCGAAGAAAATGCAAGAATTACAGCCTAAATTGGCGAAGTTAAAAGAGAAATACAGCTCTAAAGATGCAGTAACGCAGAAAAAGTATCAAGAAGAAATGATGAAATTAATGAGTGAGTCTGGTGCTAATCCAGCCGCTGGATGTTTGCCAGTGCTGATCCAAATGCCGATTCTAATTGGTTTCTATCATGCAATTAGTCGTATGAACTCAACACCAGAAATTAACTTGGGCGACTTTTTCATGTTCCCACTAGCAGAACCGAGTATTGTACTTGCTGTTCTAGCAGGTATCATGCAGTTTATTGTTCTACGTACTGGTCCAGCAATGGATAATCCACAAATGCGAATTATGATGTACATCATGCCGTTTATGATTATTGGTTTAGGTAGCTATTTACCGGCCGCTTTATCACTTTATTGGGTAATTGGTAATGTTATTACATTCATACAAAACCTTGTTATGTATAAGCCTTGGAACAAGACAACTAAACCTGCAAAAACAGGAGGGGCCAAAAAGTGAAACAGATCACGCAAATGGGAGCAAACGTAAAAGAAGCGATCTCTATAGCGTTAAAAGAGCTTGACCTTACCCGCGAGCAAGTAGATATTGAAATACTTCAAGAAGGTAAAAAGGGTTTTTTAGGTTTTGGTTCACGTAAAGCGAATGTACGTGTAACTGAAAAACAACTTGGGAAATCTGATCAAGAAAAAGAATCTGTGCAACAGGCAATAGTAGAACCAAGTGAAATAGAATCTGCAGAAGTAGTAGCTGTTATTTCACAAAGTGAAGTAGAAAATATACAAGAATCAACAACTGAAGACTTACAAGAACCATTAACGTTGTTAGTTAATGAAAATGAATTAGTAGATGAGAAGCGTAACGATAATACAGTAGCTATTCAGCATGCAATTACCTATTTAACAGATATTGCAAAGCAATTAGATATCAATGACTTAACTATTGATGTTCATGAAAAGGGTAAAACCATTAATATTAGTTTAGAGAGCAAAAAGGCTGCATTACTAATAGGTAAACGCGGTCAAACACTAAACTCCCTTCAAGAATTGACACAATTAGTTGTGCATCAATACGCAAAACGATTCGTCTTAGTAAAATTAGATGTAGAAAATTATCGTAAGCGTCGTCAAGAATCATTGGAGCAGCTAGCAAATCGTATGGCAGATAAGGCTGTTTATACAGGGAAAAAGATTGAGTTAGAGCCAATGCCTTCGAATGAGCGGAAAATTATCCATCATATTCTTGCTAGTCGAGTTGATATCGAAACGTATTCCGTTGGATCGGATACTAAACGCTATTTAGTTATAGAACCGATTCGATAAATGAAAAATTCTGTTAAAGCCCATCTCATTTTAAATGAGATGGGCTTTTGAATATTTTAATGGATAATTTTAGTGAAGTGGCATATATATATTTGTTAGATATTGAGTTTATGAATATAAAATTGTCGGATGCCCACAGGAAGTGGGTCAGATAACCGTTGCGATAGGACGCCGTGCACTTAAGTTTATCGGCGCTAGCTGCTCGAGGTCGTTTCCATTTTTCTCGGTCAAAGTCTAAAAGAGACTTTGATTCGAAAATTCCAAAGCTTGTCGCAGCTGAATGAGCGCCTTCAGCATTTAAAATAAGTTGTCCACAATTCTACTTTTCGTGCTTTTATGCTATTATTGTATGTTAGAGAGTTAGTTCGTTTTAGGTTATCCACATGTGGATAATTTTTAATTTTTTAGGAGGTATTATCTATGGAGTTCGATACAATTGCGGCTATCTCAACGCCAATGGGTGAGGGAGCAATTGCCATTGTCCGTTTGAGTGGGGATGATGCTGTTGCTATTGCGGATCGTGTGTTTCATTCGCCGAGCCGGAAAAAGTTATCCACACAGCCGTCACATACGATTCATTATGGACATTTAAAGGAGCCGGAATCAGGTGAGGTAGTAGAGGAAGTTATGCTATCAATGATGAAAGGGCCAAAAACATTTACACGTGAAGATGTAGTAGAAATCAACTGTCACGGTGGAATAGTTTCGGTGAATCGAGTATTGCAGTTAGTATTGAAAAATGGTGCGCGATTAGCAGAGCCTGGTGAATTTACAAAGAGAGCCTTCTTAAATGGTCGAATTGATTTATCTCAAGCAGAAGCTGTTATGGATTTAATTCGTGCAAAAACAGACCGTGCAATGAATGTAGCACTTGGTCAGATGGACGGGAAATTATCACGATTAATCGGCGAGCTTAGACAAGCTTTACTAGAAACTTTAGCGCAAGTAGAAGTGAACATAGATTATCCAGAATATGACGATGTAGAAGAGATGACGATTCCGCTTATGCTCGAAAAATCTACATGGGTAATGAAAGAAATCGAGAAACTTTTACAAACATCTTCTCAGGGTAAAATTTTGCGTGAGGGCCTTTCAACTGTTATACTAGGTCGTCCGAATGTTGGCAAATCGTCACTATTAAATAGCATTGTACAAGAAAATAAAGCAATCGTTACAGACGTTGCTGGTACAACGCGTGATATTATAGAAGAGTACGTAAATGTACGGGGTGTTCCACTACGTTTGGTTGATACTGCAGGTATTCGCGAAACAGAGGACATTGTTGAGCGCATCGGTGTAGAACGTTCTCGACAAGTTTTGAAAGAAGCAGATTTAATCCTTCTTGTTGTAAACTATGGAGATGAGCTTACCGATGAAGATGAGCGTCTTTTCGAAACGATTCAAAGTATGGACTATATAGTCGTTGTCAATAAAACAGATTTGTCACAACAAATCGATTTAGCTCGTGTACAAGCATTAGCAGGAAATCATAAAGTGGTGACAACATCTTTACTTAAAGAAGAAGGTGTCACTGAGCTTGAGGAAGCAATTGCGGCATTATTCTTTGAAGGTTCATTAGATGCTGGAGATATGACATATGTATCAAATGCACGCCATATCGCTTTATTACACCAAGCACATTCAACGATTAAGGATGCCATTGAAGCAGCTCATGTAGACGTGCCTGTTGATATGATTCAAATCGATGTTACTAGAACATGGGAAATTCTTGGTGAAATTATTGGAGATACCGTGCAAGAGAGTCTAATCAATCAGCTATTTTCGCAATTTTGTTTAGGGAAATAAACTTAAATATAGAAAGGAAGTAACGAGCATGCCAACAAAATTTGAAGCAGGCACGTTCGATGTGATTGTAATTGGAGCAGGTCATGCAGGAGTAGAATCTGCATATGCTGCATCAAGAATGGGTGCAAAAACACTCATGCTAACAATCAATCTTGATATGATTGCCTTTATGCCATGTAACCCATCAGTAGGTGGTCCAGCTAAAGGAATTGTTGTACGCGAAATTGACGCATTAGGCGGTGCGATGAGTAAAATTATCGACAAAACGCATATCCAAATGCGTATGTTAAATACAGGTAAGGGCCCTGCAGTACGTGCATTACGTGCACAAGCAGATAAAGTACTTTACCAACGAGAAATGAAAAAACTATTAGAAGATGAAGACAACCTTACAATTCACCAAGCAATGGTAGATGAATTAATTGTTGAAAATGGTGAAGTAACAGGTATTGTTACTCAAGTCGGTGCTGTTTATCATGCAAAAACAGTTATTGTTACAACAGGTACATTCCTACGTGGTGAAATCATTATTGGAGATTTGAAATATTCAAGTGGTCCAAATAATCAACAGCCCTCTATTAAATTAGCGGATAATCTAAAAGAACTTGGCTTTGAATTAGTACGCTTTAAAACAGGTACACCACCACGTGTTAACAGTAAGACAATTGATTACAGTAAAACTGAAATTCAACCTGGTGATACAGAGCCTCGAGCGTTTAGTTATGAAACAACTGAATATATCATAGATCAACTACCATGTTGGTTAACATATACTAGCGAAGAAACACATGAAATCATTAATGATAATCTTCATTTATCTCCAATGTATTCAGGGATGATTAAAGGTACTGGTCCACGTTACTGCCCATCAATTGAAGATAAGGTTGTTCGTTTTAGTGATAAACCTCGTCATCAACTATTCTTAGAACCAGAAGGCCGTGATACACGTGAAGTGTATGTTCAAGGGTTGTCAACAAGCTTACCAGAACATGTACAACGCAAATTATTGGAATCAGTGCCAGGTCTAGAAAAGGCAGAGATGATGCGGGCAGGTTACGCCATCGAATACGATGCAATTGTACCAACTCAATTATGGCCGACATTAGAAACTAAACGTATTGCAAACTTATACACAGCTGGTCAAATTAATGGTACTTCAGGTTATGAGGAAGCAGCTGGCCAAGGATTGATGGCTGGTATTAACGCTGCTGCTAAAGCACTTGGTAAAGAAGAGATGATTTTAGGACGTGCAGATGCATATATAGGTGTGTTAATCGATGACCTTGTAACAAAAGGAACAAACGAACCATACCGTCTATTAACTTCTCGTGCAGAATACCGATTATTACTACGTCATGACAATGCAGATATGCGTTTATCTGATCGTGCTTATGAAGCAGGTTTAATTACCCAAGAGCGTTATGATAGATTTGATACAAAACGTCAAAAAGTAGATAATGAGATTAAACGTCTGCGTAATACCATTTTAAAACCAGATGCTAAAACACAAGGCTTATTACGTGATTTAGGTAGTAGTGAATTAAAAGATGGTATTCGTGCCGCAGATCTATTAAAACGACCAGAAATGACGTATGGATTACTGTCAACATTAACAGAGTCACCAACAGAGCTATCAACAGAAGAAAAAGAGCAAATCGAAATTCAAGTGAAATATGAAGGCTACATTGAAAAAGCACTTCAACAAGTAGATAAGCTTAAAAAAATGGAAGATAAAAAAATTCCAGAGAATATTGATTATGAAGCAATTTCAGGAATTGCAACCGAAGCAAAACAAAAATTAAAACAAGTAAGACCACTATCTGTTGCACAGGCATCACGTATCTCAGGTGTAAACCCTGCTGACATTTCAATTTTACTAGTGTATATTGAACATGGTAGAATAGCGAAATTAGCAAGCAACGAATAATATGACAAAACTATAGTGGCACTACATGGAAGGGGAAAATCATGAACGAAGAACAGTTTGTGCAAGCTTTAAAGGAACAAGGAATTGAGTTATCAGAGGGACAGTTAAAACAATTTCATACTTATTTTGAGCTATTAGTTGAATGGAATGAAAAAATGAACTTAACTGCAATTACTGATAAGCCATCTGTTTATTTAAAGCATTTCTACGATTCTATTAGTGCTTCTTTTTATATGGATTTCGATAAAGTACAATCATTATGTGATGTAGGAGCAGGTGCAGGTTTCCCAAGCATTCCAATTAAGATCTGTTTCCCACATTTACAGGTGACAATTGTAGATTCATTAAATAAACGTATTCAATTTTTAACACATTTAAGTGAACAGTTACATTTAGACCAAGTAGAATTCGTTCATTCACGTGCAGAGGATTTTGGCCAAAATCCAAAATATAGAGAACAATTTGATCTTGTAACAGCGCGTGCAGTTGCTAGATTATCAGTACTTTCTGAGCTGTGTATCCCTCTTGTGAAAACAAACGGTCATTTTGTTGCGATGAAAGCAGCAAGTGGTGATGAAGAAATGAAGGATGCTAAAAAAGCTTTAACAGTATTAGGTGCTAAATTAGTAGATAGCCATTCATTTTTATTACCAATTGAAGATAGTGAACGTTCAATTTTTATTTTTAATAAAACAAAAAATACACCGAAGAAATATCCACGTAAGCCAGGTGTACCAAACAAATCACCAATCCAATAACTGTTTCGTTCCACGTGAAACATAAAAGGGTGCTTACGTTTTTTATCGAAAATAACTATAATGATATATAGAAGTATTACTTATTGCACAATGATAGTCAAAATATAAATAGTTCTCTCCACCTTCTAACGGGCTTTTACTATGATATTAGATGGAGAATGCTTGGAAATATCGTTAAAGGTGGTGCCAAGGGATGAAAAGTACTTTTTCACGTTTTTTTGGAAGTGGTGAGAAAGTAGAACACGACTCGAAAAATGAGGTAGAAAGTGCGGAATCGGTTGTTAAACTCCTTATTAATGAGATCCAGCCGAATCGTTATCAGCCACGTACAATTTTCGATGATTCGAAGATTGAAGAGCTTGCACGAACAATCCGTACACACGGTGTAATTCAACCAATCGTCGTTCGAAAAATGGAAGAAGGTCATTACGAAATAATTGCAGGCGAGCGTCGTTATCGAGCAATGAAAATGCTAGAGTGGACAGAAGTACCCGCTATCGTTCGTGAAATGAACGATAAAGAAACGGCTTCAGTTGCATTAATCGAAAACTTACAACGTGAAGAGCTTACATCAATTGAAGAAGCACAAGCTTACCTAAAATTATTAGAACTTCATGGTTTAACACAAGAAGCACTTGCTCAAAGGCTTGGTAAAGGTCAGTCGACAATAGCTAATAAAATCCGCTTATTAAAGCTACCTGAAGAAATTCAAATGGCTATTTTAAAAAGGGAAATTTCAGAACGTCATGCACGTGCCTTAGTGCCCGTCAAAGACAAAGAATTGCAGTTATCGTTGTTACAAGAAATAATCGACAATGATTATAATGTGCGACAATTAGAGCAAAGAATTGATGAAATTCTAAATCCTGCTGAGAAGCCAAAGAAAAACAAGCCAACTCGTAAAGCAATTAGTAAAGACATTCGTATCGCATTAAATACAATTAGACAATCACTTACGATGGTCACAAAAACAGGTATTAATTTAGAAGCCGAAGAAGAAGAACATGATGAGTTTTATCAAATCACTGTGAAAATACCGAAAAAGAAATCATAATTTCATCTATTTTAAACTCTTGTCTAGTATTTAGGACAAGAGTTTTTTTATATATTTTTATTTTATAATATGAGCCTATTGTACATTTTTTTGATAGAATGAAAATTAGGTATTCAAATTAATTTAATATTGCCTATTTTTATAAAATTGATTTTGGAAAGCAGGTGCACATGTGGGTAAAACAATTGCAATCGCTAACCAGAAAGGCGGCGTAGGAAAAACTACAACATCAGTTAATCTTAGCGCTTGCCTCGCCCATTTAGGTAAAAAAGTATTAATGATTGATACAGACCCTCAAGGCAATGCAACGAGTGGAGTTGGGGTTAACAAAGGCGAAGTACATAAATGTATATATGATGTGCTAATTGATGACGAACCAATTAAAGATGTCATTCGAGAAACAAAGGTTGAAAATTTATATATAGTACCTGCTACAATTGCATTAGCAGGAGCTGAAATAGAATTAGTATCAACAATTTCAAGAGAAGTACGGTTAAAACATGCAATTGATGATATAAAAAATGACTATGATTACATTGTAATTGACTGTCCACCATCTCTTGGTTTATTAACAATTAATTCATTAACAGCATCTGATTCGATTTTGATTCCTGTACAATGTGAATATTACGCATTAGAAGGATTAAGTCAGCTATTATCAACTGTACGTTTAGTGCAGAAGCATTTAAATCATCAACTAACAATTGAGGGTGTTTTATTGACGATGCTCGACGCGCGTACGAATCTTGGTCTTCAAGTAATTGAGGAAGTAAAAAAATACTTTCAAGATAAAGTATTTAAAACGGTTATCCCACGTAATGTTCGTTTGAGTGAAGCACCAAGTCATGGTGAACCGATTATTGTATATGATGCAAAATCGCGTGGGGCAGAGGGGTATTTAGAGCTTGCAAGGGAAGTGATTAAAAATGGCTAAAGGTCTAGGAAAGGGAATTAACGCATTATTCCCGGGGGAATCTTTATCTACTAATGAAACAGTAGAGCATTTGGCATTAACAGATTTACGTGCAAATCCATATCAACCTCGGAAAATTTTTGATGAGTCTGCAATTGAGGAATTAGCATTATCCATTAAAGAACATGGTGTTTTACAGCCGATAATTGCCCGCAAACGAGTAAATTTTTATGAAATTGTTGTTGGTGAAAGAAGATTTAGAGCTTCTAAACTTGCAGGATTAACAGAAATTCCAGTTGTTGTTCGAGAGATGGACGATCAGCAGATGATGGAGTTTGCAATTCTTGAAAACTTACAGCGTGAGGATTTAACGCCAATAGAAGAAGCGGAAGCTTATACAAATCTAATGGATAATTTAAATTTAACACAGGAACAACTAGCATCTCGTTTGGGGAAAAGCCGCCCACATATCGCAAATCATATCCGATTGTTAGCGTTACCGGAAGATGTACGTACTCTTTTATCAGAAGGTAAAATAACAATGGGACACGGTCGTGCATTACTTGGATTAAAAAGAAGGAAATTAATATCTCAAGTAACTGAAAAAGTGTTAACTCAACATTTAAACGTTCGTCAGTTAGAGGCATTAGTACAATCTATGAATGACAATGTTTCACGTGAAACAAAGAAGACAGTGAAAAAAGATATTTTCATTGCTGAAAAAGAATCACAATTACGTGATTACTTTGGTACGAATGTAACGATTAAGGAGTCAAAAAACAAAGGGAAAATTGAAATTGAATTTTTCTCTGCAGATGATTTAGAACGTATATTAGAATTACTCGAAGATTGAGAGGATTTCACTTGGTTTTATTAGGTACGGCAATAAACGCGATTCTAATTGTAATAGGTACGTTAATTGGTATATTGTTACAGAAAATACCTGATAATACAAAAGAGACAGTGATGAGTATTATAGGCTTGGCTGTAGCAGTATTAGGCATCCAAATGGGGATACAAAGCGAGAATTTTATAATCGTCATAGTTAGCCTTGTATTTGGTGCAATTCTAGGAGAATGGATTGATTTAGATAAGCAATTAAACCGTTTAGGTCAATTTCTTGAGAGGAAATTAGGAAACAAGGCTAAGGGTGGCAATATTTCGCAAGGATTTGTTAATGCTACTCTTATCTTTGTTATCGGTTCAATGGCTATTATAGGTGCATTGGATAGCGGGCTACGAAATGATCATTCTGTTTTAATAACAAAAGGTATTATTGATGGTTTTACAGCCGTAATTTTAGCTTCGACAATGGGAATTGGCGTTATTTTATCCGCTGTCCCGTTATTTTTGTATCAAGGTATTATTGCTATTTTTGCAGGGCAAATTAGCCGGTTTATACCTGATGAAGCACTACAGATGTTCATCCAAGAAATGACTGCAACGGGTGGCGTTATGATTCTTGCGATAGGTCTTAATTTAGTAGGACTAACGAAAATCCGCGTGGCCAACTTACTTCCGGGAATACTCGTTGTGGCCATCGCGGTTATGTTCATGTACCTTTTTTAAAGAATAACGACTCCACGCCAAAAATAAAGCACGCGAAATTTGCTGGCTCATTTCATACGTAACATGTAGACGAGTGTTTTGTAAAACCGCATGCTCCATAAATCCTCCGATATTGACTATGCCTTTAATAGACATATCACCAATAGGGGGGAGCTCCTTCTTGACAGCTTTACCAGGCAGTAAAGGGCCTTCATGAACGATAATTTCCCCAATACGTTGCTGTGAACCAAGACAAGCATCAATAGCAACTACAAATGGTTTTATTTCATGGGTAGTCAAATTATCAACTGTATCTGTTAGATTCAGTGCGTGAAGGGGTTTTTCTAAAGTCCCTATAATCTCATAAGGAAATGAAACATACTGATTTAAAAAACTGCCAGCTAAGGGTCCGAGTGAGTCTCCAGTAGAGCGATCGGTTCCAATGCAGCAAAAAACAAGATTTTCGTGATGAAATGGTATATGCTCTAAAAGGAAAGAGCTCAACCGCCAAATGGCACCTGATTCTTTATAATGGAGAACATGTGAAAATGGTTGATTCGAAGTTATAAGCATCTAGAATCTCTCTTTCTTTTTTCAGCATTATACGCATAGCGGGAATTTTTTATGCAAGAGGAGCGTCAAAAATGAAATTTGAAAAAATGTATAACAACTTTATGGCAGTTGTGACTAGTGAAGAAATGTGGACAAATATTGGTATTGCAATAATAAAAATTACGGCAATCACGATATTATCAATGATTGTTGTGCGTGTAGCTAAAATAGCTATTCGTAAGGCTTTTGATATCCGCATGAGTGTACCATCACCATTACAACCTGCTTCAGAACGACGTCATCGTACAATTTTGAGATTGTTGCAAAGTGTTATTTCATATGTAGTGTACTTTTCGGCAATTCTTGCTATATTATCAGCGATGAATATTCAAGTAGCAGGGTTATTGGCAGGTGCCGGAATTGTCGGTTTAGCTGTCGGGTTTGGTGCACAAAGCTTAGTTAAAGACGTCATCACTGGATTCTTCATTATTTTTGAAGATCAGTTTGGTGTTGGTGACTATATTAAAATTACTTCAGTAGAAGGTACAGTACTCGAGATTGGATTACGTACAACAAAAATTAAAGGTGCTGCTGGGGAAATAAATATTGTTCCAAATGGATCTATCACTGATGTTGTGAACTATTCTATAAATAACTCAATTGCTGTTATTGATGTGAGTGTTGCATACAATTCAGATATTGCAAAAGCTGAGCGTTTAATAGAAGCATATCTTATAAATCTTCCAAAGAAACATGAAGAAATTACTACACCTCCTACTTTGTTAGGGGTTCAAAATGTAGTGGGAGCAGAGATTACTTTACGAATTTCTGTGGAAACATTACCAATGCAACACTTTGCAATATCACGTATGGTTCGTCGTGATGTTAAAGAAATTTTCGATCAAAATGGTATCGAAATTCCTTATCCGAAAATGATGGTTTATGAAAGAGATAATAATCAAACATTTAACGAAGAAGGAGAATGATGATGGAAGCAAAAAAGTTCGAACTTGGTGATGTAGTGGAAATGAAAAAACAACATCCATGCGGTACAAATGAATGGAAAATTATCCGTATGGGTGCTGATATTCGTATTAAATGCGAGGGCTGCCAACACAGCGTGATGATTCCGCGAAGAGAATTTGAAAAAAAATTAAAGAAAATATTAATTGCTGCTAATCCATTAATAGAAGAGCAAAATTAGACTTTTACTAGATGAGTCACTATAATTAACAAGTCATGTAAATGTAATAGTGTTTTTGAAAAATTGAAAGGTTGTGAATAGAATGGCTTTAACAGCTGGCATCGTGGGTTTACCGAACGTAGGTAAATCAACATTGTTTAACGCAATTACAAAAGCAGGAGCAGAATCTGCAAACTACCCATTCTGTACGATTGATCCAAACGTAGGAATCGTTGAAGTACCCGATAACCGTCTACAAAAATTAACGGAATTAGTAGAACCGAAGAAAACTGTACCAACGGCTTTCGAATTTACTGATATTGCCGGAATTGTAAAAGGTGCTAGTAAAGGTGAGGGTCTTGGTAACAAGTTCTTAGCACATATTCGTGAAGTAGATGCAATTACACAAGTAGTTCGTTGTTTCGCTGACGATAACATCACACATGTATCAGGTAAAGTAGACCCAATCGAAGATATCGAAGTTATTAACCTTGAGTTAATTCTTGCAGACTTAGAAGCAGTTGAAAAACGCCTATCTCGTGTCGAAAAATTAGCCAAGCAAAAAGATAAAGATGCAATGGCTGAAGCACCAGTTTTAACGCGCTTAAAAGAAGCTTTTGAAGCAGAAAAACCTGGTCGTTCTATTGACTTCACTGAAGAAGAATTAAAAATCGTTAAAGGCTTCCACTTACTAACTGTAAAACCAACGCTATACGTAGCAAACGTTTCTGAAGATGAAGTGGCAAATGCAGACGATAATGAATACGTACAAAAAGTACGCGAATATGCAAAAGCTGAAGGCGCAGAAGTAATTGTTATTTGTGCTAAAATCGAGGAAGAAATTGCAGAGCTTGATGATGAAGAAAAAGCAATGTTTCTTGAAGAACTAGGTATCGAAGAATCTGGTTTAGACCAATTAATTCGTGCAGCCTACAATCTTCTTGGACTAGCAACTTACTTTACAGCAGGTGTACAAGAAGTACGTGCATGGACATTCCGTAAAGGAATGAAAGCACCACAATGTGCGGGTGTCATCCACTCTGACTTTGAGCGTGGATTTATCCGTGCAGAAACAGTTGCTTATGAAGATTTAATGGTAAATGGCTCAATGACTGCAGCAAAAGAAGCAGGTAAAGTGCGTCAAGAAGGTAAAGAATACATCGTACAAGATGGCGATGTTATGTTATTCCGTTTCAACGTATAATTTAAAAGTAAAAGACAGTGCTGGATGTATCCGGCACTGTCTTTTACTTTTAATATGTTTTATTTTTATATAAATATAATCTAGGAAACTCTGGATCATCTTTTACCCAATATGTATTTGGGTATTTTCGAAGTGCGAAGTACATAGCAAAGTCCCCTACGGCACCGGCGATCAACCATGCACCTAACACAACGAGCATACTACTATTTATACAGAGGCCAAGAACCGCTGGAATAACGCCTGTTGTCCAAAAAGGTAGTAGGAGTGCTTTTTTCATTGCCCTATTACAAATAGGCTCTTTTGTTGTTGCATACGCTACACCCATTTTCAAATTTACACCGTATTCTAATGAACGAAAAGGCACTTTACCAAAGATTATAAAGCCAATTAAATGAAAAATTTCATGTAACACAATTAAAATAAAATAATATAAGATAAATAGAAAAATACTTAAAAGTGAAAAATTTAGTTCAAATACTTGATGAATCCAACCATTTAGAAGAATAAGTCCGATCATTAAGCCAAACGTTATAATAATGTTTTGCCAAGCAATTTTTTTTAAATCTAACTCAATTATTGAAGGTTCCTCATGTTCTATCAAATTTATCACCCCTATTCTTAAGTATAATGGAAAAGACTTGGAAATGTATAGGGAAGCAGGTTGCTATATTCAAATTAATGTGCTACAATTCACTGATGTGAGTAATAAATTTACTTGCTCCTTGCCCACTGCAACTAGTAGGGCCAAAGTCCATAAGGAGGTGCTTATAGATGAAAAAGTACGAATTAATGTACATCATTCGCCCAAACATTGAAGAAGATGCGAAGAAAGCTCTTGTAGAACGCTTCAACGAAATCTTAACTTCAAACGGCGCTGAAGTCATCGAATCAAAAGAGTGGGGCAAACGCCGCTTAGCTTACGAAATCAATGATTTCCGTGAAGGTTTCTACCAAATCGTGAAAATTAACGCTGACGCTAAAGCTATCAACGAATACACTCGTCTTGCTAATATTAGTGAAGACATTATTCGCCACATTGCAGTTCGCGAAGAAGAAAAATAATCTTAATTTATAAAAATCGCAGATAAAGGAGGTTGTATTCTGATGATTAACCGAGTCGTATTAGTTGGAAGACTAACAAAAGATCCGGAACTTCGCTATACACCAAGTGGCGCAGCTGTTGCTCGTTTTACACTTGCTGTAAATAGAACATTTGCTAACCAACAAGGTGAAAAACAAGCGGACTTTATTAACTGCATCGTTTGGCGTAAACAAGCTGAAAACACTGCTAATTTCTTAAAAAAAGGAAGCTTAGCGGGCGTAGAAGGTCGTATCCAAACAGGTAGTTATGAAGGACAAGATGGTAAACGTGTTTACACAACTGAAGTTGTTGCAGATAGTGTGCAGTTCTTAGAACCGCGCGGTGCTTCAGGAGAACGTCCGCAAGGACAGCAACAGTACGGTGGACAACCATCATATGGTGGTGATCAATCTTACGGCCAAGCTCCACAACAAAACAGCTATCAACAACAACCATCTTATCAACAGAATCAATCACCTAGTCAGCAAAACTATACGCGTGTAGATGAAGATCCATTTGCTAACAACAATGGTGGTCCAATCGAAGTTTCTGAAGATGACTTACCATTCTAAGTAAAAATCCATTGCACGCAATATATACCAATATACTTAAGGAGGCGACAATACTATGGCACCACGTAGAGGAGGCCGCAAACGCCGTAAAGTTTGCTATTTTACTTCTAACAACATCAAACACATCGACTATAAAGATGTAGATTTGTTAAAAAAATTCATCTCTGAGCGCGGAAAAATTCTTCCACGCCGTGTAACTGGTACTAGCGCAAAATACCAACGTAAACTTACAGCTTCAATCAAAGTTTCTCGTATTATGGGCTTACTTCCATTCAGCACAGAAGAAAGATAAGAATTTTCAAAAGACCGGGTAACCGGTCTTTTTTTTTCACACAAAAATAACTTCCTACGACCTTATATATGCATCTAAACACACTACATAAATTCTCTCCATTGAACACCTCACTATTCATGAAAGTATAGCCTAGCGCATTTTTGTTCAAGAACATGAAACATGGTACAATAATAAGATGAAATAGAACATTGTCTTTTGAAAAAAGGAAGGTTATAGATGCCTAAAAATAAAACACAACAACTGACACAAGGGGCGATGATGACCGTATTTTTTACAGCCCTATTAGCGATTACTTCATATATTCCTATATTAACTTTAGTTACAATATGGTTCATTTCTTTTCCAATTGCTTGGTATAGTGCAATGTACGATCGCAAAGCTTCAATGATAGTAGCTGTTGTTAGTATAGGAGTCTCAATACTCGTTACAGGTATAAAGGCTTTGCCACTTGCCATTATTTTTTGTCTTGTAGGATTTTTAATTGGCGATGCACTCCGCATGAAAAGAAGCAAAGTTTATTTATTTATGACAACAGGTATTAGTGTATTACTATCCACAGCGTTTATGTATATTATCCTGGTTAAGTTTTTAAATTTGGATGTATTGAAAATTATTATGAATGTCATTCAAGAAAGCTATATAAGGTCGAATGAATTACAAAAGGCTATGCCAGGTGTAACAGCAATGACTGATGAACAGTTAGTGCAGATGTTTGATGTATTTAATATGCTAATGCCGACTATGATTACGATGACTGTATTCATAATCTCTTTTATCATCATTACAGTTAATTTGCCATTATTAAAACGTTTTGAAATAACCGTTCCAAAATTTGCACCATTTAAAGATCTTCAATTGCCTAGATCTGTTTTATGGTATTATATGCTAGTTTTAATAGTGACAGTATTTATTAAACCTGAAAGTGGTTCGTTCGCTGATACGGTATTTTTGAATTTGTCATTTTTACTGAGCACATTGTTACTACTACAGGGTATGTCATTTATTCACTACTATGTGCATGAGCAAGAATGGCCTAAATGGATTGCAATAATAAGTACTATTTTAGCGTTACCTTTATACTCGTTTGTTACGCTACTTGGTATTGTGGATTTAGGATTTAATATTCGTGCGCTTGTGACGGGAACGCCGAGAAAATAAGGAGATGAATTTTATGGGTACTTTGTTTAGAAAAAGACCAATTCGATATCCTCTTTTAATTCTGTCTCTTCTTAGTGTAGCAAGCGTTATCACATGTATAATGTGGAATCCGTTCATTGGTATTGCTTATGGTGTTGTAGTGGTATTAGCTTTAATATCGACGTGGAAAACGGAAAAAACAACCTATGAAGAAACGGAAAAACACATTGAAACTCTCTCATATCGCATGCAAAAGATAGGGGAAGAGGCCTTGCTTGAAATGCCTATTGGTATCATATTAATGGATACTCAATATTTGATTGAATGGTCGAATCCATATATGCTAGGTATTTTAGATGTAGATACATTAATGGGAGAGGAGATTTTTAATCTTTCCGAAGATCTCTATACATTGATCAAACACGATGAAAAGAACGAAATGAATATTACGCTTAGGGATCGTAAGTATCGAGCATTTTATAAACCCGAAGAAAGGTTATTATATTTCTTTGATATTACAGAGCAAGTAGAAATTGAAGCGCTATACTATGAAGATCGTTCAGTAATAGCCGTTCTATTTGTCGATAACTATGACGAAATTACACAAGGTATGGATGATCAAAATCGTAGCCAGACAAATTCACTTATTACATCGCTTATTAATAATTGGGGCACGCAATATGGTATTTTCATAAAGCGTATAGAAACTGATCGTTTTATAGCGATATTAAACGAATCTATTCTACAAGAAATTGAGAAAAAGAAATTTTCTATCTTAGATGATATTCGTGAAACTACAGCAAAACAAAGTTTATCTTTGACATTAAGTATTGGTGTTGGTGCTGGTTCGCAATCCCTTATAGAACTTGGAGAACTGGCACAATCTAGTTTAGATCTTGTTTTAGGACGTGGTGGTGACCAGGTTGCAATCAAACAACCTAATGGTAAAGTGAAATTTTACGGTGGTAAAACAAATCCTGTTGAAAAGCGTACTAGAGTACGTGCACGCGTTATTTCTCATGCACTTCGTGATTTAATACAGGATAGTGATCAAGTCTTCGTGATGGGCCATAAAATGCCTGATATGGACGCCATAGGAGCAGCCATTGGTGTTCGTAAGATGGCTCAGATGAATAAAATCGATGGTTATGTTGTAATGGATTTTGATCAAATTGATAATAGCATTATCCGCTTAATGAATGTGGTTAAGGAAAAGTCTGATCTCTATGATCGCTTTATCACCCCTGAGGAAGCATTATCGAAAATTACCGATAAATCATTGTTAGTCGTTGTTGATACGCATAAACCATCAATGACAATTGAAGAGAAATTAATGCATAAGGCTGAAAAGGTAGTCGTAATCGATCACCATCGTCGGGGAGAAGAGTTTGTAAAAAATCCAATGCTTGTCTATATGGAGCCTTATGCGTCATCGACAGCCGAGCTTGTCACAGAATTATTAGAGTATCAGCCAAAAAATGATAAAATAACAATGTTAGAAGCAACAGCACTTCTAGCAGGTATTATTGTAGATACAAAAAGTTTCACTTTACGCACTGGAGCGCGTACATTTGAAGCAGCTTCGTATTTACGTACAAACGGGGCAGATACAATTTTAGTACAACGTATACTAAAAGAAGACATTAATACGTATATTGAACGTTCTAAAATAGTTCAAACAGTAGAATTTGTACATCAAGGGCTAGCAATAGCACGTGGAGATAACGATAAGATTTATAACTCGGTTTTACTTGCACAAACAGCAGATATATTATTAACAATGAAAGATATATCAGCTTCATTTGTAGTTGCTCACCGTAATGATGGGCTCATTGGTATTAGTGCACGTTCACTAGGTGAAATTAACGTCCAGCTTGTAATGGAAGAGCTCGGTGGTGGTGGTCACTTAACGAACGCTGCATGCCAAATAGACGTAACAACAATCGATGAAGCTATTAACATGCTAAAAGAAGCAATAGAGGTAGTATTAGAAGGGAGTTCGGAATCATGAAAGTAGTATTCTTAAAAGACGTTAAAGGTAAAGGCAAAAAAGGTGAAATCAAAAATGTAGCTGATGGTTATGCACATAACTTCTTATTAAAAAATAATCTAGCTGTTGAGGCAAATCAGGCAGCAATTAGCCAATTAGATGGGCAAAAGAAAAAAGCTGAAAAAGATGCGGCTGCTGAATTAGCTGCTGCGAAAGACTTAAAAGCAAAAATTGAAGAGTTAACGGTTATACTAAACGCAAAATCAGGTGAAGGTGGCCGTTTATTTGGTGCAGTGACTACAAAACAAATTGCAGATGGTTTAAATAAACAACATGGTATTAAAATTGATAAACGTAAAATGGAATTGGCAGACGCTATTCGTGCACTAGGATTTACAAACGTACCAGTGAAGCTACATCATGAAGTGACAGCTACGCTGAAAGTGCATGTTACAGAAGAAGCGTAAGGAGAGACATATATGAACGATCCATTATTGGAACGCGTTCCGCCTCATAATCTTGAAGCTGAACAATCTGTCATAGGAGCCATTTTTCTTGAACCACAATCACTCATAACGGCTTCAGAAATTCTTCTTGAAGATGATTTCTATAGATCTGCGCATGTTAAAATCTTCTCGACGATGTTGCGTCTAAGCGATCAAGGTAAAGCAATAGACGTTGTTACAGTGACAGAGGAACTTTCCAATCATAATGAGCTAGAAGACATTGGAGGTATTTCTTACTTAACCGAACTTGCCAATGCTGTACCAACAGCAGCCAATGTCGCTTATTATGCACAAATCGTTTCAGAGAAGGCTTTATTACGGCGCTTAATTAGAGTAGCAACGAAAATTGCAGAAGATGGTTATACACGTGAAGACGAAGTAGATGCACTTTTAGCAGAAGCTGAACGTAAAATGATGGAAGTGGCAAGTCGCAAGAACGCAGGGGACTTTAAGCATGTGAAGGATGTACTTGTCCAAACATACGAAAACATTGAGCAGTTACAACATCGAAAAGGAGATGTAACTGGTATCCCTACTGGATTCCGTGATTTGGACCGCCTAACTGCGGGATTCCAACGAGGGGATTTAATCATTGTAGCGGCACGACCTTCAGTTGGAAAAACAGCATTTGCTTTAAATGTTGCTCAAAACGTAGGAACAAAAACGTCTGAAAACGTTGCTATCTTTTCACTTGAAATGGGTGCAGAACAGCTTGTTATGCGTATGATATGTGCGGAAGGTAATATTGATGCACAAGTATTACGTACAGGTGCTTTAAATGTTGAAGATTGGCGTAAACTAACAATGGCAATGGGCAGTTTATCTAAGGCTGGCATTTTCATTGATGATACACCAGGTGTACGTATTAATGAAATACGTGCGAAATGTCGCCGGTTAAAACAAGAACATGGGCTTGGCATGATTTTAATTGACTATTTGCAGCTTATTCAAGGCAGTGGTAGCGGGCGCGAAAACCGCCAACAAGAAGTATCCGAAATCTCACGCTCACTAAAAGCATTAGCACGTGAATTAGAAGTGCCTGTTATTGCTTTATCTCAGTTGTCACGTGGCGTTGAACAACGTCAAGATAAACGACCAATGATGAGTGATTTACGTGAATCCGGAAGTATTGAGCAAGATGCCGATATCGTTTCTTTCCTATATCGTGAAGATTACTACGATAAAGAAACGGAAGATGCTAATACGATTGAAATTATTGTAGCTAAGCAACGTAATGGTCCAACAGACACGGTTAAGCTTGCTTTCGTCAAAGAACATAACAAATTTGTTAGTGTTGATTGGTCGCAACATGAGCCAGCTGGAGGATATTAGAGTATATGGAACACGAACGTTTAATTACTATACATCATAGTGCGTTCGTGTTTTTGTTTGTTTTTAATTGACTATTGTCTTTTCAGTTGATACAATAAGCGTTGTTTGATTCAGGATGCTTGAAAGCGTCTGACGGAGGTGCTGGTATGACATCAGTAGTAGTAGTAGGAACTCAATGGGGAGATGAAGGTAAAGGTAAAATTACCGACTTCCTATCAAAAAAGGCAGAAGCGATTGCTCGTTATGCAGGTGGAGATAATGCAGGACATACCATTAAATTTGATGGCGAAACTTACAAGTTGCACTTAATCCCATCAGGTATTTTTTATCAAGATAAGATTTCGGTAATCGGTAATGGATTAGTTGTAAACCCTAAATCTATTGTAACGGAATTAAAAGGCCTACAAGAAAGAGGAGTAAGCACTGAAAATCTTCGTATCTCGAACCGTGCACACGTTATTCTTCCTTATCATATTAAACAAGATATTGTAGATGAAGAAAGCCGTGGAGACAACAAAATTGGTACAACTGCTAAAGGTATCGGACCTTGCTATCAAGATAAAGTAGCCCGTATCGGTATCCGTATGGCGGACTTATTAGATCGTGAAGTATTTGAACAAAAACTTCGTGAAAACTTAGCTCTTAAAAATCGCCTTTTTGAAAAGTTCTATGAAACAGAAGGGTTAAATTTTGAAGATATTTTTGAGGAATACTATAGCTATGGTCAGGAAATTGCTAAATATGTAACTGATACTTCAAAGATCTTGAATGATGTTCTTGATGAAGGTGGTCGCGTATTATTCGAAGGCGCACAAGGCGTTATGCTTGATGTCGACCAAGGAACATACCCATACGTAACTTCTTCAAACCCAGTAGCAGGTGGAGTGGCAATTGGTGCAGGAGTTGGACCATCTAGAGAAATGCGTGTTATAGGTGTTTGTAAAGCCTATACATCTCGTGTTGGTGATGGACCATTCCCAACTGAATTATTTGATGAAGTAGGTAACCAGATCCGTGAAGTTGGTCGCGAATATGGTACAACTACAGGTCGTCCACGTCGTGTTGGTTGGTTTGATAGCGTAGTAGTGCGTCATTCACGTCGCGTAAGTGGAATTACAGATTTATCGTTAAACTCAATTGATGTATTATCAGGTCTTGAAACGGTTAAAATCTGTACAGCTTATAAATACAAAGGTCAAACAATCACAGAATACCCTGCTAACCTTCACATTATTGAACAATGTGAACCGGTATATGAAGAACTACCAGGTTGGGCTGAGGATATTACAGGCTGCAGAACGCTAGAAGAATTACCAGTGAACGCTCGTCGCTATGTTGAGCGTGTTAGTGAATTAGCTGGCATTCAAATTGCTACATTCTCAGTAGGTCCAGATCGTGATCAAACAAATGTCCTTGTTGACGTTTGGGGAGAATAAGTAAAATTTAATAAATAATCAAAAAAGCGGAGGGAAATTTTCTTCGCTTTTTTTCTGTCGTCTCACTTTATAAAGCAATTGGAACAACGGTTCTATAGCACCACAAGAGAGATATAATAAGGAATATACATCACTATTTAAAAAGAGCAGATATTAGTATTGATCAAGATTAGAACTGTGAAGAATATAGCAATTAATACTTTAATATAAATAAAAAAGGTTAATTCTCATTAGAGAATTAACCTTTTTGCATTTAGTGAATATCTTTCTTCTTAAAGCGTCCACCGCGGACTTCTGCGATATTACCAATTGCGAGGAATGCATGATCATCGAGTTCTTCTACAATCGTTGTAAGTTTAGATTCCTCTAGTCGTGTAATTACCGTGAATATCACCTTTTTTCCGTCGCCAGTATATGCGCCTTCACCGATTAAGTAAGTAACCCCACGGCCTAGACGATCCATAATGGCACGACCAATTTCCTCATATTCTTCACTAATAATATAGACAGATTTCGATTCATCAAGCCCTTGAATGACTACATCAATGGTTTTGTAAGCGATGAAATATGCAAGTACGGAATACATTGCTTGTTCCCATGTGAAAACAAAACCGGCTACCGTGAAAATGACTAAGTTGAAAAACATAATGATTTCGCCGACGGAGAACGGGGAATTTTTGTTAAATAAAATAGCCATAATTTCTGTCCCATCGAGAGAACCACCGTAACGGATAACGATACCAACACCAGTGCCAAGAACAATTCCGCCAAATACTGTTGATAATAGTAAATCTTTTGTAAAAGGTTCAATTGGGTGTAATAGAATCGTAGCTATAGATAAAGTAGTAATTCCTAACGCAGTTGATAAGGCAAAAGTTTTACCAATTTGCTTATAACCTAGGAAAAAGAAGGGTATGTTCAAGAGGAAAATAAATAATCCTAGTGGTAAACCAGAAAGGTGGGAAACAATAATAGATATACCGACAATTCCACCATCTAAAATATTGTTGGGTACAAGAAATTGCTCCAAACCAATTGCCATGATAATTGCACCAATTATCACCATAATAATGCGTTTTAGTAAACGAGCTTTAGAGGTTTTCCTATTCTTGTCACGAATTTTTTTTGCTTCTGCTAAAATGTCTTCCATACTCCTGTTTGAGTCATTCAAAACTAATCTCCCCATTCTCTAAAAACTAATAATTCTACCTTAATTCTACCTTAATTTTAACGGAATTTTCAAAAATGCAAAAGTGAAAAGAGTAATATTGTAACAATAATTACAAAAAAGAAATGAGATCTTTGTATAAATAGAGAGTAGTATGGTGAATAATGCTTACAAAAATCGTCTATAATAAATAAAAACTACCTATTTTAACCCTTGAATTGCAAAAACTTCAAAATAAATGGAGTGAATTATACATTTTAGTGACATCAAGCGTAATAAGTTCAATTGGAAAATGGAATATGTTAAATTAGAGAAGCTTGATTTCGACATAACTTTTGCAATAAAATAATTGATATTTAAATCAAAAAATCGAAAGGAGCTTATCATGCGTTTGAAACGGAATAGTAGTGAGAACTTTATATTTTCTAAACGAACCCGCCAATCAACAGCAATGAAAGCAGCAACTATCGTAATATTTCTCATGTCAATAATAGGATTTAATACTAATTACGCAAATGCTAAGCAAGATGATCAGTTGCATAAAATTTATCATATATACATTAAGAATCAATACATTGGAGCAGTTTCCAATGAAAAGTTGATAGATAAACATATCGAAGACAAAGTAAAAAAGGCCAGCACCAAATACGAAAATCTCTCTCTAAATGCTGCACCAGGTTTATCTGTTATATCAGAGCAAGTTTTTCAAGAGGATATAAATGACGAAGATACTTTAAGAAAGCTAGACGATGCTTTATCAATTAAAGCTTCAGCATTTGCATTACTCATCGATGGCAAGGTGGCTGCCTATGTAAAAGACATTGATGCATATGAAGCAGCACTCCGCCAGCTTAAATTACAGTATGTTTCAGCTAAAGAGCTAAAAGTATTAGATACTATTGAAAATGCCCATAAAACTTTACCACCATTAAAGAAAAACGAAACGCGTATTGTGGATATTTCTATAAAACAATCGGTATCAGGTATGACTGAATATACAGATCCATCTAATGTATTAACTACAAAGGAAGCTGTTAAATTACTAACAAAAGGCAAGCATCAAGAGAAATCATATACCATTAAAGATGGCGATACTCTTAGTAGCATTGCAGCAAAATATAAACTTTCAACTTCTAAGCTTTTAAAACTCAATAAAAATTTAACAGATGATAAATCTCTAACAATTGGACATTCCATTAAAGTAGCAGAGTTAGAGCCTAGGATTAATATTGAACTAACAAAAGAATCGATAAAGTCTGAGAAAATAGATCATAAAACAATTATTGAGAAAGATAAAACAATGCTAACAGGTGAGAAGGAAGTAAAACAAAAAGGCTCAGATGGTAAGAAACTAGTAAGACATGTGATTACCGAGATAGATGGTAATCCAGCTTTAGAAAAAGTAATAACGCAATCTGTTATGAAGGAACCGGAAACACGTGTGATTATTAAGGGAACAAAAGAAGTACCTTCACGTGGAAGCGGAAGCTTTGAATGGCCAGCAGAAGGTGGTTATATTTCAAGTGAAATGGGCTATCGTTGGGGTGAACTACATCGAGGACTTGATATTGCTAGACCAGATGGTTTTACGATTAAAGCAGCTGATAACGGTGAAATCACATTTGCAGGTGTAGATGGGTCTTATGGCAATAAAGTAACAATTGATCATAATAACGGGTATCAAACAGTTTATGGCCATTTGGCATCGATTGATGTGGAAGTGGGACAAGTAGTAGCACAAGGGTCTAAGCTTGGGATTATGGGGACAACTGGTAATTCGACAGGCGTACACTTACATTTCGAAGTGTCTAAAAATGGAAAATTGCTTAACCCGTTAAATGTATTAAAATAAAATAGACCGATGCAGTCCATTATGAAAGTGGACTGTTTTTTTACATAGAGTTCTTTGTGAAAGAAGTCAGGATTAACATTATTCCCCGGGCAATATCAATGTGCCTGGGTTTCCAAAAGATGCACTGAAAGCTAAAGCATGATAGAGTTAAAGATATGGAATATACAAAAACTAACGTTAATTGATAACATAAATCAAATTCATATATGAAGGGAAGTATAAATGTGGACAAGACAATTTTAGTTGTAGATGATGAAAAACCGATTGCAGATATACTGCAATTTAATTTAATAAAAGAGGGTTACAAAGTTGTTTGTGCCTATGATGGTGATGAAGCACTTGAAAAAGTGGAGGAAATCAAACCAGATTTAATGCTTCTAGATATCATGTTACCAAAAAGAGATGGCATAGAAGTATGTCGTGAAGTACGAAAAAAATATGATATACCTATTATTATGTTAACAGCAAAAGACTCCGAAATTGATAAAGTATTAGGTTTAGAATTAGGGGCAGACGATTATGTGACAAAACCATTTAGTACTCGTGAATTAATAGCCCGTGTAAAAGCGAATATGCGCCGCCATCAATCAACAACAGCAACTGAAGAACAAGAAGAAACTTCAAGTGATATCATAGTTGGATCACTTGTTATTCAACCAGAGGCATATCTAGTATTAAAGCGTGATGAGGCCATTGAACTTACACATCGTGAATTTGAACTATTACACTATCTAGCAAAACATATAGGTCAAGTTATGACACGGGAGCATTTGTTGCAAACAGTATGGGGCTATGACTATTTTGGAGACGTGCGCACTGTGGATGTAACTATCCGCCGCTTACGTGAGAAAATTGAAGACAATCCAAGTCATCCGTCATGGATTGTAACACGCCGTGGCGTAGGATATTACTTAAGAAACCCTGAACAGGAGTAAGATACATGCAGAAAGTCCGTTTTTTCAAATCCGTTCACGTAAAGCTAGTACTTATTTACGTGCTATTAATTTTAATAGCTATGCAAATTATAGGACTCTATTTCGCACAACGATTGGAACTAACTTTAAAGGAAAACTTCCAAACATCTGTTTCTGATCGTCTAAAGTTAGTTACATTTAGTGTTAAAGAGGAGCTTTTAAAAGAAAGAACAGAAGCTGAGCCAACACAGGAGCAAAGCTTGAAAACGGTTTTAAGCGGACTATCCTCTGAAGATATAAGCGAAATTCGTGTTATCGATGCACGCTATCGCATTTTAGCTACATCCGATACGAGCAATCAGTCCATCATTGGACAGCGCTCGTCGGATACTTTAGTGCGCCAATCAATAGCGACCCAAACTCCTTCGGAGAAAATATTCTTAGATAAACAAACAAAAACACGAGTATGGTTATTAGCAACGCCTATTACTTCAAATGGTAAGGTCATTGGAACTGTCTATTTAAAATCAAATATTGAAAGTGTTTTTGTACAGATGAATGAGATCAATCGTATTTTGGCAGGGGGTACTGCACTTGCTTTAGCCATTACAATTATACTCGGCATTTTCATCGCAAAAACAATTACAAAACCAATATCAGATATGCGAAAACAAGCTCAAGCTATGGCGAAAGGGAATTTTTCGCGCAAAGTACGTGTTTATGGCAATGATGAAATAGGACAACTGGCAATAGCTTTTAATCATTTAACAAATAGGCTCCAGGAATCGCAATCCACAACAGAGGGTGAACGAAGAAAGCTTGCATCCGTTTTAGCTAATATGACAGACGGTGTAATTGCGACCGATCGAAAAGGTCGTATTATACTAATCAATACACCCGCACAACAGCTTTTAAAAAGTGAAGACGATGAACTAATTGGACGCCCACTTATTTCTGTTTTAGGGTTAGAAGAAGGGTATACTTTTGAAGATTTAATCCATATGAAGGATGCTGTGAATCTAGATTTTAGTTCACCAGAACGACCTTATATTTTTCGGGCAAATTTCTCTGTTATTCAAAAAGAAACTGGTTTCGTAAATGGTTTGATTACGGTTTTGCATGATATTACTGAACAAGAGAAGATTGAAATGGAGCGTCGTGAATTTGTATCTAACGTTTCACATGAACTTCGTACACCGTTAACAACAATGCGTAGCTACTTAGAAGCATTAGCTGATGGTGCATGGCGAGATGAAAATATCGCACCTACTTTCTTAAATGTTACGCAAACAGAAACAGAGCGCATGATCCGTCTTGTAAATGACCTATTACAACTATCTCGTATGGACAGTAGAGAATATGAGTTAAATGCAGATATCGTAGATTTCAATAAATTTTTTGACCGTATTATTGATCGCTTTGAAATGTCAAAATCAAAAAACGTAGAATTTCAACGACATATCTCAGATACACAATGCTATGTAGAACTAGATACTGATAAAATTACACAAGTAATTGATAATATTATTTCGAATGCATTAAAATACTCACCAGATGGTGGTAATATCCGCTTTGGAGTAACAGCACAAGAGGGAATTTTAAAAGTCATGATTTCCGATGATGGTATGGGTATACCGAAAGAAAATGTTGATCGTATCTTTGACCGCTTTTATCGTGTAGACCGTGCTAGAGCCCGTTCTATGGGGGGCACTGGACTTGGCTTAGCAATTTCTAGAGAAATGATTCATGCTCATGGTGGTAAAGTCTGGGCGGAAAGTGAGGAAGGACATGGTACAACGATCTTCTTCACATTGCCATACGAATTAGATGGGGCAGGTGAATGGGATTGAAGTATGTTGAGCAGATAAAGTCTGTAGCTCTATTCGTCCTTGTCTTTTTAAGTATTACACTTACATTTTCTATTTGGACTTACAAGCCAAACTACGACATAATGGAGCAAACGAAAGTCGTACCTATTTCAATTGACAAGCAGCGTCAATTGTCAGATATCATTAAGCCCTATCGAATGCTTTTTCATATGAATGGCAAGTGGAAAGGTACAAATGAAAATGCTAAGATGAAAACTATTTTAAGTGAAATGAAAAACTGGGAACTTTCAGATTTGACACTTGTTAGTAATAATTTAGATGATAAAAAGCTCAATGAATTAATAGGTCTGAATAATGGTATGACGTTGTTTTACACAGGCGAAATACCATTCCCTGTATTCTTTCAAAACCTATTACCCGTAAATAATAAAAAAATACCTGAAGCTGCATTCAATCGCATGATTATTGAGTGGGATAAGATAAACAATAATGAGCTTCTTGTTTTTTTTGCTAATTCAAAAAACGACAAACTGTATAAAGCTAAAATAAAAGTTCAAAGTGAAAAACATTTCCAAACTAATATAGTAACAGTGGCAAAAAGCCTCCCAAACTATCTTGAAATTAAACGTGAGGGAGCGAAGAATTTCTATTTGCCAGCAAAGGATATTAACATTCCTAAATACACTTATATAGTTGATCCAGATCCTGTTGATCGCTATAAATATGCGCTTTTTTCTAATCCTAAAATTGTGAAGCATAGTCCAGATGAAGTGACTAGTACCGAAAAGTACACAGATGACAAATCATTAATGACTATTGATGTAACAAAAAAAACACTCAATTTTGTTAATACATCCATTGTAGACAACAAAGAAAAGGAATTAGAATCTGATCTCATTTTGAATACATTTAATTTTATTAATGAGCATGGTGGTTGGACAGGTGATTTCCGTTATAACGAAGTAGATTACGGTAATCAAAAGGTTACTTATCAAATGTATTTAGAAGATCAGCCGGTCTTTAGTGACCGATTAGTGACCTTAACAGAAATTTCGACTTATTGGGGTAACGATCGCATCTCGAAGTATTACCGTCCATATTACAAGCTTGTTTCTATACCAGCAAGGAATGAAGGAAAGTTAATGTCTGGTCCAGAAGCGATTGAAAAACTAAAGGATAGAGAGGATATTAAATTTGAAGATATTGAGGAAATTCGCTCAGGTTTTAACGTAACTACAGACGTAAATCCAAATTTATTCACATTGGAGCCAATGTGGTTCTACAGCATCAATGGTAAGTGGGAACATTTATCACCTGTTATTGCAGGAGGTGAACAAATTGGATTGGAGTAAAACGAAAACAATCTTCATCATTGTATTCTCAATATTAAACGTTTTTCTTTATTCTCTTTATGTCAATCGATATAATGAGGAACAGGAAATTGAAACATATGCAGAAACAACGATAGCGGATCGCTTAAAGAGCGAGAACATTACGATTAAAGGCTTACCTGCTGAAAACCAAAAAACTTCTTATATATCTGGTCAAATCAAGCAATTTAAACCAACGGACTTCAAGAAAATTGGTGATCAACATTTTAACATCATAAATGGCCCTATGCGGACTTTAAAATTTGAAAAACCAGTATCACTCAAAAACATTGAAGATATAAGTTTGACAGAATTTATGGCAGAGTATGTTTCCGGGGGAGAAACTTATAAACTTTGGCGTATTGATGAAGAAAAAAGAGAGGCAATCTTTTTCCAAAAAATTAATAATCGCATAATCTATTTTAATAAAAATGCAATGGTAACATTGCATTGGAATAAAGACTTAGCAGTGACAGGTTATGATCAAACGATGTTGGAATCACTAGAGGCAGTTGGTGAGAAAAGCACACTATTCACTGCTATTGAAGCAATCAAAGTACTATATAAAAAAGGGTTGCTAAAGCAAGATTCGAAAATTGATAAACCACAGCTTGGCTATTCTACATTTGCTCCTTTAATAGAGACTCAAGTTCTTTCGCCAACTTGGCATATCCATGTTGTTTTTGTGGAAGGTGACGAAGCAGATTATTTCATTAATGCGGTAGATGGTCAAGTTATCGATATTCAAGCAAAAGAAGATAAAGAATTAGAAAGTGAATAAGGAGTCTTTACTATGCAGTTCAGTGTATTAGCAAGTGGCAGTACGGGTAATGCTATTTATGTAGAAAATGATGACCATGCATTTATCGTAGATGCTGGTCTAACAGGTAAGAAAATGGAGCAGCTTTTTGCAAAAGTAAATCGCGATATAAAAAAACTAAGCGGTATTTTTGTTACACATGAGCATATTGACCACATAAAAGGCGTGGGTGTTTTAGCACGTAAATATCAGATACCAGTTTACGCCAATGCAAAAACATGGGCAGCAATGGATGATAAAGTTGGCAATATTCCGTTAGAACAACGCTTCCAATTTGATATGGAAACAGTACAATCATTTGGGTCACTAGATGTAGAATCATTCGCTGTTTCTCACGATGCTGCAGATCCAATGTTTTATACTTTCCATGAGAGCGGTCGCAAACTTGTAGTCATTACGGACACAGGTTATGTCAGTGATCGGATGAAAGGAATTATCAAAGGTGCTGATTCCTTTGTTTTTGAAAGTAATCACGATGTAAGCATGCTACAAATGGGGAGCTATCCTTGGTCTACAAAACGACGTATACTAAGTGATGTTGGACATGTTTCAAACGAAGATGCCGCTGTTGCTATGAGCGAAGTTGTAGAACAAAAACAAACACGAATTTATCTTTCCCATTTAAGTAAAGATAACAACATGAAAGATTTGGCTCGCATGAGTGTGTCTCAAACGCTACAATCATGTGGTATCATGCCAGGTGAATTTGTTACGCTATTAGATACGGATGCAGACGAACCTACTAAAGTTGTAACAGTATAATAATTTGAACCTCTCTTTAAAAGGGAGGTTTTTTTATGCACTTATAGGGAAATATATACTACGAAGATGAAAAATAAAATAGCCAATTTTGAACTGATTTTTAATCCATTTTCATCTGATTTTAATGTTTGAACGATATAGTATAACTATCAGGTTTACATCGGAGGGATAATACGTATGGGATATTACGATAACATTAACGGAGAAGATAGAAGTCGTTCTAAAAAACGAAGCAGTAAAGCGGGTTATTTCTTTAGTGGATTAATTGGTGTTATTATTGGTGCTTTACTTGTTTGGCTATTAATGCCATCGATGATCGATCGTTTACCAAACGGTTCAAGTAATTCATCAAGTGCAATTGGTACAAGTAATAACACAACTAAGCAAGTGGCAACTGAAGTAACAACAGATGTAACAGGAGCAGTCGATAAAGTTGCGGGAGCGGTTGTCGGCATTACGAATATCCAAGAATCTGAAAAAGATTTTTGGAACCAAGCTGAACCAACTACCCAAGAAGCTGGTAGTGGATCAGGAGTCATTTATAAAAAAGATGGTGACACAGCATATATCGTAACTAATAATCACGTAGTTGAAGGCGCTAAACAATTAGAAGTGACATTAGCAGATGGTTCAAAAGCAGAAGCAAAACTAATTGGTAAAGACGTTTGGACGGACTTAGCGGTCATCTCCATTTCAAGCAAAAAAGTTAATACTGTTGCTACATTCGGTAACTCTGAAGTTCTAAAACAAGGGGAGACAGTTATTGCAATTGGTAACCCATTAGGCCTTGATTTTTCTGGTTCTGTTACAACAGGTGTCGTATCGGGTAAAGATCGTACAGTACCAGTGGACTTAAATGGGGATGGTGTACCAGATTGGCAAGCAGAAGTATTACAAACAGATGCAGCTATTAACCCAGGTAACAGTGGTGGTGCTCTTGTAAACCTTGCAGGTGAAGTAATTGGTATAAACTCAATGAAAATTTCTGAATCGAAAGTTGAAGGTTTAGGTTTTGCAATTCCGATTAATTCAGCAATACCAGTTATTAATGAGCTACAAAAATCAGGTAAGGTAGAAAGACCATCTATGGGTGTGTCATTAGTTGACTTAACGAATGTTCCTGCATTCCATCAAAGTCGTACTTTAAAATTACCAGCTGAAATAACGGAAGGCATTGTTATTAGTAGTGTCGTTAAAGGTTCTTCAGCAGAAAAAGCAGGTTTAGAACAGTATGATGTTATCGTTGAGATTGATGGTCAAAAAGTAGAAAATTCAATTGATTTAAGAAAACATCTATACAATAAGAAAAACGTAGGCGATAAATTGAAAGTGAAAGTATATAGAGCTGGGGAAATAATTGAAAAAGAACTAATTTTAACGAATAGTACAACAAGTTAACCTTGTGGATAATAGAAATTAATTACAAACGTATCAACAGCGAGCAGGAAACGTGAAACCACGACTTTCCTGCTCGCTTTTACTTTGTTACAATAGATTGTGGATAACATCGACCAAATTGTGTATAAGTTTGCAGGAATTTTGAAAATTGAAAGGATGAAATATTTTGAAAATATACAGCTGTGAAACGCATATAGGACACGCTTTAGACATGTTCGTGGCAGACCAAAAAGAGGTTCCAGTATTTGAAATGGTAACAGATGAAGAAAAGTTATCCACAAGTTGTACTTATTGTGAAGAGGTAGCAACATATGTTGTGGCGAACGAATGAACGCCCACAAGATATTGATTCACCTTGTGGATATGTGTATAACTTCTGTGGATAACGTGTTTGTAAATTTAATGTGAAGGTGGATAACTTGTGAATATAGCGATTATTACCGTTGGGAAATTAAAAGAAAAGTATTTAAAAATGGGAATTGATGAATATGTTAAGCGTCTTGGCGCCTACGCAAAAATCGATCTTGTTGAAGTCCCAGACGAAAAAGCACCCGAACAATTAAGTGAAGCTGAAATGGAAATCGTTAAGAAAAAAGAAGGCGAACGCATTTTAGCCAAAATTTCACCCGACACTCACGTCATTGCCCTTGCTATCAACGGCAAAATGAAAACATCCGAAGAAATGTCCAAAGACATCGAATCACTTATGACCTACGGCAAAAGCAAAATTGCTTTCGTCATCGGCGGTTCTCTAGGATTACATGACGATGTATTAAAACGCGCAAACGAAAAACAATCGTTCGGGAAGATGACTTTGCCTCATCAATTGATGAAATTAGTGTTGGTTGAGCAGATATATAGAAGTTTTAGGATTATGAAGGGCGAACCCTATCATAAGTAAGTGAGGGTTTTTTTGAAAAATAGTACAGCACCTCTCCAAATAGTGGGATAAGTGTTGTTTTGTTGTTTGTCCGTATAAAAAAGAGTGAACTCCTTAATAGAATAGAAGTTCCTCTGGATAGCAAGGTTCTAAAAAAATTGATTTAAACCAAAGAATTCCGTCAAAATGTCATTGATGATTCGTACTTATTGGAGCGATACGTGAACAATTTATTGGATAATGCGGTTAGACATACACCTCGCCATGAGGAGATTTTTGTAGAGTGCTATACACAGAGCTATTATCCAAATAATACTTTAGTAAAATTAATGTATTTGACTAAATCTAAATTTTTTCTTCGAATAAGATATATTATTCTAAATTGAAAAGAAGGTAGATATAATGTCAAATCAAAGAGGTAATATAGATAGTGATGATGGGTCTAATTCCAAGGAATTACAAAGCGGTGTGGAATGGTAGCAAGTATTTAATCGCCTTTTTCATAGAATGAATATTCTATAGTTTTTACCTATAGGAAACGTAAATGCTGTTCTGTTCTATATCTCTTTTTAGATGATAGTAGAGCAGCGACTAATAGCAAATAGCTGACATGCGTAGGACCAGAATAATGTATGAGTACAATTGATCGAAAACCTCATTTAGATACGTTACGCTGAACCGTATCACAAATAGGGGAGGTTTTATATTTGGTTCCTTTTCTGATGAAAATTTTAAAAAGGGTAATTGTAAAATAAATTTAATAGACCGATAACACAAAGCGAAAACTCCTAACGTGATTTGTCTCGACAACAATTACGATGTATGAGTTTTCGCTTTGTGTCATTAGTTGAAACAATCTGTTTTTTTTTGGGTATTCAGTAGTTATTACCTCTGTACTAAATCTAACAAGCACAGCTATGTGGCACTTCTTCTTTACAAGGTGGACACCATGTTGCCCAAAAATTTAAAATCACCTTTTTACCTACATAATCCGATAAACGTACTGTTTCACCTTCTAACGTTTTCAACTCAAAATCTGGTGCTACATACTCTACTTGATTTGTCGTATCTTCTTTTTCATTAGTAGATGCTGTTTCGTTTTTTTTAGCTGTTTCAGCTGTTTTCACTGTTTCTTTCTCGTTACCGAGAACATTCATTGCGGCTATCATTATTAAACCTATGATAATAAGGATGGAAATCAAATTCTTAACCACGAATATAATACCTCCAATTTTGGAAATTCATAAGGAACAAATCTTAAAAAGGCATTAATGGAAGGTGTATCTTCTTGGTGGGGAAAGATATATTCTTGAAATGGTTTGATATAGTAGCGTAGCTGAGCGTCAGATATACCAAACCAGCCAGCTACTTCAGGTGTTGAGTAAAACCTTTTATCACGGAGATAGGAGTTTTCGTAATTCTTCCCTCGATAAATTCAATGTTTTCAAAAGTAAAAATTAGTTTTAATTATTTTGATTTTTCAAAAAATTATCTAGATAATTTTTGTGAGTATTTACAAAAATTGCAGAATCAAGTTCTTCCATTAAGAATAATGCCTTGTTTGCTAATACTGTTCCCTTATCTAATTCCCCAATCTTAATTTTATATAATCCTTTTAAAAATAAAAATTTGGTTTTTTCAAAGTAAAAATCAGTATTATTTAGTAGGCTGTCAAGTACTGTTAAAAAATATAAAGCGCTAGATATATTATGATTTTCCAAACAAATTACTACGGTATTAAGTAAAATGCGTATTAATTCAATTTTATTCTTTTTTAATTTTATAAATAATTGACCTCTGTTAATTAGTTCTTTTGATAGCGTTACTACGGTTTCTACTTTTAATGAACTTAAAGAATTACCGAATAATGCTAATTCATATATGCTCCAATTCTCAATAGTTAATAAATATTCGCATAAAAACTGGATTTCCTCATCCGATAGTGATTTTTGTTTATCCAAATTATAGAGCAGTGCTTTTGTCATTATTTCATTACATCTATGTATTTTTAAGTTTCTATTTTTCCAATTTGCTTGTTCTATATCAGCAATATTTTGTAAGTAAGATGTATTGTTATTCTCATAAGCGACTTTTATTTGTTCTATTAAATTTTCAAAATATGTAGAAGTGTAATCATTAGTAATCAAAGTAAATTCGCTTAGAGTGATATTAAGCTTTTCTAGCAGTGCATAAAAATTTGATAACGATATATCTGAATCTCCCCGTTCAAATTTTGATAAAAATGAAATTGTAACAATTCCATCAGCAACTTCTTTTAAATTGTATCCGCGCTCTAAACGAAGGTCCCTAAATATCCAGCCAAAACTCTTCAAGATAAATCATCCTTTTCATAAATGATAATTTTAAAATAAATCATCCTTTTTATTTTCCTAAATGACAAATTCAAAATAATATATTCAAATTATATTACAATTATTATGAAAAGACAGTAATTAAAGTAATTTTCATATGAATAGAGGAGGTATTAGCGTTAAAAATGAGTGCATACATAGGATTATCAATTCTTACCATTATTGGAACTACTAAATTTATTTAAAATAAGCTTAATACTTTTAAGAATAAATATAATATATATTTTGAAGGGAGGTGAAGAAAATGAAAAAGAACGCTAAATTAGAAATCAAAAAGGTCTCTGTTAAAAAACAAGTACCTAAACAAGCAGGCCGACGCTATACGTCACCTATCCGTTAATTATAATGATAAAAAGAAGGAGAATGTCGATTTTTTCGATGTTCTCTTTTTTCTAGTAAAGGAGATTAAGTATGAGATGTATAAAAAAAGATGAAAATACTTGTATTGTGATTGGAGCAGCAGCTCCTCAAGAAGTGGAATGCAGTGATTCTGACTTATTTTCAGAGTTATTTAATATAGATCTTAATGATTTAAATTTATCAGAAAGTACTAATATAAATTTTAATGTTGTAAATAATTTCAAAAAAGAACTCCTTGGCAATACGAAAAGTAATGATACATCTGATTTCATATATATTGATGGAGAAAGAAGCTTAACTACTGAAGAAGATATTATTTATTCTGAACCAAGTCGAAAAGTATTACATATTGCAAATTGTTCTATAAATTTTATAATGAACACATTTACAAATAACAAAGAGTCGAATAATATTTTTATCATTGAATTGTTTGATGATATTTTGGTTACTGGCACTAGTCGAAAGGAAGGAACTTGCTTAACTTGTGTTTTAAATAGATATATAGAAAGCAGAGCAGATATACTTAAATTTAAAGATATCAAATCTCTAATAACTAACACGCAAACAAGTAATGAACTAGCTTTCGCAGTGAGAGCTTTGGCTAAATACAAGGTTCTTAACAACGATAGCAATATAACTATCTTAAATAAAAGTAATTTAAACATTACTAATGCACACTTAATTAGTATGAATGGCTGTCATTTTTGCTTTAAACAAACTAAGAATAGTTTTAATGATCTAAAATTAGGAGAACTTGGTGAGACGAGTATTGGCGAGTATCGTACTAAAGAAAATAAGAGTGCTGTATCAATTTTAAATAAATATGTTACACCAATTGGTCCGGTATATAACCTTAATGAGTATAAGAATATAGATTTCTTGAAAACAATTATTTTTGAAGCGAGTTCTAATTCTTCGGATGTAGAAGTTGGTTATAATCTACACGGTGGGAAAGGAAATGATAAGGATTCCGCAATAATCAGTACAATAGGTGAAGCTTTAGAAAGATACAATGCTAGAAGATTTGAAACCGATTCTTTAATTAGAGGTCATTTTAATGAGTTGAGACAAAAAAATAATGTGTTACACCCTAACAGCCTTATTCTAGATAAGAATACACCCCATGAATTTCAACCTGACAAAAAATATGATTGGGTAATGTGTAAAAACCTTTCTAAAAGTCAAGATATACTGGTACCAGCAATAGCTGTTTTCTTTCCATTTCATTCTATAGATGAATCTGAACTGTTCCTTTCTCAAAGTTCCTCAGGTTTAGCATCTGGTTTCTCATGTGCGGAAGCAATATTATCAGGTTTACTTGAAGTCATAGAAAGGGATGCTTATACAATTTATCACAAGAATACTATGTATTATGGAACTATAGCACCTAGTGTTTACTCTGCTGAAGTAACTTCATTAATTGACTACCTAAATAATAACGGCATTACAGCTATTCTACAATATTTAAAAACAGATTTACCTGTCCATACAGTACATTGCACTTTATTTGACAAAATGAATCGTCTACCAATATACACACATGGCTCTGGTTGTAGTCTTGATATAAATTCAGCTATTAAGCGTGCAATAGTTGAGGCTTGTCAATTACGCGTATCACAAATAGAGTTATTAAATAGTGAAAATGATATAGATATAGATGTGGATGCAGATGAATTCGAAGCTTATCTTGAGTGGGCAAAAGGTAACGAAGATTTTGTTAGTCCTTTTATAAAACATAAAAAAGAACGAATAATATCAGGTTTCGATGATTACAGACAAGGTAGTGTAGTAAAAAATTTAAACTTTTTGTTGTCTAGTATAAATGAATTGGGTTATGAGGTAATAGTAGCTAATTTAGAACGAGAAGATAATCAACTAAATACTGTAAGAGTTATTATACCTGGATTCCAAGATATAGATGACTATGGTGGGAGAGTATCAAAACGAGTGGAGGAACTCCCAATTATTTTGAAATTGCCTGTTAAATCTAACATAAACCAAATGTTTTCTTGATAATAATTAAAGAGGTGCTAAAATGCTTAAACTGATAAATGAAGTGGAAGTTAAAGAGAATCAAATAATCAATAAAATCTTTGGAAATACGTTAGAAGTAAATGATGAATTAGAGAATTTTATTCTCGAATCTATCAATCATGGTCTTGCCCAAACTATGAAAAATTGGGGAATTGAAGAAAATAATCCTATTGTTATAGAACTTATTAAAAGTGGTTTTATTTTTGATAGTGAAATAGGATTACAAGTTGATAACCTTCACGCGGTTGTCAATCACTCACATACATTTTTCGGAGTACCTGATGGGGATTTGTACTATGATTGTATTGTAGCCGATGAGAATCAAGAGGAAATATACGGCTTTATTTCTGTGCCCTATAATAGAGGTTCCTTAGTTTATAACATAGATATTGAATCTCCTAATTATATAAGAGCTAAATCCAATGATCTCTTTCAGATAACATTACAAAATAATGGTAAATCAAATGGTTATTATTCAACTTATCAAAAGAAAAATATTTTTAAAGATAAAAACATTAAGGACTACGGAGAAATAATACAAAAAGCTTCAGATACAGCATATCTCGAAAGAATCGAAGACATAGCGTGTCAATTAATGAATTCATATATTAAACCAATATTTATTGGAGGGGATCATACCATTACATACCCAATTGTCAAAGGTATAAATTCATTAGAAAAAGAATTTCAAGTAATACAGATAGATGCTCATTCTGACTTTTCTCCATTACTAAATCCAAAAAATGCTACGGTTCAGCACAGTAATATCATTTCATTAATTAGTGAATTATCTAATTTAAAACAAATTTATCAATTCGGATTAAGTGGCTTCATGACGCACGACGAACTTTTAGGATTAACTCAACATAGTAAAATATCTTCATATTTTAGAACTGATTTTAAAAGTTTGAATATTGACAAAGATTTACCAACATATCTCACGATTGATGTAGATGTATTGGACTCAACACTGATGTCGGCAGTTTCTTATCCTAATGTTGGCGGTTGGAGTTTTGATAGCTTTATGGAGTTTATCCAAAAGCAACTCTCTGGTTTGAATATCATTGGTGTAGATATAGTGGAATACGATAAAGCGAAAGACAAAGATGGTAAAGGAGTAACCGTGGTAAATAATATGGTTTTAGAACTTTTGGGTGCTATCTAATACTTCAAATAAAACACATTTAATCACGATCGATGTATTTGGGAGAGGAAAAATACTATGCAGCAGAATATTAAAATTATTAAATATAAGTTTTATACAATTGAAGCGTTATACAATCTAGGAATTGTAATTTTTTCAGCTTCATTTTATCTATATTTAGCGGAAATAGGATACAATTTAAGTGAAATAAGTCTTTTCATATCTATTTTCTGGGTAGTTAGTTTACTTACAGAAATACCCTCTGGAATTATATCTGATTCATTCGGTAGAAGAAACACTATGCTACTTAGTTGTTTAATCCGCGCATTAGGGTTATTTCTTTTGTTCATTTCAAAAGGAGAAATAATATATTTAATATTGGGTGCTATTCTTACTTCAATTGGAGAATCTCTAAAATCAGGAACACTAGATTCTTGGTTAGTTGAAAGCATAAATAAAACAAATAGTGACGAACATTTAGAAAAAATATTTTCAATCAATGGAGTTATAGGACAAACACTTGGTATTGCAGGTGGTTTTATTGGAGCACAATTTTTAGGGAATATTAATCTTTCTTATCCAGTAATAACAGGTGGAATTATACTATGTATTACAGCATTTTTTGTTCTATTCTTTATTAGAAATGAAAACAAGAAGGTAATTGGAGGATTTAAACTAAAGAATATCTATAAAGAGTTTTTCGATTCTTTTAAAGAAGGCGTTAGATACTTCAAAGAAAACAAGAAATTTTCTTATCTAGTTATTTCATTTCTACCACTAACTATTATTTTAGCAGGACCTGGTAATCAATGGCAATTATTTTTCCAGCATGACAATAAAGATATTATTACAGGATATTTATGGGTTTTCATCGGTTTTATGACCTTCTTAGGTACGTGGATTGTAGGTAAAATACCACAGATTGAAAAGAGAAGAATGAATATACTTATAGTGAATGTAATAATAAACTCGGTATCTATTGCTACTCTCACAATCATTGGAAATTATATAGTTGCATTTGCTTTATTCTTAGTACATGTATTTATTACAGCTGGTGATGAGATTATTCGTATTACTGCACTGCATAAAAATATTAACAATGAGAAAAGGGCAACAATTCTTTCATTTTATTATACATTAGAAGCACTCTTCACAATAGTAGGTTTGGTACTTGTAGGTTTACTTTCTGATTACTTTAATATGAATGTTGCCTGGTTCACATGTGCTTTACTAGGGTTAATAGTTGCATTACCAACAATGATACTCACTAAGAAAAGAGGATAATAATATGGAAAAAACAGTTCGTGAACGATATTTCAAAGGCGATAGCCTATCTGTTATACCAAAAAAAGAAAAGAGCAAATTAGAGGTACTGAATGAAATAATTAAACTTTTTGAAAAGAATCATAAATATGATGAAAAAGAAATTAATGAGATATTAAAAAGTATTTATCCAGACTTTGCAATACTAAGAAGATACTTAGTTGATTATGGATACTTAAAAAGAAATAAAGAATGTAGTGAGTATAGTGTTAACGAAAGGTGACATACAATATGTATTTCAAACTGGAAGATAATTATTTCATCAGAATACCTTATTTTAAGGAAGAAACATGGAGGAATTTCAAGACTAAAGGGTATAGTAAGATTCCTATTTTACCAATTGAAAAAGACTATTTTCTTTCATCTTTAATATTATCATCACCAGAATTTTACAAAAACCTAATCCAATATGAAAAAAAGGATATAAAAAAAAAGAAGTTGATTGAAAATACATTATCAAATTATATATATAGAATGACTTATAAACAATCCCCATATGGGTTTTTTAGTACCGTTGTTAGTATAAATCAGTTTAAAAATTCATCAAATGGCATTCTTTCAAATCTGAATGAATTGAGAAAACAAAATTCTGAAATTTCCTTAAGTAAAGAATGGTACGTGAATGTTGTTAAAAAAGTACAAATGCAAGAAAATGTACTCAGGAAATTAAAAGTAAGAAAAGGATATTATATATCAAAAAATCAAAAATATATATATAGAGCTGACTTTGATTTATTATCAGAGTATGAGTTACTTGATTTTAATTCATTAATAGCAGAGATTATAGATTTATGCACGGAATTCACTAATATTGATTCTATTATTAAATTAGGCGAAATCAACAACCTAACTGAGATAGAAATTTTAGATATTATAAAAAAATTATTAGAACAGGATATACTGATTTCTGATATCCATCCTCAAATAACTAAATACAACTGGGGGGATTTAATTGACAATTTAGAAAACACCATATACCAAGAAAAATTATTACGGATTACCGAAGATATTAAGCATATAAATAAAGTAAAAGAATTTTCCCCTACGTGCCTCTTAGCTCTAACGGAAAAGTGTAAAGATATCTGTGAATCATCACAATATATAGTTGGAAATTCCATTATTGAAAACAATAATTTATCCTTGCTTGATAATAAGGATATTTTTCGTAACTTTCAGGAAATAATTCCTTATTTACTAGTAACTTTTAATAAAGAAGTAGAAGAATTAAGAGTATATACAGAGGAATTTTATGATCAGTATGGCGATAATTATGTCCCTTTTTTAAGGGTTATGAGCGAGTGGAATTCCTTAAACTATAATGAGAATGAAAATTCTAAGTCCAGTAATGTCTTAATTAACAAAGTTCACGAGGCTTTAACTCTTGGAACAAAGATTGATTTACAGATTAATGACTTTAATGAAATAAATGAAACAGAAGTCAAATTTCTAAAACAAATTTTAGATTTACAAATTGTAGTTAATATATGTTCTATTGACAATGAGCCCTATATAAATATTGATAATGGTGTGAAAATGAGAAGTAAAGGTTCATTTGAAGGCAGGATATTATCAGGTAAAAAATCAAAAGTAAATACGGATGATTATTACATTGTAGATTTTCCATATACATCTGTTGATTTGAAAATGAACAATATCTTAGGTGAAAGCCTAACTGAAGATTTAGATTTACATGATATTTATGTATATTGGGAAGACAATAAACTAAATTTATACTCAAAAAAAATAAATAAGAAGATAATTGTAAGAAAAAACAATATGATTAATTTTGAGTATCTTCCTACATTTTTAAAGAAACTATATATAATTTCAAATCAAATAACCTGGACAGCATTAAATGATGAAACATTAAAACACGCTCAATATATACCTAGAATTACCTATAAAAACTTAATTTTAAAGTTAGAAACATGGAAAGTAACAGAAAAAGGTTTAAATTATAATTCCTTCATCAATAAACTTAACTATTTGAGTAAGGTATACTCAATGCCGAATAAAATAATTCTATTTTTAGGTGATGATAAGTACCCTTTAGATTTATCAAATAGCTATGACATCCAAAAGAGTTTCGAAATTTATGAAAAATTAGAGTATTTAGAAATCAAAGAGGATAATCGTCAAACATATGAAGGATACTCCATTGATTTTATATTGAATTTTCGAAATTTAGAATTCAAAATTCAAGAGAAGCCAAAAAATAGTCAATTATTTTTATTGAATGAAACCCCTATAATGCTTGGAGCATTGAACAAACAATGGCTTAATTTCGAAGTATTCGTCGATCCAATTGAACAAGGTTATATCTTAGAGCAAATATATAAAATATGTACAGAATATAAGTTCTTTTTTGTAAGATACTTTAACCAAGAAGATGAAACACTACGAATAAGGTTTAAATTAGATAATGAAATGGATCGCACACACATACTAAATATTCTTTGTGATTTTTTTAACAATGAAATTAATAGTAGAACAATAACAAAATATAATCTAAATAGCTATGAAAGAGAAAATTTATACTTTGGAGGAGATGCAAACTTAGCTGGATTAGAAGAATATTTCATTTTAGAGTCTTATTTTGTAATAAATAAAATTCTACCCATACAGAATCCGGATGAAAAAAGGACATTGATTATATTTTATATTTTACACCTTGCAAAGAAGTTGAGTTATAATATCCAACCTATCGAGATAAATCGTTCATCAAAAGATTTTTATAGGATTATAAAGAAAAAATTAATTGAATTCTATCAATCAACAATATTTTTAGATCTAGAATTAAATATTTCTACAATATTACAGAACGCAAAAATTAATGGACTAGTCATAAACGATTTGCTAAAGAAAAAGATTATTCACTTATTTATAAATAGAGCAATAGGATATGATCCACAGGAAGAAAAGCTCATTATCGATATAGTAAAACAATTTACTACTACATTAAATTATTTAGGTGAAAAGCAAAGAAAGTAGGTGGACAGCTGTTGCTAAAATCTGATTATGATTATTTGTGTGAAGAAGTTGAAAATATTAATTTTTTATTATCACTAGATTTAGAACTGCCTTCAAATTATTTAAAAAAGATATCTAATACAATATCTATATTTAATGACCAATTTAAAAATCAAAAATCTTTGGAAGAAGATTTAATAAATAATACAAAGGAAAACAAGTATAGATATTTATATAATACGGAAAATAATATTCTTATTGACATTTATCATAAAGAAATAAACAATGACCTATTAAATGTTGATTATATTAATAATATATATAACCAATTAGTCATAAAAAGAAATGGATATATTAAAAACCTTTCACATATAAATTTTTTAACTTATTATAAAGCAGAAAATAATAACGGAGCAATAGAATTGCTTTTTGAAGCTAATGTTGACGAAACAATCTCTAAATATAGTAAAGAATTAAAAGCATTTTATAATAAAAATAAAATGAAAAACAATAATGATATTTTACATCCATTTGATTTAAATAGAATCAGAATAAACGATTTAAAGTACATATTCGATTTTAAAAAAGATATCTTAGAAAACATAAAGGTAATGGATCTGGATTTTGGTAATTATCTTGAAAATCTTTATAATGAAGGTTTTGTTATTTTAAAGGAATCCAGAGTACAGGAAGGTTTTTTTGTTGAGTTACCCTACTCTAAAAAAGGATTTGTCTTTTTAAGTTGTAGCGGTGACATTGATGATTATTTCAATATCATCCACGAAATCGGGCATCTTTATCACCAATATATTACATCTAATATTGACTATGAACACAGGTGTACATCATTTGAAGTAAAAGAATTTGTTGCGCATTCATTTGAAGCGATATTTGTAAGACAGTTTGCATCATATAATGTTAAGCAAGTTTATGAAATACAACAAAAATCTTCTGTTTTATGGAATAAAGTATTATTTGAATTTCAAAAGAAGATTTACGATTGTTTTGAAGAATATAAGACATTAGAGTGTAAAAATCGTCTTTTTGTAGAGTTACTTAAGAAGCATACACATAGTTATATTGGTAATACAAATAAATTTGACATAATATTATGTAATACATGGATGTATGAAACTATGTTGTTTGAAACACCTTTCTATAATTTAGAATATATTTATGCTCAAATAAATGCCATAAATATTTTAAATAATCACGAAAATAGCATAGAAGAACTTCAACAGATTTTTAAAAATGGCAAACATATTAAAATAGACTTATTAAAGCAGCATATACAAGAATATAAATATTAGGGTAGATATTGAGAACTGTCCAAAATAGCGTAGATTCTTTCCTATTTTTCAAGTATATGTATCGAATTACGGTCCATTTCAGTTTGTATAGAGAAGGTTGGTTTTTTGGAGAAAATATTTTAACAACGATTTCAGAAATAATCAAACTTTATTTCAAATCGACATAAAAAAAGCCCTTACTAATATTTACTTTAGTAAGGGGTACCACCCACATTTTAACGAAAATATACGCTAAGCAAATTCGATAAAAAAGAATATGGGCTTTCTACTCTAAGGAAAAGCCCACTCTAAGTTTTTATTATAGCAACTGGATATCACTGTAAGACCTTAGTTTCTACTTTTCTCTGATTCATTACTAAAGTTAAAATGAACAAAATCACGCTTAAAAATAATATCATGAGAAACACCTGTTGATAACCTTGAGAAAAGTCACGTATAATACCTGCTAAAACAGGAATAAGTCCACCAATCATATATCCTCCTGACTGCATCATGGCAGTCCATGCACTTGCATCTTCCGGTGTATTTGTTTCATCCAACGGTAACATAAGAGCCAACGGAAATAACCCACCAAGCCCAATTCCAAGTAAAATAGAAGGGATCCATGCTGTAGTCAATGGATATATCATGAGTGACAAACCTATTACCACAAAACACACACTACCTAATAACCAAAATGTTCGATTTTTATAAAAATCCGCTAAAGTTGGAATGACAAAGCTACATACCATTTGAACAAATGTAAAGACGGTAACCAGAGTTCCAGCTTGCTGACTATTTAACCCTACACTTTGAGTTGCTGGAGCAAGCCAAGTGGTAATACAATAAAAAATACCTGATTGCAGTCCAAAAAAGACTGTAAACAACCATACCTTCTTATTTTTTAATGGTAATATATTGTTTTGTTTATTATGTGTTTTAGTAGTTTTATCTAGTCTCATAACGGGATACCAGAAGAGAAGAGCAACAATGGTAAACACACTCCAAAATGCAAGTGCCACATTCCAAGAGTCTTTCAATACATGTTGTAAAGGGATAGTCATCCCTGCGCTTAAGGAAGCACCTGTTCCCATTCCAACTGAATATACTCCTATCATTAAACCAATCTTAGTAGGAAACTTCTCCTTAATAAATCCAGATAGCAATGGACCAGCAACCGCAATACCAATACCAATAAATAGAGAGCTAATAAGTAATGTGAGAACTGAATAAGTAAAAGCTCTCATACATGTTGCAACTCCAATTAAAATAAGACAAGCTAAAATTGCCTTTTCTGCTCCATACTTCTTGTTCACCTTACCTGTAAGTAATGCAAACACCCCCATACATAATACGGGAATAGATGTCAGAAAACTAACGGAAAAGTTGCTCATGTTTAAGTCCTGACGAATTGTCTCTAATAAAGGTGAGATTGATGTGATTCCTATACGTAAATTAATAGAAGCAAAAAATAATGCCAATATATAGATATAGGTTCGTTTTCTATTTTTCAAATTATATATCTCCTCTCTCAAAACATCAATATTGAGTATATCATCTGATGTTTTACGGTGTAATTATTTATTTAATCGTTTCAATAGTAACTCTCTTAAACTGTCCGATAGTGCATCCACCTCAATAATTCTTTCTAGTGCTTCTTTATTGTATTTACTGTGGAATTTAACATGATTAACTTGTGAAATCGATATCCTTTTAGGATGTTAGATGAAGAAGGTTTTGTAGGTAGTACATATCAAGTACTCACGCTGCCAACGACTTATATGATTGATACAAAAGGAAACATGGTTGACATCGTTAAAGGTCCAATGAATGGGGCATTGATGAAAGAATTAATTAACAAAGCTGAATAATAAAAATTAAACAGTACAAAAGAACTTATTGAGTAAACACTTAATTTGACAAGGATAATGTGTTTTTGTATCCTTTTGATTTAAAAACACCATTATTCATTGAAAAAGAGATAAATCAGGTTTAACATCAAAACTTGGAGTTGTCATGATGAAATTTTAAATATTTACTATTTCAGACAAGAAGAAAAGCGAAAACTCATGCATCGTAATTGTTGTCGAGACAAATCACGTTAGGGGTTTTCGCTTTGTTTTATTAGTCTATCAAATCTATTTTAAAATTATCATTTTTTGGAATTTAGCATCAGAAGAGGCACCGAATGTATTTCCAGTGGAAGTCGCACGAGAATATGAACTTCCTTAAAAAATAGTTGAACGTTGGTTTCACTCATATGCAACGGAACAACTTGTGGAAGAAGAGGCACAAGCTATTTATGTGGATGAATATAAGTCAAAAATCAAATCTATTTGTAGTAAGGAGCTCCTTATCACAAGTAGAGATGGTTTTTACAAATTTAGGATGAAGCGATAAGTTACAGTTAGCATGTTGCGGAGAGCCGTACCATAAGTAATGATGAAATATAATTTTAAGGTAACTTGTGGAATGTTGAAAAATCATATGAATTTGAGTCGATTATGAGCCTCTAGAGGAGTATAATTAGGAAAGAAAAGGTGTGTTCCTAGATCGCGTCTTGGCTTGCTGTGATACCGGAGCAAGGGCGGCCTATATCCTTTTTGCAAATCTTAAGGTAGAAGGATGGTAAGAATGAGTAACAGACAAAATAAAACAGATGTTATCTTAATCGGTGCCGGAATCATGAGTGCGACTTTGGGGACAATGCTCAAAGAATTGGCACCGGACTGGAACATTACAGTGTTTGAGAAACTTGCAGACGCAGGAGAAGAAAGCTCTAACGAATGGAATAATGCAGGAACGGGGCACGCAGCACTGTGCGAGCTTAACTACACTTCTGAAAAAACGGACGGATCCATAGATATTAGCAAAGCTATAAAAGTTAATGAACAGTTTCAGCTTTCAATGCAGTTTTGGTCTTATCTTGTAAACAACAATCTTATACGTAATCCTCAGGACTTTATCATGCCATTGCCTCATATGAGTTTAGTACAAGGCGAAAATAATGTAGAGTATTTGAAAAAACGTTTTGAAACGATGTCAAATAATCCACTGTTCAAAGGAATGGAATTTTCCGATAACCCAGAAAAGCTGATGGAATGGATTCCGCTTATTATGCAAGACCGTCCAGCGAATGAAGCCATTGCAGCAACAAAAATCGACACTGGCACAGACGTCAACTTTGGTGCTTTAACGCGTATGTTATTTGACCAGTTAAAAACTCAAAACGTCGATATCAACTATAAACATAGTGTCGAAGGTATTAAACGTACTAAAGACGGTTCATGGGAATTAAAAGTGCACGATATGGACGGCTGTAAAATGGAATACCATAATGCAAAATTCGTCTTCCTTGGAGCTGGCGGAGGGAGCCTGGAGTTATTACAAAAAACAGGTATACCTGAAGGGAAACATATTGGTGGATTCCCGATTAGCGGATTATTCATGGTATGTAATAATCAAGAAGTCGTTGAGCAACATAATGCAAAAGTATACGGAAAAGCTGCGGTAGGTGCTCCCCCTATGTCTGTTCCTCATCTTGACACAAGATTTATCGATAATAAAAAATCGTTACTATTTGGACCATTTGCAGGCTTTTCACCTAAGTTCTTAAAAACAGGTTCGAATATGGATTTAATCGCTTCTGTAAAACCGCATAATATTACGACGTTATTGGCGGCAGGTGTTAAAGAGATGGGATTGACAAAATATCTGATCCAACAACTTATGTTATCGAAAGGACAGCGTATGGAAGAGTTACGTGAGTTTATCCCGAATGCTAAGCTCGAGGATTGGGATATTGTAGTTGCTGGCCAACGAGTACAAGTTATTAAAGATACTGAAGCGGGTGGTAAAGGTACGCTTCAATTTGGTACGGAAGTTGTAAGTGCTGCTGATGGCTCAATCGCTGCATTGCTAGGTGCATCTCCAGGTGCTTCTACAGCCGTTCACGTTATGCTCGAGGTAATAAACAAATGCTTCCCGCAACATGTAAAAGAGTGGGAACCGAAATTAAAAGAAATGATTCCATCTTATGGCAAATCACTAGTTGAAAATCCAGAGCTATTACAAGAAGTTCATGCTTCAACAGCACAGGCGCTTGGTCTAAAAAAAGACTAGTCATATAGCTAATTCTTTGGATGAAGAAACAAAGTGTTTGTAGAAGATAAATCTTTTTCTTCAATTGTTTTGCTTGAATATTTTGTAGGTATTAAAATATCTTTTTTGAATTGAATTTTTATAGAACATTCAGATATCAGCTTTGAAAACTTAAATACTTTTTATTTTTTGGGAGATTTATTGTTACATATTTAAACCTCCCTTAGCTACATAACTGTGGACCGTACATAAGTAAGGGCGGTTTCTAAAAATTATATAAAAAACCTAAAGCAGATATTCTAAGTAAATAGAATGATCTGCTTTTAGTAATTATTTAAGGACTTTTTAGTAATTTATTCGTGTTTTTTCGTTAGAAATGCTGACCTAATAGAATTTTTAGAAAAACAAAAAATTCGGTGGAGAACGAGAGTCCTCCATATTGAACCGTACTATATAAGTAGATAGTTCAATAAAATAGATTTGCTGCTTTTATTCGGTAATGGAGGGCTTCAATATGCACGCGAGGTCATTTTTTATTATTTCTATTTAAAAACAGGAACTTTTCTTAGTACAGCACAAACCGGTATGGCCACACAGATTCCTACAACATTCTGAACGAGGTTTCCAGGAATAGAGGCTACTGGTAGAATCCAACTACCAAATATAACTCGTTCGCAAATATAATAGACACCTAACATAAAGGGAATCGAACTAATTGTAGCTAATAGATTAAATGTGAAATTATTTCCTTTGCGGTGTTTCGACCAAGCAATTTTCCCAACTATATAACCTTGTAAGCCACGAGCCAAAATAGTAAAAGGTGCCCACAATGTCCAACCAGATATTAAATCAAATAACCCCATACCAACAGCACCGGCAATTGCTCCCTTTTTAGGGCCAAATAAGATTGAGGCAATAAAGAGCATGGCTGTTCCAAGATGAACCAAACCACCGTTTGCAGTAATAGGTAGTTTAATATTTATCAAGAGAGTTGCAACGAATACTAGTGCAATTAACATTGCGGTTAAAATTAAATCAAAAGTGCGTGAGTTTGAATAACTTTTTGTTGTGTTCATAGTAATAGACCTTTCCTACTCTTTTCATTTTTGATAATTTTAGCAAAGAATTGGTATGTTTAAAAGTGTCAATTTATTTTAAAATAAAGGGGTCAGTTTATAGGGAAATGGAATAGTTTTTAATCAAAAATAGAGTAATGTCGTTTCAAAATCAATCAAATAAAAACCTTACTTAGATATATCGTGATGAACCGTATTATAAGTAAATGATGTTCTTGGTAAAAAGGAAATACGGTATTTATACATTATTTAAAGATATTGATACGCTATTCGAATATTCCCTTAAGAAAGTCTTTCGGATATTTTTGGTATAATTATACTTAAAATATAATTTTTTAAGGGAGAATTTAATAATGGCAAAAGTAGCAACGATGGATAAGTATTTAGATTCTTACGGAAAGAAGATTTGTAGTTCTGATATTTTTAAAGTTGTAAATTCGGTTTTCGAAATTAATTTAGACAAAGCACCTATTTTAACAAAAGTAGATACGGTAGAAAGTTTTTCATCAAAAGGGGACAATTCAATGTCTAGAATAGTAATGGATTCGTACCTTAATCAATATGATAAGGAAATCACAGGGGCAGGCATTCGTGGGATGATCAATGAAATTTTTGGTGTTAATTTAGATGCCATTTCTTCATTAGAAGGAGCAAGAATTTCATTGTATTCAAAAGATCAGTGGGTTGTTCAACATGAAAAAGACTTGTTTGTCGTGCATACCGGTACTGGTGATACTGATGTGAAGATTTATCCTACAAAGTATTTCACCGACCAGACTGGACTGGAGGGGCTTCCAACAGATTTAGAGATTTTATTAACAGAATTAGGGTACTCCTTCAATGTGGAAATTGGTAGTTACTATTTCTTGAATCCTACAGGTGAAGCTATTCCTGATGTCTTTAAAGGACAAACAATGGGTGTTATTCTTAAAGTAATTCACCAGTCACTCACTAATTTATAAAAATCTCTCATATAGTAATCAGAAGTCACTGTAAACAAAAAGCCATATAGGACAGGACAATTCCCGCCTATATGGTTCTAAACTCACCTTTGAAACCTCAAAAAGTCTTATTTCCCAAAAGAAGATAAAAACTTCACTCGGTCGCCCATAGGAGGCGTATTATGATCGACTAAAGCTACCTCTAAAACAGCAGGTCCATTTAAATTCTTGAAGTTGTTCAACATATCTTCGTTGAGATCTTGCATGTCAGTTACTCTAAAGCTTGGTATATTCATAGCTGCTGCCATCGCACTAATATTAATTGATTCTTGTTCAAATGATGGGTGTGTACGTTTAAATTGTAACGCATGTCCTTGATATACCATTCCTAAACGGGCGTTATTCATCACAACAAATAGAATCGGTAAATTATATTCTTTTGCTGTTAAGATTTCCATTCCATGCATGAAGAAGCATCCGTCACCTGTAATACTTACAACAGGGCGTTCTGGTTGAGCTAATTTTAGACCAATAGCAGATGCAATGCCACTTCCCATTGCACCGAAATGTACATTAATATCAAATGCCGAATAATCTAAAACCTTCATATGATGAATAACATAAGACATAAATTCACCAATATCAATTGTATATCTAGTAGAGGTAGGTAAATATTTTTGAAGATTTAGTAAAACATTTTTCGTGTTATACTCCTCTGTAATCTCATCAAAGTTTTCTTCTTGTTTAACACCAACTTCAGTAGTGTTTCTTGTTATCCCTGCAGTTCTTAATTCTTCAATCAGGAATTTTAAACTTAAATTAATGTCTCCTAGAACGGGTAAATCAATGTTATATTTTCGATTAAACACGGTTTGGTCAAAGTCCATTTGTATCGTAAAACGGTCTTTTGCAAGATTTACATTGTAATTATTTGTTGCCGTTTCACCTAAGCTTGACCCTACAATTAATAATACTTGCCCATCGCCTTCATTAATCATAGCTGAAGCAGCCTCATGACCAGCAAAACCAAAAACCCCTGCTAGTAGAGGATGATTCTCAGGGATGAATCCTTTTGCTTGGGGTGTCGTTAGAATTGGCCAATTTAGCATTTCTGCTAACTCAATTAATTGTTCAACAGAATTTCTTACACCTTGTCCTACAAGAATATAACCATTTTCTCTCTTTATTAATTCATTAGCTACATTTTTGATTATGTCGAGATTAGGATCAATTGCAGCTCTTATAGGCGGAGCAGGTATTTCGATGTTTTGGACTACTTCGTGTTGAACATCAATTGGTATCGCAATATGTACAGGGCCTGGTACTCCAGATACGGCAATTTCGCATGCTTTTACAACTTCGTTCAATAAGTCTTTTGAATCTTTAACTAATACACTATATTTTGTAACGGGTTTAAATATTGGTTCAGCATCTAATTCTTGAGAGGCATTTAATCCCATAGTATTCACTGGAACAGAACCAGTTAAAAATAATACTGGCAAATGCTCGCGCATGGCATTTGCAGCACCTGTTACGAGGTTTGTTCCACCAGGGCCACTGCAACCGATACTTACACTCAACTGATTTGTATACTTTGCGTAGGCTGCAGCCATATATGATGCTGCTCCTTCGTGCTTTGTTACAATTGGTGTTATTTCAGGCATATCATTTAGCTCATCAAAAAATGCATTAACAGAACCAGCAGGAATTCCAAAAATATACTTTACTCCATTACCTTTTAAATATTCTAGTACAATTTGAGCTGCTTTCATGATCATTCTCCTTTTATTAAATAGAATTATATGAAAAGTACTTTTTCACAATATCATCTGCCGACATTGGCTTACTGAAAAAATAACCTTGCATCAAATAACAATCTTGAGTAGATAAAAATTCTGCTTGTTCTTTTGTCTCGACACCTTCAGCAATTACTTCAAGGTTTAAATTTTGGGCGAGCGTAATTATCGTATTTGTAATTGCTGCTTCATCTTCTGTCATTTCTTGTACAAAGGACTTATCAATTTTTAATGTAGAAATGGGCAAGTTCTTTAAATACCCTAAGGATGAATAGCCAGTACCAAAATCATCAATGGCTAAGTTAATACCAAGACCATTTAATTGTTTCATCGTTTTTAAGGTTAACTCTGTATTTTTCACAATCAGATTTTCTGTGAGCTCTAGATGTAAATACTCAGGTGACAAATCTGCTTTTTTTAATACGTTTTTGACAATAGAAAATAAATTATTTTGTTCGAACTGACGAACTGATAAATTTACGGACATACTTTTTAATGGATACCCTTGATTGTGCCATGATTTTAATTGTTCACAAGCCTCTTTAAGAACCCATTCACCGATAGGAACGATTAAACCTGTTTCTTCAGCAATAGGAATAAACTTATCTGGTGAAATCATCCCTTGTTCTGGATGATTCCATCTCACTAAAGCTTCTACTCCCTCAAACTGATTCGTCTTATAGTTGATCTGAGGCTGATAAAAGAGAACAAGCTCATCTTGTTCTAAAGCCTTATATAGAGCATTTTCAAGCTTGATATTTTCAAAAGTTCTTATATTCATTCCGTCACTAAAAAAATGATAACTATTACCCGTTGTTTCTTTTGCTTTGTACATTGCCGTATCCGCATTTTTGATTAACGTATCCGTAGTATAGCCGTTATCAGGGAATAGACTTATACCAATACTCGTTTTAATATATATTTCATTATCTAGTAAATTAAAAGGTGTAGAAAAAGTATCAATTATAAGATTAACAACCTTTAAAACATCATTTTCAGTACTAATATGAGGTAAATAAATTGCGAATTCATCACCACCTTGTCGTGATAACGTTGCCGTATTCGGAACGCAGTCTCGTAAACGATTGGCGACATCTCGTAATAATCGATCTCCAAAGCTGTGCCCAAGCGAATCATTTATATATTTAAAACGATCTAAATCTAAATATAATACAGCTAATTTTTCTCCATTCTCTTTTGCATGTGTCAGCCCTTGGGTTAACTTGTCTGTTAAAAGAACTCGGTTAGGTAAATCTGTTAAACTATCAAAGTATGCATGGTATGTAATCTCTTCCTCCATTTTCTTCCTTTTAGTTATATCTTTAAACGTGACAACTTCTCCTACAATCTCTTCTTCTTCTTTTATTAAGGAGATGACATATTCAACGGGAAAGCCAGAATTGTCTTTTCTAAAAAACTTGCCATTTTTTAAATAACCTCCAGAAATTACCTCTAAATAAGATGAAACGCTATTCTTTCTTCCTGTTTCACTTCCGTTAATGATGATACTTACTGATTTCCCGATTAATTCAACTTCTGTTTCGTATCCTAACATATGTGCACCTGCTGGATTACAAAATGTAATATTTCGATCAAGGTCTAAACCAAAGATTCCTTCCCCTGCAGAGTTGAGAATCAATTCCTTCTCACGGCTGAGTTGCTGTAATTCTGCTATAACTCTTTCAAGCTCTTGGTTTTTCATCGTAATTTCCGATGTTCTTTTTTCAATAATGACCTCTTGCTTCTCCATATATAGGAGGTTTGACAAAGTAGCGGCTGTCGTATCAATAATGGATTGGGCTAGTTGTAATTCAGTTTCCGAATAGAGAATCTCGTTCTCACTTAGATTTACAACAGATATTTGACCTAAAATCTCACCCATTGAAATCAAAGGAAACATAAGCATACCCTTTATGCCAAAATTACGGCAAACATCGTGGTTAGGTCTTTCATCTGTAAATACATCTGGAATGAGAATGGCTTTCCTTGTTTCAAATACCTCTTGCATCACAGAGTCATTGCTTTGGTCAATTTTTATCTTATTATGTGTTTTTATCCAGTCTTCTTCTGTCCAGTCACTATTTTTACTTAATCTTGCAGGTTTAATTCTTTTCTCAGCAATTGGGTCAAGTAGATGAACGCCTATATTATAAGCATCTAAAGCTTGTGCTAAGTAGAAAAAACATTTATCAAGACTCTCTTGCATAGAGGAACACATCGATAAATCGCGTGTAGCATCAAGGAGCAGCTGCTTTTCTTTAATGAGATGCTCTTTATGAGTTAAATTGTTTGCGTTTTGAATAGCAACTGCAGCCATATTCACATATGCCTCAACTGTTTGAATTTCATCCTCCGTTAAGTTCATTGGAGTTCCATAATCAAATAAAAAAACAAGACCAAATAACTCATCTTCAAAAGAGATAGGAAGAGCTAATAAGGATTTAATTTGAAACCCGTCAACAGCTCTTGGATCGGGTCGATTATCCTTTGACGTATCAGGAATGTAGATTGTTTTTTTTGTTTCAATAACTTCGTTTGCTAATAGATCGATATCAGTATCAATGATATGCATATTCAGCTTCAATCCATTTATATACTCTGGTTTTCCTACATATCCTCTAAATGATCCATCCTCCTGAGGTAAATAAATGCCGACAGAATTACATCGGACGATTTCCTCAGATATTGCGATTGTTACCTGTTCTAATACGTCATGTAAATCAAGCTTCGTATTGATCATTTTAGTTATATTAGCGAGACGGGAATATCTTGTTTGATCTTTAAACATCTAGTAACCATTCCTTTTATAGAAATATATAGAAGTATTATACCTTATGATCTATGTTAGGAGATAAATAAATTACTTTTAGACTATTTGAGGCTAACCCTATCATAAATAAATGAGATTTTTAGGTCAAGATAGAAATCTTTCCCAAATATAAAAACTAATTTCGATCTAGCATTAATTATTGGATTTTAAAAATTTATTTACTTCGACAGTTCCTAACATACTGTGGGATGATGGGTATTTATATCACAGTAAGGAACATTGTAAATATGCATTCTAAGTAGAGTATTTAATTTGCAATTTTGGAGAGAAACTGAAATAAAAAGTACCAGGTTTCAAAACAACTCTGAATTGTTTTAGAACCTGGAACCTTTCATTATAAACAAAGACCAGAAAATGATTCCCAGTCGTTAAAAATTGTATTCATTCTAAATTACTTAAGCAATGTAAGTATTACATCTATTGTATTATCAACAAATGATCGCTCTGGACGAGATTTCATTATTACGGTTAGTCCAATTAACGATACGATTAGCGCCTGTGATAAAGCTTTCGCGTTTACATCGGCCTCGAGCTCACCTGATTGTATACCTCGCTCAATGGTTTCTTGAAATATGATTGAAAGGTACATTTGATGTTCCCTTGTAAGAATTTCAAATTTCTCATCATGAGGAGCGAGTTCGACCATTGTATTGATGCAAAAGCATCCTCGACTACGATTTTTAGTATACTCCTCATCAGCCACATCTTTAAAAAAAGTGCAAAATGCTTCTTTTACAGATGGATTATTTTGAAGTCTGGTTCGTACATCGGAAGCACGGGTCATTGTGTACTTGCGTAGAGCGGTTTCGAACAATTCTTTCTTGTCTCCAAAGGCTGAATAAATACTAGGTCGTTGAATGCCCATTCGGGAAGTTAAATCGCTTAATGAGGTAGCTTCATATCCCTTCTCCCAAAATAGTTGCATAGCTGCATCTAATACTTTTTCTTCGTCAAATTCGCGGGTTCGTCCCATAATTAATACCTCTTATCACTCTTGATTTTTTCTATTAATGATTCCAATCGTAAATTCAAGTTGCGTCTATTTCATTACCGAACAGTATAATATAATTTTATAATTAGACATTTATTTTGTCAAATGTAGCTTGGTTTATTTTATTGAAGTAAGGTCTTACTTTAAGTTGGAATCGGTTAAATCAAATATATTTATTGACAGTAATTGTTTCTATGAGTTATATTTACTGGGAATTATAATGTACCGTTCGGTATGTTATAATGATCGGAGTTTAAAATTAATAGAGAAGGGGGGACAAAATGGAGGAGGTTAAAGAAAAAGTAGCAGTTGTCACAGGAGGCGCTTATCATGTCTGGTCCAGTTCATAGTTCTTCCATGCCTCGCAATGTGACGCTATTATTTGCGGTTGTCTGCGGGATGTCCGTTGCCAATATCTACTTCGCACAACCGATACTCGATAATTTGTCGAGTGAGTTCGGTATTGGCCATTCAACTATTGGAATACTCATTACCATTACTCAGATCTTTTATGCAGCGGGATTATTGCTACTGGTACCACTTGGAGATTTACTGAACCAACGCCGACTGATTATTGGTCAGATGCTATTATCCATGATAGCTCTAGTTATAGTTGGTACTGCCTCCTCTAGCTCGACACTATTCGTAGGTATGGCTTTGGTGGGGTTGCTTGCCGTCGTGACACAGACTCTTGTGGCATTCGCGGCAACAATGGCTGCCCCAGCCGAACGAGGACGTGTCGTAGGAATGGTAACAAGTGGAATTGTGATTGGCATACTTCTTGCGCGAACCATTTCTGGGGTTTTAACAGATATTGCGGGTTGGCGTTCCGTCTATTTGGTCTCTGCAACGCTGATGCTTCTAATGGTTTGTGCATTATTTAAGGTGTTACCAAATGTTGAACAAGGGGTAAAATCACTGTCGTATCCTCAGTTACTTAGGTCGGTGTTTATCTTGTTCGCACAAGAACCAATATTACGCATTCGTGCTATTCTGGCTCTGCTGATTTTTGCTGCTTTCAGCATTTTGTGGACTTCACTAGTACTGCCTCTTAGCGCACCGCCATTATTTCTTTCGCACACTGCAATTGGGGCGTTTGGCCTCGCAGGAATTGCCGGAGCGTTAGCTGCAGCACGGGCGGGGAAGCTAGCCGATCAAGGCTACGGACAGAGAACGACAGGCGTAGCTTTGATCCTATTGTTGATATCATGGTTGTTAATCAGCTATATAGAACATTCGCTGTTCGCATTGGTCATTGGCATTGTTCTTCTTGACTTGGCGGTGCAGGCCGTGCATGTCACTAATCAAAGTATGATCTTAGCATTGGGTGCAGAGGCGCGTAGTCGTATCACAGCCGGATATATGGTTTTCTATTCCATTGGCAGTGCTACTGGTTCAATCGCTTCGACTCAGATATATGCACACTATGGCTGGGACGGAGTATGCTTGCTTGGAGTATTTGTTAGTGCTTTAGCTCTCCTGTTTTGGGCAATGACCTGCCACGCTACGGCTGCTGTATTAAAATAAAGCTCGTTTAAGATGATATTCAAATATGCAGATTCAGTAACATTAATCAGAGCTACACATCATCCTGCTTGAAAAGAACCAAATAATAGCCCGGAATAAAGATATATATATTTAAAATTTGCTTTCAAAGCTATTGACAGAGAAAAAAGCTATTAGAATAGGGGAGATTGACCGTGGAGATAGGTATTACATCGTTTGTAGAAACAAAGCCGGACGTTAAGACAGGGGAAGTGATGAGTCACGCACAGCGATTGCGTGAAGTTGTCGAGGAGATTGTTCTTGCCGATCGAGTGGGACTTGATGTGTTTGGCGTAGGTGAGCATCATCGGAAGGATTATGCGGCATCTTCACCAGCAGTTGTACTTTCTGCGGCTGCAGCGCAGACGAAACGGATTCGGCTGACCAGTGCAGTGACGGTGCTTTCTTCAGTTGATCCTGTGCGCGTTTTTCAGGATTTTGCTACCCTCGATGGCATTTCAAATGGACGTGCGGAAATTATGGCGGGTCGGGGTTCCTTTGTTGAGTCTTTTCCACTATTTGGTTATGATCTGAATGACTATGAAGAGCTGTTTGAAGAACATTTGGAATTGCTCCTTAAAATAAGGGAGTCCGAAAAAGTAATCTGGAAGGGCGGGCATCGGCCAGCGATTAACAATTTGGGCGTGTATCCACGCCCCGTCCAGAATCCGTTACCGATATGGGTTGGTAGCGGAGGCAATCAGGAGTCTGCTATCCGTGCAGGGCTGCTAGGACTGCCACTGATGCTAGCGATAATTGGTGGAAATCCGATGCAGTTTGAACCGCTCGTGCAGCTTTATAAGAAAGCGGCAGCGCACGCTGGTCATGACGAATCGCGGCTTAAGGTCGGATCGCATTCGATAGGATTTATTGCAGAGAATACGGAAATAGCGGCAGATACATTTTTCCCATCTACTCAGGCAGGCATGAATAAACTCGGCAAGGAGCGGGGCTGGGCGCATTATGACCGTTCTAGCTTCGATGCCGCGCGCAGTTTTGAAGGTGCACTGTACGTTGGTGATCCAGAAACGGTTGCCCAAAAGATCATTCACCTTCGTAAAAATGTAGGCATTACACGCTTTATGATGTATGTACCGTTAAGCACGATGCCGCATGGCCAAGTGATGAGAGCGATTGAGCTACTAGGAACAGAAGTAGCACCCCGTGTTCGGGAGGAAATAACTAAGTGGGAAGCGGAGATGGAATGTAAAAAAGTAAGGAATATATGAAGTCCATAAAGTTCATAAAGTCCATAAAGTTTAATAAAGGCTTATGAGCGATTGAGACCACTGAGAAGGTCCACTTTTCTCAAAAAATAAAATAGCAGAAAAAACGAGCCTTTAGAATCGCTTCTAAGGCTCGTTGCGTATTTATGGAGTATTGAGGGACATGTGGAATAGTGTGATTTCCTTAATACAGGAAAAACTACATCTTTCAATTCGTATGTTAATAAACATGTAGCTGCACATACAAATACTGACTATTTACTAAGCCACAAATATGTAACAACCGTTGAGGAGAGAAGTAATTGATTGAATGGATTGTATGTTTCTACTAACATGATCTATAGCTCCTTTGTTAGAAATCCTTTTGCTATTTTGAAATCACCCCCAAAATTGAGATTGAACTTCTTTCAATGTTTTTACGGAATTTGCTAACTTCTCCTTTTCCTTTGGGTTCAAAGATAGCTCTACGATACCTTTCCTTCCGCCACGATTAATGATTGTAGGAACACCAATATATACATCGCTATTACCGTATTCTCCTTCTAATAATGAGCCAACAGGTAATACAACTTCTTCATTTCGTAAGATGGCTTTTGTTATTCGAGCTAGCCCCATTGCGATTCCATAATAAGTAGCTCCTTTTGATTCGATAATTTCATAAGCTGCATCGCGAACTTGTAAAAAAATTTCATCTTTCCTTTTATCAGTTAAATCAGATGCAATTAGTTTTCCTGAAATATTAGCGGTACTCCAAACGGGAAGTTCTGAATCACCATGCTCACCAATGATATAAGCATGAACACTTGTTGGAGCTACACCAAATTCTTCCCCCAATAAATAACGGAATCTAGCTGAATCTAAAATGGTACCTGAACCAATCACCCTCTCTTTAGGTAGACCGGAGTATTTACAAGTTGCATAAGTTAAAATATCTACTGGATTGGAAGCTACTAAGAATATGCCGTTGAATCCAGAGTCCATAATGCTCCCTACAATGGATTTAAAAATAGTAAGGTTTTTGCTTACGAGGTCAAGTCGTGTTTCTCCAGGCTTTTGCGCTGCGCCTGCACAAATGACAACGATAGCTGCATCATTACAATCACTATAATTACCGTAGCTAATTTTTTGAGGAACTGGTGCATAAACCAGACCATGATTCAAATCCATTGCATCTGCTTTTGTTTTTGCTTCGTTTATATCAACAAGTACCAGTTCTTCGCATATTCCTTGATTAATCAGGGAATATGCATAACTTGACCCCACTGCTCCTGTCCCAACTAATACAACTTTATCTCCATACGTGAAATTCATCTTACACATGCCTCCAGTTTAATTTTTATATTTCTCAATATGCCTATCATATGTTTAAAAGAATTTTGAAAATGAATGAAAGTAGTTTGGCACTGATTATTTGTAATATACTCTCTTAGTTTCGTTTGAAAAATCAGTACCAAACTACAAAAACCATTACGTGAAAGTAGATTGTGTAATTTTTTGGTTTTAGCCTATATCTTGAAAAAATCCCACTGGATACTCATCCAGTGGGATTTTTTATTGTACTAAATATACTTCTTTTAATTCTGAAAAATATACTTCAGACCTAATGGTGAAGTGCGACAATTTCTTGGGCACGTTGATGTTCATCCCCTATTTTTTTGGCTTACTTTTTGCAACCAACGTTTCAAGCTCAGCTAATTCTTGAGAAAATTCCTCATTCACTTTGTTTGGAGCAATTTTTTGGTTTTTAGGTGTTTGAGGTAATGTACCTTTGTTTTGACTTTTACCTTGTTTATTGTCTCTTCCCATACTTGATCTCTCCTTTCATTTTGAATCCTTCTTAATATGGCGTTGAAACCTTTTTTTATCACAGAAAAATGCTTCTTAGCGAGGTGTATTAAATCTTTTGTTTGAGTAATAATTAGTAGAGCATTCTTTTTAGATAACATAAAGTGATTTTCAGTTAAACCTTATTGCTTTGAAATCAAAAGTAAATAGGTATTCAAGTAATGCACTTTGTATAGTGAAAAAACTTACAGTAACCAAACTGTAGTTGTAAACATTTCCACAATCCAGTATACTTTTCCCGATAAAGAGCGATTGATATTAACGAGATAAAGGATGAGTATAAATGACTTTTGAAAAGGTATTGCCACTTTTAAAAGCAGGCAAGAAAGTAATTCGTGAAGGTTGGGGCGGTGCTGAATTGTATGTTAAGCTTGTTGGGCAAAGCAAACATGAAGGCGAGAGTTTGAACCCATACTTTTTAATTAATGTGCAAGGTGAGGGCTACACAATGTTCACACCAACTGTATGCGATTTATTAGCAGAAGATTGGATAATCGTCGATTAATCTAAAAGCTCATGAGAAATCATGGGCTTTTTGTTATGAGGAGGGGAAAATTTGAAATTTGAAGAGTATACAGGAAAGACGGTATTTGTAACAGGTGCTTCATCCGGTATTGGACAGGCTCAGGCAATTGCCTTTTTAGAGAATGGGGCGAATGTATTTGGCTTTGATTTAGATGAGCATGGGTTAGTAACCATTAAACAAAAATATGATACGCACTTTGCATACGCGGTAGGTAGTGTATGCAAAAAGGAAGATGTAGAGAAAGCATTTAAAGAAGCTATGGCTACATTCAATCAAGTTGATATTTTATTGAATACAGCAGGAGTTTTGGATAGCTTTGCAAAAACACTCGATACAGATGAATATCTTTGGGATAAAATTATGAACACAAATGTAAAGGGTACTTATTTTGTGACGAATACAATTTTACCTCAAATGTTAAAAAGGAAATCTGGTGTTATTGTTAATATGGCATCAATTGCAGGACTTGTTGCAGGTGGTGGCGGCGCGGCTTATACAGCATCTAAGCATGCAATTGTTGGTTATACAAAGCAGTTAGATCAAGACTATTGTCGTGAAGGGATACGTGCGAATGCAATTGCACCTGGGGCAATTCAAACACCTATGAACAAGGCTGATTTTGAGGGAGATGGTGAAATAGCAAAATGGGTAGCTAAAGAGACACCCGCGGGTCGTTGGGCACAACCAAGTGAAGTGGCCAATTTAACGCTTTATTTGGCCAGTCAAGCATCTGACTATATTCATGGGGCTGTCGTACCGATTGATGGCGGTTGGATTGCAAGATAGCGTTGTTCAAAGTTAAATTCTTCTGATATAATACGCGAGTAAGCAAAAATACTGCTTGCACTACGGCACTTCAGATAGGGCAAATAGCTCTCTTCCTTTGGTCGTAGTTATTACTAAAATAGCGGTCGTGCTATTTTACAAAGGAGAATTTAAATTGAATACGTCTATTTTAAAAGGCTCATCACGTACTACTGTGAGTGAGCTAACAAAAACGGCACTTGTCGCAGCTTTATATGTAGCGGTGACTGTTTTATTGTCGGTTTTTAGTTTTGGAGCAGTACAGTTACGTTTGTCGGAGATGTTCAACTATTTGGCATTGTACAACAAGCGCTATGTCGTGGCAGTGACAGTGGGAGTAGTACTTGCAAATTTCATGTCACCAACGTGGATTCTAGATGTTCCAATTGGTGGTATTTCTACATTTCTCGTATTAATTCTTTGTCGCGCAGTGACTAAAAAAATTACAAATGATATTTTAAAGATGGTTATTACCGCATTAATTTTTGCTATATCCATGTTTACAGTTGCAGGCCAATTAACTATCCTGTATGATTTTCCATTTTGGCCAACGTGGTTAACAGTAGGGATTGGTGAATTATTGTCTATGACTGTTGGAGGAATCACTATTTATTTATTAAATAAAAAAATCGATTTATCTAAATAATATAAAACACATTCGCATTAGCGAGTGTGTTTTTTTGCGCCCAGCGTCAGAGCTAAGTATGGTTATTAACCTGTGACAATCTCCACACAATGAATTAGTCCTATGCTCAGCTTTATAACTCTTCACAGGGACGTACTTTGCCATATAAAGAAGGACCCATACCATGATTAGGTGTGGCTTTTTGTAGTTGATGGGTAGTAGATAATGTTAAGAAAATATTGATAGAAACCTACTGGACCTAATAAGAAAAAAATGTATCAATTGATAAATGTAATTGAGATTGTGAAGGTTTCTACTTAAACCAACCTAGTTGATTAGCTTAAGTAGAAAAATAAAGCATGTTGATTTAAGGGTGTTGTATCAAAATTGATTCCTTAAATATTCTTTTAGTGGTCAATTTTATAATTTATATGACATAATACGCAAATTTACAATGTCTAAATTTTCTCTACCTTGAACAAAAATTAACCTTAATCATATGCTAACAATATGTGATAGTGGAATTATTGTTTTGCTACTTATTAAAAAAGCCAAGTAACCCAGTAATATAAAACTATTAATGTAAATATTACTGTAGGTGGTATAACGACAATGGTGATTTTTATATATTGCCACCATGTGATTTTTACCTTTCCGCGCCTTACAATGTGCATCCACATTAACGTAGCCAACGTGCCCATTGGAAGTAGTAAAGAACCAATATCACTTCCGATAACATTTGCTAAATAGGCAACCTTTAAGGATAGTAAGTCTAAATTCATATTTGTTAAAGTGAGCGTTCCAACCATAAGCGCCGGGTGATTATTAAATATGTTGGAAAGTACAGATAGTAATATCCCCATTAACACACTGGTATGGAGCAGGCTTCCAGCAACCATAGGACGCATGAAATTTATTAACCAGTCTGTTAAACCGATATTATTTAGACCATAAATAATGATGTACATACTAAACGCGAAAATAATAATATACCATGGTGTTTTTTTAAGCATATCATTTGGAGGTACTTTTAAATAAGCCCATCTCCAGCCTAGAAGTACAAGGGACCCAATAACAGCCATGACGGAGACTGGAATTGAGAGAAATGAAGCAACAAAGAGACTGATACGGACTGCGAAAACAAATAGTAGGATGTTTCGCATAAACTTTGAACGGCCCTTGTCCGAAGAGTAGATAGAATTTTGCTTAAGTGGATGGTAAGAAGGTAGCGACAGTCCAGTTACTTTAGTAGGTACGGTTTTTGGTAAGGCTTTTTTAAATCGTAGGAACAGGAGCCCAACTAATAATAGTAAACCTAGTGTTGCTGGAACAAACATCATTGCCGTATGAGCATACAAACTCATATGCACGATTTTCAGGGCAATTAGATTTACAATGTTACTTACACCAATAGGGGCACTTGAGGCGGTCGCGATTAAGCCCCCAGATAGTAAATATGGTATTTTTTGATGGTTTTTTAAGCCCATATTGTTTAGTAACATGACCAAAATCGGGGTTGTAATTAAAATACTACCGTCGTTATTGAAAAAAAGTGTCATAAGAAAACACAAAAGATTGACATACCAGAATAATCGGATACCTGACCCTTTTGCTTTTTCCGCCAGTTTTTCAGCGACCCAGTTAAAGAACCCAAAGCTTTCTAAGACTATTGCCATAACAATGGTTGCCATAATGGTTATAGCTGCTCCGCTTATGGTTTCCGTAATGATTCCAAGTTCAGTAAGCGAGACACTTCCACTTAGTAATACAATGATAGCTCCGATTGTAGCAGGTATGGCTTCATTAATTCCTTTAGGTCGCCAAAGAATAAATACAAGAGTAACCAAAAAAGTTAATATGGTCACCCAAGCCATTGGTTGCATATTATTCTACCTTCTTTCTAGCTAGTTTTTTTGAATGTTATAATGAATTGAATACATATTTTGTTTGGAATAAATTTATCTTTATCACCCCGCTATTTATTTTTTAGTTATACTGCTCTATATTTATATGTATATTAAATAACGCTTGCTTTGGCTTTGTACCTATTTTTTGAAAATTCTATCTGGGACTATCAAAAGAGCACCACAATCTATACAAAAAATGTGTGGTTTTGATAATAAATATTCAAAATTACAGTCTAAATTCTAAGGAAATCAAAACAAACAAAACCAAGGAAAACATTCCTTGGTTTTGTTTGTTTCTTTGTCCTTAAAGGTAATCCCTTTTTATAGTAAAATTTCTTACAAAACCACTTTATACATATGTAAATTTGAACTATTAATAGAGACGAGGAATGCCATCATAATGCTAAATATAAATTGATCCCTAGTTTTTTTCTTTCTTATTAAAAAACCACAAATGAACGGGTCTTTCTAGTGGTGTAATATTAATAATGAAATAACCAATGATCAGAATCAAAATTATTAGTGAATAAATTAATGTATCGGTGGGATGATCATGCTCTACAATAATGAGCCGAATCATTGCAGTAATTCCGATATATATAAAATATCTAAGTGGAAAATGATAATCTTCCTTAAAATATTTTACAATCATTGTGATAAATTCGAAGTATAAAAAGAAGATAAGGATATTTTCGAGGAATAGCTTATAGTCACTACTACCACGAGTCATTAAAATTTCCAAGAAAATCGCTATTTCTTTAACAAGTAAGAATGATAAAATGAGCGCTAAAATGACTAGACATGAATTAAGAAATAGTTGTAAAAAAGCAGGTATGTTCTTTATCACCGCTGACACTTCCACTTTGTTTTTATTCATTCGATTCCCCTTATTCCGCTCTAATTTTTTCTAAAGATAGTATGGAAAAATAATATAACGTCATTCCAGTCTATGAAAAGAACTAATAATTAATGAGAAATCATTTTTAAGTACATCATTAAAAGACATTTGGTCATATTATTAGAGCAGAAATGTATTTGCAGATGAAATTTCGAGTATAATGGAAGTTTGTATAAGATAATCATCTATTCGGAAATATTAATAGTAAATAATTTAAAAATGAGGCTTAGTTATGAGTGGAAAAAGTTTTAAAGATTATAAATTAAGTAATGAAATCGTAAATGCGCTAAATAGCTTAGAATACAAAAATCCAACAGAAGTTCAAAGTAAAGTTATACCGCTTGTATTAGAGAATAAGGATCTTGTTGTGAAATCTCAAACGGGTAGTGGAAAAACGGCCTCTTATGGGATTCCAATTTGTGAATTAGTTGATTGGAAAGAGAATAAACCACAAGCTCTAATCTTAACACCAACGAGAGAACTTGCTGTTCAAGTCAAAGAGGATTTCACAAATTTAGGTAGATATAAACGAATTAAAGCAACGGCTGTTTATGGTAAACAACCTTTTGCCATCCAAAAGACAGAATTAAAGCAAAAAACACATGTAGTAGTTGGTACTCCGGGTCGTGTCATGGATCATATTGAAAAAGGCACTCTAGCATTGGATCAGATTCGTTATCTTGTTATAGATGAAGCAGATGAAATGTTGAATATGGGGTTCATTGAACAAGTGGAGGCAATTATTAAAGAATTACCACGAAAACGAGTGACGATGTTATTTTCAGCTACTTTGCCAGAGGCTGTTAAAAACTTAGCTCTTAACTATATGAAAAAACCTACTGATATTGAGATTAGGGCTACTGGACTTACAACTGATAAAATTGACCATGCATTAGTCGTAGTGGAAGAAAATAATAAACTTTCTGCTATTCAAGATTTAACGATTGTCGAAAATCCAGATAGTTGTATTATTTTTTGCCGAACAAAAGACAGAGTAGATACTTTGTGCGAACAATTAGCTGATTTAGGCTATAGCTGCGATAAAATTCACGGTGGCATGGTACAAGATATTCGTCTCGAAGTGATGGCTGATTTTAAGCGAGGGGATTTCCGTTATTTAATAGCGACAGATGTAGCTGCTAGAGGAATTGATATTGATAATATTACACATGTCATTAACTACGATCTTCCTTTAGAAAAAGAAAGTTATGTTCATCGTACAGGAAGAACGGGACGCGCAGGACAGAAAGGGAAAGCAATTACGTTAGTAACACCATTTGAAGACAAGTTTCTAAGTGAAATTGAAGAATATATTGGTTTTAAAATCCCGAACATGAAAGTACCGTCAAAAGAAGAAATTTTAAATGAGAAATCGGATTTTGAGGCAAAAATGAATATTGAACCAACGTTGAAAAAGGCGAAAAGCGAAAAATTAAACAAGCAGATCATGAAATTATATTTTAATGGTGGTAAGAAAAAGAAACTGAGAGCAGTAGATTTTGTTGGGACGATTGCGAAAATTGACGGTGTTACAGTAGAAGATATTGGCATCATTACAATTTTAGATGCATTTTCTTATGTTGAAATATTGAATGATAAAGGTCCAATTGTGTTGAAAAACATGAAGCATACGACTATAAAAGGTAAGTTGTTAAAAGTCTACGAAGCAAATAAGAAGTAGACTTTTAATGTAGGTAACAACCGAATGTAAAAATTAAATCTGAAACTTAATAATAATGGAGTTAGTAGTAATAAACTTCATTTTAGATACTTCACGAAAAACTGTACCTTAATCAGGTATGGTTTTTTCTTTGAACTTTAGGGTACATCAACTACTATGACCACCTCTTCCATATTCACCTGAACATTAATGCACTTTCAAGCATATAGTAATTGAGGCGACCTTTAACTTGTAGATATAAATTCCCTACATGAGCGTCCATGTTAATTAGCTGTTTAATTTAACCTTTTCGATGAAATATAACTGCCATTGTAATAATCTTTTTAAAGAAAGGCTGATTTAAATGAGAATTATTCATACAATGCCACTTATATATCACCCCTCAGACTTAATAATGTTTGAGCAATGCTTCGAGAGCTTAGGAGAATCGGACGAAAAATTCGTTGTTATTTATAACCAAGGAAATCTTAGCAAATCTACTTTAGAAGCAAAGCTTGCTCATTATAAAATTCCCAATGTAATTTTAGGAAATGGAGAAAACATGGGCATTGCTCAAGCGAGGCAAAAGTGTTTTGAATATATTTGGGATAATTTTAAAGAAGTAGACTATATTTCCGAAATACATTTAGATATGGTATTTCCTGAAAACTGGTATGAATCTCTAACCCACTTTTTAGATACTACAGATGAGCCAATGGTGTCCCCTGGTATTTTAACGAGTTGTGGAGAGTTACAACCAATAGGTCAATTTATAGTCCTTCCAGAATATAAAGAGGACATGATTTCAGTATTGAAAAGTTTTAGTCAAGAAGAAGTACGAGAGAGGTTTGTCCACCCTGTTATTCATAAGGCAAAAGCTTTAAAGGCTATTGGGGGATACGACCTTCAATTCTTTAAAGGGAAGCAAGGGTATGAAGACGATAGTTTACTGCTTGGCTACTTTTATTATATGGGTACCCGTACAAATTGGCGTCCAAAGTGCTATTTAAAATCCTGGGTATATCATGCAACGATGGCCCAAAGAATGTCCGTACCAGACAAACACTTGGATTTCCAGACAAATAAAGAGGGGTTGTTTTTACAATATGGAGCTTACGGAATGAAACATTTATCTCATCTTCATCAAAATCAGGCTTTCTTTGATAATCTACTTAAGGAATTTATACAATAGTTATAGATAAATTCCGAACCGATAAGATTTGTCGGTTTTTTTGTCTTTTATCTACGAAACATAACTCTGCTGAATACCAAATTGGGCGGTTGAGGATGATTTGCTACTATAGCGTTATATTGTAATTTCCTTTAAGATTGAATATGTTATTTATTAGTTACTAAAGGAGTAAAAAATGTCACCTATCTATTTTCCTCCATCATTTTGTGGGGATAAAGCTAAACTTCAGTTAAAAAAGGATTTAGAATTAATAAATCCTGATCAATATATTCCAAAAGGCGAGCAGTGTAGAGTCAATGAAATTAAAGGCTATGCTTATTTCCTTAAATTTCAAAACTTAGAGGAGCCAATAAGGCTTAAAGAATCTATTTTAGAAGCGCATTTTGACATTTTAGATGAAGGCATAAAAGATTGGCAGATTGAGAATTGTGAACTGCTAATAAAAGCAAAGTCTCAAAAGGTTAAGTTAGCCAAGGATTTGATTATCAAGGATGTAGTAATTATATATGCAGGCAAAGAGTTTTTCCTTATAGGATATATTGGTTATAAAGGCTATAAATATTGGGATTTATATGATGGGGAAACACATGAAAAGTTGCTAAATTTACGTGATGATGAGTATGTGAGTTATTTTTCAGACAATGAGATTTAATTACTTTATCCTAGATTATTCACCAATCAACAGAAAAACCCACTAAAAAGCTGATGAGTCAGGTTTTCAGTGGGTTTTTCTACTTCACTTAAAAAATGAAAAAAGAATCCATTTCTGTTAAGGTTAAATCGTCTAAGAACTAACCAAAAGAAAGGATTCTTCTAATGATTAGATTACC